>CAIQJJ010000042.1 GCA_903872065.1 uncultured Anaerolineales bacterium | reverse complement strand
CATCAGGTCGAAAGCGCTCAACGCCAGAGCCTGGCCTACAGCCGCGACCGTGGGCGCACCTGGACGAAATACGCCGGCAACCCGGTCTTGACCAGCAGCAGCCACGATTTCCGCGACCCAAAGGTCATCTGGTTTCCTCCGGCCAACGCTTGGATCATGATTGTCACCGCCGGCAGCCAGGTTCAGTTCTACCATTCCACCAACCTGACCGATTGGACGTACGCCGGCTGCTTTGGGCCGGGCTGGGCGCCTTCCAACTGGACCTGGGAATGTCCCGATCTCTTCACCCTGCCGCTGGACGGCGACCCGGCCAACCTGCTGTGGGTGCTGCACGCCTCCTTGATCATCCCCCCGCCGGCGGATCAAGGCCCGCAGCCGTTGGGCCACAGCCAGGAGCGCTATTTCATCGGCGCTTTCGATGGCCGTCAGTTTACCCCGCTTGCCGGGGCCAATCAGCCCGGCGGCTGGCCCACCAACTACGGGGCGGACGATTACGCCGCGATTGTCTTCAGCAATGCCCCGCAGGATGAACGTCTCCTGCTTGGCTGGATGGGGCACTGGGCTTACGCCTGGCCGGCGCACCACCAGGGCAAGCGCGAGTGGATGACCCTGCCGCGCCGCCTGTCATTGCGCCGCACGCCGGCCGGCATCCGCCTGTGCCAGCAGCCGCTCAGCCCCTTTGCCAACCCACGTCCGTTATGGGACGCTCTGTCCCTGGACAGCGAGCGCCGCGCCTGGCCTGCGCCCACCGGCGAGGCCTTTGTCCTCCAGGCCGAGTTTGAGGCCGGCGACGCGGCGGAATTTGGCTTCATCTTGCGTCAGGGCGGCGTGCAGCAGACCGTCATTGGTTATGACGCCGCCAGCCAGAGCCTCTTTGTAGACCGCACGCAGGCCGGCGATGCCAGCTTCCATCCCCAGTTTGCCGCCCGCCACGCCGCCCCGCTGGCGCTGCCGCAGGGCCGCCTGCGCCTGAGCATCTTTGCCGACGCCTGCTCAGTGGAAGTAACCGCCAATGAGGGCGAAGTCTGCATCACCGACCTGATCTACCCCGACCCCCAAAGCCAGGGCCTGCAAGTCTATTCCCACCACGGCCGCGTCCACCTCCTCCACTCCACCCTCTCCCAACCCTGATCCCCTCCTCACTTCCCTCTCTCCTCTCTCTCCATTCTCCACTCTCCACTCTCCATTCTCCATTCTCCATTCTCCACTCCCCACTTCCCCTCCCCCAGGATCCCCCATGTCCGCTTACGACCTCTTCTTCTCCGGCATTCAAAAAGTCTTTGATCAAATCCGCGCCTCGCAGGGCCCAAACATCGAACGGGCGGCCGGCCTGATCGCCGATGCAGTTCTGCAGGACGGCGTCGTGCATATTTTTGGCACCGGACACTCCAACGCCATCGCCGAGGAAGTGTTCGGGCGCGCCAACACCCTGGCCGCGGTCAGCCAGGTGATGGATCTCTCCCTGGCCGGCTCGGTCAACACCGTGCGCAGCTTTTATATGGAAAGGGTTGAGGGCGTCGGCGATGTCGTCTTCGACCACGTGCGCCCGCAGCCGCAGGATGTTTTCCTGGTCATTTCCAATTCCGGGCGCAACGCCGCCCCGATTGACTTTGCCCGCTGCGCCCAGGAACACGGCCATAAGGTCATCGTCGAGACCTGCGTCGCCTTCAGCATGAGCCAGCCCTCGCGCCACTCCTCCGGCAAGCGGCTGCTGGATTACGCCGATGTCATCCTGGACAACTGCACGCCCCTGGCGGATGCGGTTGTCAAAGTGGAGGGGATGAAGCCGGGGCTGGGTTCGGCTTCGGGCATTGCTGGCTCCCTGTTGGTGCATGCCGCCCTGGTCGAAGCCGCCATGCAGATTTACCTCCGCGGTCAGCAGCCGCCCGTCTTCATGCACGGCAACCTGGATGGCGGGATGGAATACAACCAATACCTGCTCGATAAATACTGGTCGCGCATCCGCAACTGGTGAGCAAAAAACTTCCGCCGCCGGCGCACCGGCGGCGGAAGTTTTGCCTTACCCGTTTTGCAAGAAGCCCCAGGCCGCGCCCAGGATGGATGCCTCCGGCCCTAACCCGCCCTTGAGAATTTCCACCGGGCGCGCTTCGCCGCGCTCCAGCCGCGCCAGTTCGGTCATGTAATCGCCGATCAAGGTCGCATAGCGGGCGCGGATGGCGCGGAAAAGCGGCTCGCCCGCCTCTGCCGTCCCGCCGGTGACGAGGATGCGCTGTGGGAAATAGACTGGGCTGAGCAAGGCCAGCAGATGG
The DNA here is from genome assembly GCA_903872065.1 of uncultured Anaerolineales bacterium. Taxonomy (GTDB): domain Bacteria; phylum Chloroflexota; class Anaerolineae; order Anaerolineales; family UBA4823; genus CAIQJJ01. The sequence goes on along the minus strand of CAIQJJ010000042.1, from coordinate 1,916 downwards.
CCCACATGCCCGCCGATCTCGCCCATCACCTGGACGGCGCGCTCATCGGACTGCTCCCTGGCGGCGGCGATCACCTGGCGGGCGCTGAGCGTCTCATCGCCGCCGGCGGCCCGCGCCAGCCGCTCGATCTGCGCCACGCCGCACAGCGCTTCGGCGCTGCCGCGCACGCCGGCGTTGCAGCGCGCCTCGGCCTCCGGCTGTAGAATGATCCGCCCGGCGTCAGCCGGTACACCGCCCCAGGTTTCGTAGCAGCGTCCATGCAAAATCACGGCGATCGCCAGCCCGGTGCCCAGCGCCAGGCACAGCAGGCGTTCCGCCCCGCGCCCGGCCCCGTGATGGTATTCGGCCAGGGCGTAAGCCTGCACGTCGTTCAACACCTGCACCGCGCAGCCGAATCGGTCGTGGAGCGCCTGCTGGATGTTCAGGCCGTTCAGCGCCGGGGCGTTGACCGAGAGCAGCGCCCCGGTGTGTTCGGCGTTGACCAGGCAGCACAGCGAGACGCCGATCCCTTGCACCGCCCGCGCCGGCGTGTACTGCCGGATCACGGCGCTGATCATCTCCAGGAAGGGCGTGGGGTCGCTGCCTTCCAGATGCGACGGCAGTACGTGATGGTCTAACAGGCGGGCGCGCGAGTCCACCAGACCGATCTTGGTGTTCGACGCGCCCACGTCAATCCCGATCGCCAGGGTTTCAGACGAAGAGCTTAACATCCGTGCTTGGTGCGGGCGATGATATGATCTTGCAGGTCTTTGTTGACTAGCTTGAAGAGCTGCGAATAGCCCGCCACGCGCACCGCGATATTGCCATAGCGTTCGGGGTCTTGCTGCGCCTGGATCAGCCGTTCGGCAGTGACCACGTTCCACTGCATTTGCCCGACCTTCATGCTCACCGCCGTTGAGATGAGCTGCGTTGCCAGTTGGCCGCCGCTCTCGCCTTGCACCAGGTCTGGCTCCACCTCGATGATGGCGGCGGTCGCCCCGGCGGCTTTGGAATGCGGCAGCCGCGCCAGCGAGTTGAGCAGCGCCGTCACGCCGCGCTCGTCGCGCCCCTGCTGGGCGGCCACCGAATAGGCCAGCGGATCGCCGGCGCGCCGTCCGTCCGGCGTCGCCCCGATCGTGCGGCCAAAGTCCAGGTGCCAGACGAACGAGAAGAGATGCACAAAATAGCGCCCGTTGAGCGGGCTGCGCATGCTGTCCATCAGGGTGATGAAATGATCCGTCACCCGCGCCGCCAGTTCATCCACCTCGGCGATGTCATTGCCGTACTTGGGCGCCTGCTTGAGCAGCTTTTGGCGCAGCGCCTCGTAGCCAACATAGTTGGCGCGCAAAGCCTCCAACACTTCTTGGGCGGGGATGCTTTTCTGCTCGAAGACCAGCTTTTTCAGCGCCGCCAGCGAGTCGGCCACGTTGGCCGTGCCGATGAAACATACCGAATGGTAGTTGTAAACCACGCCCTCGTCGGTGATGTCGCGCCCGCGGGCGATGCAGTCATCCGTCAGCGTGGAGAGACACGGCAGCGGGCCGGCGTCGCGCTGCGCCAATTCGCCGCGGTTGCAGTGATAGACCATGCGCTGCGCGAAAAACTCCACCTGCTGGCAGTAGGCGGCGAAGAGCGCCTCGAAATCGGTGAAGGAGGTCAGCAGGCCGGTGCGCGGGCCGAGTTGAACGCCTGAGCGCGGGTCTTGCCCATCGAAGAGCGCCAGTTCCAGGCACTTGGCGGCGCAAAACTCGCCAGAGACGGCGTGCGGGCTGGCGCGCCCCGGCACGGTCAGCTCGATGCAGCCGATTGGGGCGTAGTCGCGGGCGTCTTCCAGGGCGATGCCGCGCTCGGTCAGCGCCTGGATGAAGCAGTCATCGTTGAAGATGAACGGGATGCCGCCGCCGCGCACGATCAGCTCGCTGGCCAGCTTGACGAAT
>CAIQJJ010000041.1 GCA_903872065.1 uncultured Anaerolineales bacterium | reverse complement strand
GGTCAATAATTTAGCCTGCTCTTTCTCAAAATCCTTGATCGTCATCTTCTTCTTCGTCACCAGGTCGGAATATTCGGCGAAGAACTCTTTGGCGTTGGGCTTGAAGATTTCCCACGGCGGGTTGGTGATGATGGCATCGAAGCCGCCGTGTGTATTCATCACCTCATCGAACTCATAGCCCCAATGGAAGGGCTGCAGCGCCTCCACATCGGGCAGTTGCACGGCGCGTTTCTTAGGCTTCCCTTCGGCCTGCTTCTTCTCATCCCAGGTCGCCTGCTCATATTTGATGCCCAGGCGAGAGAATTCATTGAGCAGCAGATCGTTCAGCGAAGTATAGGCTTGCCGGCGGCCCTGCTCGATCTCGTCACGCAAGAACTGCAAATCTTCCGTAAATTGGGTGGTGTGGCGATAGGTTTCTAGTTGACGGCGTTTTTCATCCACCAGTTGGCGGTAAGACTTCTGGAAAAAGCTGCCTTGCTGCATGGTGGTTTTGCCCTGGCGGTCAAAGGCAGCTTCGTCTACCCGCAGCAGGCCAATCAGCGAATTGCCGGGCAGGATGTTGAAGTCAATGTTGGGCAGCGGCTCAAGCTGTTCCACCGTCTGCGCCGAGGCTACCAACGCCAGGAACAGGCGCAGGCGGGCGATTTCGGCGGCTTCTTCCATGATGTCCACGCCGTACAGGTTGTCGGTGATGATGCGGCGTTTGATGAAGTACGCCAGGCTGGGATGCTCCGTGCGCGTCTTGTGCAGCCAGTCATTGAGTGCCTGGTCGCCCAAGAATTCGATCCGCCCGATCACGGCGCTGTACAGGTTGATCATCGTCTTCATCGCCGCCACCAGGAAGGCGCCCGAGCCACAGGCCGGGTCGAGCAGGCTCAACTTTCCCAGGGTCAACAGCAGTTGGCGGCACAAGTTGGCGTCCAGGTTCAACAGCAGTTCTGACACACTTTCAAACTGGCGCGCCGCGACCAGGCCGGGGATGCCCGGCGTGTTGATTTGCTGCAAGACCAGCCGATAGATGGTCTGTTCGCACAGGTATTCGGTGATCTCGGGGCGGGTGTAGTAGGCGCCAAAAGCCTTCTGGTTGATGTATTTCTCAAAGATATACCCCAATACATCCGGGTTGATCTCATTATCTTGCCCGCTGGGGGTGTCGTCCAGGTTCCAGGAATAGCTGGTGAAGAGGCGGAAAAGATTTTCAAAAGCCTGGTCGGGGATTGCGATGGCGTAACGCCGATCCAGTTCTACGCGATGGGGCAAGAACAGCCCGCCGTTCAGATAGCGGATCTTGCCCAGCAGCGCTTTTGCCTGGGCAGAGCGTTTTTCCTCGGGCTTGGCAAAGCCCTCAAAGAACAGCAGGCGCAAAAACTCGCTGTAATAGCAGTCTGCGCCGCGCTCCTGGCTGGCTGCCAGGTGTTTTTGCAGGTAATCCAGGCTGCCGTTATCAATGAACCCTTTGCGCTGAAGAAAATAAATGAACATCAGCCGGTTGAGCAGCACCGAAGCGTACCGGCGGCGGTCATGCTCGTCGGGAATGCCCTGGATGAACTCGATGAATTCCAGGCGCTGCTCGGCAAATTCCGTGTAGAACTTCTTGGTAACGCGTTCGACATCCAGAGCTTTCTGCAGCCGTCCAGCCACTTGCAGCACATTGATATTGCCGCTGGCGTCGAACTCGGAAATATCCACGAACATGGCGCTAAGCTTGCCCAGGAACAGATCGCCGGGCTGCCCACGCACATACAAATGCTCGCGTGGGAGCGAGCGCGCCAGGCGGTTTGTGCCTGCGTGGTCTCGCTTGACCCAATACCACAGGCTTTGCGTGCGCTGCCCGTCCAGGAAAATGAGCAGGTTCTCGTAATAGCGTTTGGCGGCCTCTTGGTGGATTTCAGCGCGCGCCCTGGCGTCAGGAAGCTGCCCATCGGCGGCGCTGACCTCAAAGACCACGATCCCGGCCAGTTGGGCGACCGGCTTCAGGCTGAAGTTCTGCGCCTGGATTTTGACCCTCAGCGGTTGTATCCCGCCTGGCTGCGACCAGCCTAAAACGTCAATAAATAGCGCGCCAAAACGAAAATCATTCAGGTAAGTACGGGTGGTGTTGAAATCTAAGCCAGGCATGATTCGGTTCACTCTCAGCGAGAAACATCTTTCAAAGCGGCGCGCAGGTCAATACTCGCCCAGCACAAGCGCGCCAGTTCCGCGCCAGCAGGAGGAAAATGAGCGTTGATGACGCGTAATCCTTTGCGATTGAACATTTCCACCGCCGGTATAAAATCCCGATCAGATGAGAGTAAAATCGCAACATCCCACGAATTTTCCCATGCTAAACTGAACATATCGGTCACAATAGCCGTATCCACCCCTTTTTCGACAGTGCCGACCATAGATTTGCCGCAGTGTGGGCAATTTTGCACCTGGTTATGGCAAACCGGGCAGTATGGAGCATATTTCAGTTTCCGCTCCGTAGCAATTACCCTCACGCCCGGAAATTTATCCAGGGTGTTAAGAGCCCAATCTTTCAAACGCCTATCTTCAGCAACGCGCGGGTTATAGGACAAATATACCCTTGTCTCAAGGCAATCAAGCAAACAGCCAGTTAAAGTCTGCGCTTGGGCAACCATCCATGGAGAAATCTTTAACCAATCGGCGCGGTAAGATTTGCCCATTAATTGGATGACCGATAGCTGAAAATTCCAAAAGTCTATAAAAATACGTGTGGTTGTCACAAGAAACTCCCGCTTATAGAAAATCGAGTAGGGGGCGGCGGCTAACCGCCCCCTCTCACACCACCGGACATGCGGGTCCGCATCCGGCGGTTCATCAAGTCTGGCGCAGTTCTTCATACCGAGTTTTCAAGCTTTTCAGCCCTGCGTTTCGCCATCGTGCGTTGCTCAGGGCTTCTTTTATCACAG
>CAIQJJ010000040.1 GCA_903872065.1 uncultured Anaerolineales bacterium | reverse complement strand
CGCCGAGCGCGCCGCGCTCATCGAACAATTGATCCCGCTCTGGCAAAAGAAATTCGGCGACAATTTGCTGGCCATCGCCGCCAGCGCCTCCTACGCCCGCGGCGAGGACATCGCCTATTCCGACCTGGAAATGGAAGTCTTTTTGAAGGAGAAGCCGGTCGGCGAGGATGCCTATCTCCAGCGCGTGGTAGATGGCATGCTGATCGAGGTGCTGTATCGCACGCCGGAGGAATTCTTGCGCGACCGGCTGGAACTGCCCCCGCACTGGCATCTTTCGGCCTCCGATCGCTTGCTGCCGGTCTACAACGCGCCGTTTCTCGAAAAACTGCTGCAGCAGGCCCAGGCGGCGCAGCATTCCGAAGCCGAGTTTTTGCAGGTCGCCGCCCAGGAACGCGGCCCGCTGCAAGAGTCGTTTGCCAAAGTGCTCAACGCGGTCGAGCAGAACAACGTCGAGGGGGTCAGCTTGCTGCTCATGGACGCCGTGCTGACCTTGTTGAAGGTGCTGGCCCTGCTCAACCGGCGTCCGTTCATCACCTTTGCGCGCTATATCGAGCAGGCGCGCCAGTTCCCCATCAAGCCCGATCGCTTCGATGACCTGCTCGACATCCTGGTGCAGGGCAGCTACCAGGACTTGCCTCGCCTGCGCCAGGCGATCCTGGATGTCTTTGTCGGCGTGGAGGCGCTTTTTGCGCGGCGCGGCCTGGCGCTGTACAACGATTCCCTGGACCCCAATCTGCCAAATCCCCACTTCGAGGCGGCGGACGAAGCGGCGGCGGCGCAAAACCTGGTGCGCCTGGTTCCGGTGAACCGGAACAACTGGTACAAGTGCGTCAAGCTGCCCACCGGCCCTGATCACCGTCACGTCGCCCCCAATTCCGTCTCGATCGCTGAGGCGCAGTTTTGGGCGGGGTCGAAATCTTGCTGCATCTACCACGGCGACGAACTGGTCGGGTATGCGCTTTACAACCTGGATTATGACGATCAACAGCACTGGCGGATGTGGGTGGGCCGCCTGATGATCGCCGAGACGCAGCGTGGCAAGGGCTATGGGCGCGCTGCCTTGCAGGAGATCATGGCCGAGGCGCGCCGGCAGGGCTGCCGCGAGGCGGCGCTCAGCACTCATCCAGATAATCTTAAGGCGATCAAGCTCTATGAGAGCCTGGGTTTTCACGCCGCCGAGATGGACGATGGCGAGATGGTATATGTTTGTCCCTTCGAAGAAGAGCTGAAATGACCGGCCCATCACGAGACGATGCCGCGGACAGCCTGGAGGGGCGCGTGGCGGCCACGCGTGTGATCGGCGTCTTTGCCCACATTGACGCCGGCAAGACGACGACTTCGGAAGCCATCCTGTACGACACGGGCCGCATCCACCGCATTGGCAGTGTGGACGATGGCAGCACGGCGTTGGATTGGATGGAGCAGGAGCGCGCCCGCGGCATTACCATCACCGCCGCCGCCACAACCTGCGCCTGGAAAGAGCATACCCTGCAGCTGATTGACACCCCCGGCCACATAGATTTTTCCGCCGAGGTGGTGCGCTCGATTCGCGTCATTGACGGGGCGGTGATTGTCCTGTGCGGCGTGGGCGGGGTGGAAACGCAGACCGAGACCGTCTGGAACCATGCCGAGGGCGAGCATTTGCCGCGCCTGTTGTTCGTCAATAAACTCGATCGCCTGGGGGCCGATTTTCTCAAGGTGTTGGACGATATCCGCCAACGCCTGACGAAGCGCGCTGTGGCGCTGCACCTGCCGCTGGGCAGTGAAGACTCGTTTCGGGGGCTGATCGATCTGTTAACCTGGCGCGCCCTGTGTTGGTCGCCGGGCGAGCTTGATCCGCACGAGGAAAACATCCCGCCGGCGCTGCAAGAGACCGCCGCCGCCTTGCGCACCACGCTGCTCGATTTAATCTGCGACTCTGACGAAGACCTGTTGGCGCGCCGCCTGGAGGGCGACGAACCCTCCCCGGCTGACTACCAGGCTGCCTTGCGCCGCGCCGTCATCGCCGGCGAGTTGGTTCCGGTCTTGTGCGGCTCGGCCAAGAAACACATCGGCATTCAGCCCTTGCTGGACGCGGTGGCGGCCTACCTGCCCTCCCCGCTGGACGCCGAGGGCCGGAGTGTGGATGAACCGTTTTGCGCCACCGCCTTCAAGATCGTCTCGGATACGCATGTCGGCCACCTGGTCTGGGTGCGTGTCTTCTCCGGCGAGTTGAAGAGCGGGCAGTGGGTCTACAATCCGCGCACCCAGGCCAGGGAGCGCATTGACCGCATCTACCGCATCCACGCCAACCGGCGCGAACTGGTCAACAGGATGCTGCCGGGCGATGTGATGGCGCTGGTCGGGGCGAAGAGCGCCGCCACCGGCGACACCTTATGCGATCCCGACCACCCGATCGCCGCCGCGGCGCAGCCCTTTACGTTCCCAGAACCGGTCATTACGGTGGCGCTGACGCCCGCCACGCCTGAAGAGCGCGAGAAACTGCGCCAGGTGATGCGCCGCCTGTGCGAGGAAGACCCCACCCTGTTGGCCGGCTATGACGCCGAAACAGAAGAAGAGACGCTTTCCGGCCTGGGCGAGCTGCACCTGGAGGTGACTGTGGATCGCATGCGCTCCGAGTTTGGTATTGTCGCCAAATCCAGTCCGCCGCAGGTGGCCTATCGCGAGACGGTGCGCCAGAAAGCGGTCGCGACGGGCGATTATCGCAAACAGAGCGGCGGGCGCGGTCATTTTGCCGTGGTGCGGCTGCGGGTGGAGCCTCTGGGGCGTGGCCTGGGGGTCGAGATCGAGAACAAAGCCTCGCCGGTGGAGGTGCCGGAGGGCTTTGCCCGCAGCGCCGAGGGCGGCATCCGCGAGGCGCTGAGCAAGGGTATCCTGGCCGGCTACCCGGTCACAGACGTGCGCGTCACGATTCTCGGCGGGCGCTTCCACGAGGTCGATTCCGGGCCGCTGGACTTCCACATCGCCGGCTCGATGGGGGTGCGCCAGGCGCTGACTCTGGCCCGCCCGGCGCTCTTGGAGCCGCTCATGCGCGCCGATATCCTGGTCAACGAAGACTATCTCGGCGTGGTAATGGGCGATTTCTCGCGACGGCGCGGCGATATTCAAGATGTGGGACAGCGCGGCAGCCGGCGGGCGATCCGCGGCGCGGCCCCTTTGGCTGAGATGCGCGGCTACATCACCAACTTGCGCGACATGACCTCCGGACGCGGCGATTTCTCGCTGGAGTTTTTGCATTATGAGATCGTGCCGGAAGAGTTCGCGCAAGCAATCATTGAAGAACGACTGGCGCGCGGCAAACTGTCGCGCAGGTAATAGGCTATGGAACCTCGTATTAAAACACGTTTCAACGATCCCATTTTGCACGCCGCCATGCAGCGCTATGACATTGCCGAGGGCAATATCCGCCTGCTGGATGGCTTTGAGAGCTTTCTCTTTGAGTTCGAGCGCGACGGGCAGCCCGGTATTTTGCGCCTGGGCCACAGTTTGCGCCGCTCGCCGCAGTTGATCCAGGCCGAGGTGGATTGGATCAACTACCTGGCGGCCGGCGGGGCGGGGGTGGCGCGCGCCTTGTTCTCGGCCAGTGGACGCCTGGTCGAGGCGCTCGATGATGGGCAGGGCGGGCAGTTCCTGGCTACCGCTTTCGAACGGGCGCGCGGGAAAGATGCCGATGACTCTGAATGGACGCCGGCTTTGTTCGAGCGCTACGGCGAACTGATTGGCCGCATACACGCCCTCAGCCGCAGCTACACCCCGCCCCATCCCGATTGTGTGCGCTATGCCTGGGATGAGGACGACAATGTGAATGTAGTGCAGTTCCTGCCGGCGCAGGATGGCGACATCGCCGCGCATTTTGCCGTCCTGTTGAAGTACCTGCAGACCCTGCCGCGCGACAATGCCAGTTATGGCCTGATCCATCAAGACGCGCACCGCAGCAACTTTTTCGTAGACGAGACCGGCCGGCTTACCTTGTTTGACTTCGACGACTGCTGCTACGGCCACTACATTTACGATCTGGCGATGGTCATTTTCTACGCCATCACCAATCATCCCGAGCCTGCCGCCGCAGTGGCGGAGTTTCTCCCCGCCTTCTTGCAGGGCTACCGGCGCGAAAACCACCTGGACGCCGCCTGGTTCAAAGAGATTCCCCCGTTCCTCAAATTGCGCGAGATTGATTTGTATGCAGTGATCCACCGCAGCATTGGCCCTGGCCCGTACGAGGGGATGCCCTGGATTCGAGGCTTCATGCACGGCCGCCGTGAGCGCCTGCTCGAAAACCTGCCCTACGTGGCGTATGATTTTGCCAATCTGTAACGGGGAGGTTCCCAGGATTCACGCCGAACCTGACCCAGGCTGTGCAGCCTGAGCATCATAGGCCGCAATTGCGGCAGGCAGCACTTGTGTGACACGATGACCCGCAGCGGGTAATCCAATTAAAATTGCACTGATAATTTCTTCACGCGAAGCACCCAATTGTTTGGCTGTCTGGACATGAAAGGGAATCCCGCTTTCCAAATGTAGTGCAGCAAGGACCGCCAAATATGCCAAAGCAGCCGTCTTTTTATCGAGGGCGCTCGCATTTGACAGGCCTTGCACCATCGTCCCCCATGCTTGCGCGTGTTGGGGCGCTTCTTTCATAAAGGTTTGAAACGCATTGCTGATAAGAGAAGATTGGTTGCTCATGTTCTGATTCCTCATTCTTTACATATCCATGCTTGACCGGATTGTGGTGGAGTCTATTCTTCTCCAGCTTGCCTCAAGATTAAAACGAATAGTTCATCGCTGATATAAAAGCCGATCTCGCGGCGCAAATCCAACATTGCCTGGCGAACGGAATTGATCTGACCAAGTTTCTTTGCACGCAACAAAACTCCCAATGCGCCGATTGGTTTCAAACCCATTGCCCTTGCCCTGGCGCGGCCATCTGATTCATCTATTAATACTTGTTGATTGCGGCGCTGCAAAGCCAGGGCAATTGCTTCTGATTCACCCCGATCCAAATCCAAGGCCAAAGCCTGCACTAGAGCGAGGTCTTGTACGGTTTCCTGAACGATCCAACCCGCTTGCAAAGCCTGGGCGACCTCCGCTGCTCCGCGGAAATCTGTCTGCGTTTTCAGTTCTCCAAACACGCTCGGAGGAATTTCCAGGCGCTCGAATTGCTGGCGCGCCAGGTGCAAACAGCGGATAGCAGCCAATCCTAAAATGGGCGAAGTATTACTCACCACAGGCATAACTCACATCATCCGCCAGATCATCGTCGGAATAGTGGCGGGCAATCCCGCGCTCGCCTAGCAAGCGCCCAAACGCCAGGCGGTCAGTATTGGCCAGTTCGCGCGCCTTGCCAAACGACAAAATTCCTTGCGCATACAGCGTCAAGGCAAGTTCTAGCATAAGCTGCTGCTGACGCTGCCTGGCCGGCAGGCGCATCGCCTGAGCAACGGAATCGGGGATTACCAATTGAATGGTCATGCCGTTATTCTCCTTTCACAGGATGTCTTATACCAGACCCTAAAGGTTTCCAAAACCTTTAGGGTCTGGCTTGCCTCTCCAACCTACCGGTACGAATCGATCAGCGAACGCACGCGCAGCGCGGCGCGCGCCTGCTCCAGAGACCAGCCGGCCGGCAGAGATGTCGTGATCGTGGTCGCCTGCCCGGCCGCGACATCGAAATAGTTGTCGCTGAAGACCGCGTCCGCGCCCTCGAAGCTTACCTCGACAAAGCGCGCCAGCGACCTGACCTGCAGCCCGATGGCCAACTGCCCATCTTTTTCGATCATGCTGATGGTCAGGCCCGGATCACCCAGTTCCAGGTGCTTGTTGGGGGCAAAGGCTGACACACAGCTTGCCACACGCAGCTCTCCCTGCCACAGTTCGCAGACGAAGACCAGCTTGCGGCAGGTTTCATCGGTTACCTGGCGGGCGAAATCGTACATCCCCACCAGCGTGTCTTGCAGCGCCGCGGCGCGCAGCGTCTTCGCGCCCGACTCCAACACCTCGCCGCCGATCGTGGCAAGCTGCCAGCGCACCACACCATCCCACGGCTCCAGCAGATCACTGGTGACATGCACCCCCATCTTCGTCCCGCTGTCTTCCACCGAGAGCAGCACCGGCGCATAGAAGCGCCTGGCGGCATAGTGCAGCGCCTTCCAGCGCCCGTAGTAATCCAGGCTGGCCCAGGAGGCTACCGGCCAGCAGTCGTTAAGCTGCCAGATTAGCGTGCCGCTGACGCGGTTGCGGTTGCGCCGCCAATGCTCCACCCCGTAGCGGATGCCTTCCGCTTGCAGCAGCAAGCTCAGGTAGACCAGCGACTCGAAGTTCTTCGCCGTGCGGAAAGTGTCCGTCATCTGCGCCAGCATCAGCCCATTGCCTGAGCCGGAGCGCTGGTGATGTTCCATAATATAGGAGTTCATGTTCTGGTCTTCGGGGGAGGCGTAGGTCTGCACCGTCTTGAAAGGCGGCAGCGCCTGGAAGCCGAACTCGCTCATGAAGCGCGGGAACTGGCTGCGATAAGCGGTAAACGGCTTGCGCCCATGCCAGACATCCCAATAATGGCAGTCGCCCTGCTCCTGTCCATTGGGCTGCTCGAACGCGCGGTTAGACGAGGCCGAACTGGGCCAGTAGGGATGATCGGTGTCTTCTTCCGCCAGCAGGTCGGGCAGCAGGTGGTGGAACATGCGGTCGTAGCCGGCCTTGAGATGCTGATTGGTGGGATCGTTGGGCTTATTCCAGCCCCAATCCACCCAGCCTTGCTCCATCTCATTGTTGCCGCACCACAGCGCCAGGCTGGCGTGGTGGCGGATGCGGCGCACGTTCTCGATCGCTTCCATGCGCACATTCTCAAAGAAGTCAGCGTCCGCCGGGTAGATGCCGCAGGCGAACATGAAGTCCTGCCAGATCAAAATCCCGTAGCGGTCGCACAGGTCGAAGAACATGTCTTCGGGATAGTAGCCGCCGCCCCACACGCGCAGCATGTTCATGTTGGCTTGCGCCGCGCCGCGGATCAACCCCTCCAGCGAGGCCTCGGTCAGCCGCGTGGGGAAAGAGTCGGCGGGGATCCAGTCCGCCCCTTTGGCAAAGAGCGGCACATCGTTTACATAGAAGGTGAAGGATTTGCCCCATTGATCCGGCTCCTGCACCAGTTCGAGCGTGCGCAGCCCGACTTTGTAGTCCTGGCTGTCCAACACCTTTTCATCGGCCAGCAGCTCGACATGCACCTCGTAGAGCGGCTGCTCGCCGTAGCCGTTCGGCCACCACAGTTCTGGCTCGGCGATCGGCGCACTCAGGGTGATGAACGGGTAGTCCAGGCCCACGTCGTCAATCAGATCTTCTTCCACCACCTGGATTTCGCCATCTGGGGCGGTCACGGTCAGCATCGCCTTCAGCGGCGTCTCGTCCCAGGCTTCCGCGCTGATTTCCGCCGAGACCAGCACGCCGCTTTCGTCATGTTCCTGGCGCACATGGACGTTCGACAGGCAGGCGATGGAATAGCCGGCCAGGCGAATGTCTTTCCAGATGCCGATCGGCGGCAGCTTGGGGCCCCAGTCCCAACCCCAGTGACAGGGCGCTTTGCGCAGGTGCGGCCCGCCGGGGATGTCGCCGCCGCCGGTCAGGGGGAACTGCGCCTGTTTGCCGCGGATGAACGCGACCGGCGCGCCGAAATAAACGCGCAGTTCGTTCGAGCCGCTTTGCAGCAGGTCTTTGACATCGAACTCCCAGCGGCGGAACATGTTGTCGGTGTGGCCGAGGTATTCGCCGTTCAGGTAGAGGTCAGCGATCGTATCCAGCCCGTCGCATACCAGGTAGACCTGGTCTTCGGCGAGCAGTTCGGCGCTGGCCTCGAAGCTGCGCACATATTCCCAGTCGGTGTCGGCTACCCACTGGACTTTCTTTTCATTATCGGCCACGAAGGGATCGGGGATTTTCCCCAGGGCGAGCAAGTCGGTGTGGACGCCGCCCGGCACAGTCGCCGGCAGCCACTCCGCCGCGTCCAACCCCACCTGGCGAAACTTCCAGGAACCAGAAAGAGATTGACTGAACATGAATTTAACCTTTTGAATTTTAAACTTTCACGATTTCTTACTCAAGAGATTTCTTGCTGCGTGTCTTTTGCAGCTCAATATCCGGGATGCGCTTATCGAGCAGGTCGAGCGAAATCTCGACGCATTCGCGCGCCTCGTCGGGGGTGGTGGTGCCGATCGTGACCATATCGCAGTCGCGGATGGTGCTCCAGACGAAGGCCAGCCCCACCGGAGGCAGGATGCGCCCGGCGGCCAGCGGTTTGATGGTCATGACAGGCTTCTTGGCCTTGCGAATGATCTGCATCACCCAGTCGGTTTCCACCTGCAGCAGGAAGCCGGCGGCGTTGTAGAGCTGGATGTAGGTTTCAACATCTGCGTTCTGCTTGTCGGCGTAGACGATGGATTCGGGCATGTGGGTGGAGAGGCCGGGGATCATGTTGCGCTCGCGGATCATGCGCGCGTAAATATCCCAATCGCGGATGACGCCCGCCCGCCGATCCACCAGAGCGTCAACCACCGCCTGGTGCGGCAGGCAGAATTCGGCTTTGTAGGCGGCGCACTGATCGAAGACTGCCTCAGCGCTGCCCCCGTTCGGGCCGGCCTGCACGCCGGGGGTCAGGTCGAAGCCGGGCGTGTAGATGCGGATGATGTGCTTGCCGGTGCGCTGTTCGGCGTCCCGAATGGCAAGGTCCAGGTGTTCGTTCATCGGCCCTAGCACGGCGTCGATGCCATATTCCATGAAAGTGCAGATGATGTTGGTGATGCGTTCGCGGGTTTGGAATTCGCGGATAAACTTGTCTTTGGCCAGGCTGGTGTGCGACCAGCCCAGGAACCAGTTGGTGCCGATCAGTAAGCGCGGCAAAGAGATGCCGCCAACCATGGTGCGAGGAAAAACGGGGTTAGACATAGTCAGGTACCTTTCTAAAGTGTTGGGTGGATAATAAAACCAGCTAGATTATAACCGGAGTTAGCGAAAAGCCTCATTACTCCTGGCAAGGCGCTCCCGTTGCGTCGTGCGGCGACTGGATCTGAACCCGGTTCAAATCCACCGCGTTGAGCAAATCGGCAGCGGCTTGCAGGTTGAAATCGGCGCGCTTCTTGAAAATCCATACCGGCGGGTGATCGTACACACTGAACGCTTCCTCTGCCGCCAGGGGATTGCTGTTGAAAACGGGCAGGCTGGGAGTCTGGTTCCAGGCCAGGCTGCCGGCCACGTCCGAAACTTGCAGAGGCCCGATGCGCAGTGGGGCGCTGAACGTGGCCACGCGCTCGAAGCCCAACTGCCCATTGAACAAGGCGCGGTAGTAGGTCATCGTCAAGGGATACATATCCGGCAGGCGGCAGGTGGTCCAGATGCCGCGCTGGCTGGGCAGGATGATATAGTCCACCTGCGCCAGGTTGGTCAGGAACATTTGCCGCTTCTCCTCCGTATCATACCAGCGCACTTCCATCTCCAGGCCGCGGTAGAGCTGCCCAAAGGGGTTGTAGCCGTCGAAGGGGAAGGGCAGACCCTCATCCCAGCTTTCGTTGGCGACGACCGTGCGCCAGATGGTCACTGGCGCGGCGTCCAACGCCGTCACGCGCAAGGTATAAGCGCCGCCGGCTTTCAGCGCCGCGTTTTGGAGCTCGGCGCGCACTTCGCTGCCCGGCGCTGCGCCGGCTGGAATATCGAGGCTGGCTTCGCTGAGCGGCTCGCTGCCATTGCCCGGCAGGATGGCCAGGCTCAAGCGGCCTGTCCCCCCGCTCGCCGCGGCATGCGGAATTGTGACTGAGAGCAGCGTCCCGTTTTGCGGGGCGCGAAAAACCTGGCTGAAAGGATTGGATCGCCCGATTTTCAGGTTGTCCGGCGCGCTGATGGGGATAGACACATTCCCATTCTCGCCCTGCAGGGTCAGGTGGAAGGGGGCGGGGATATTGGCGAACATCCAACGCGTGGCCTGGATGCGCGTGTGATCGACCTGGTAAACGGCGGCGGTGAAAGCGTTTGCCCAGGCCAGGGTCGCGATCAACACCAGGCTGATGGCGGCCGCCGCGCCCAGGCGGGCCGGGCGGCGCTCGCCAGCCCGCCGCCACAGTTCGAGCAGGAGCCAGGCGGCGAACAAGCATAGGAACGGGTAGATGGGCAGGAAATAGCGGATGGACTTGACCCAGCGCGTGCCCAT
>CAIQJJ010000039.1 GCA_903872065.1 uncultured Anaerolineales bacterium | reverse complement strand
TCAGCCGCTTTCGACATTCTCGAAGCCGCCAACCCCACTCCCACGGATTACGAAGCCTGGTCTGAAGTGCAGGCCGAAATCCGCCGTGTGGGACACTGCACCCAGCCGAAGTTTGAGAATCCACTGGCGGCGCAGGCAGTTGAGCAACTGGGCTGGCGCTATTTGTGCCTCTCGGAAAACCCGGTGGCCGACCGTGCGCACTTCGTTCAGGCTTACCAGGCCCTGGCCGAACGCCAACGCCATTCCACTCGACGTTTGCAGTGCGTGACCGGGTTTATTGCGACCTTGAAAACTGCCGGCCCGGCGCAGTTAAGCGGTGGAAAACAGGAGGCTGCGTAGCTTATGCCCACTTACACCAATTTGAGCATCCTACAGGGTTGGTTGGAAGTCGAGTCGGTTCAGACGGTCATGTTTGAGCGAAACTCTGTCGTCGTAGTCAACGGCTGGGTCTACACCACCGATCACGATGGGTTGGAGAATTTCTTCGGTGAACGCCACCCGGTGGTCATCTCCGGTCGCCCGGCCGAGACCATTCTCGATATCACCCGCAAACTGAACGAGAAATATCCCCACCTGTCAGGGATTAGCCTGGTGCATTTACCAGGTACGCCAGCCAACCAACCCCAGATCCTGGTCAGCCAGGGGCGGCCCTACGTGATCGCCCAGGGAAAACTCCTCTCGCGCGATGGGCGTTCCTGCGTGGATCTCAAGCACATCTCGTTCTTGGGCTTACCGTGGGGGGCGCTGGATGCCCTGGCCGAAATGGAACCGGCGCTGAATCAAGAAACGCAGGCATTGGTGGCTACATTGTCCCCACAGGAAAAAGCGCAGATCAGTCAGATGGTGGATACGGCGCTGCGAACATTGATTGAGATGCGGCCGTCTTGTCAAAAAACCGGGCGGGGGCAGGCATGAAACGATTCCGCTTTTCAGCCGAACTGACTCATATCGCCCTGCTGGGCATCTTCCTGCTGACCGCGGCGCGCATCTCGCCTGATCCGGACACCTGGTGGCATCTGAATGCCGGGAAGTGGATGGTTGAACATAGTGAACTGCTCCGACTGGATCAATTCTCCTATACCCGCCTGGGCCAACCCTGGCCGGCGCCCGGCTGGCCGGTGCAAATCATGCTCTACCTGGTCTATCAAGCCGGCGGAATCGGCGGGCTGAATCTATTGACGGGGGCTGTCTTCGCCTTGACGTTTTACTTTGCCAACAAGGCCTTGTCAGGCAACGAAATGGTGAAGTCTTTGACGCTCGTACTGGGCGCAGCGGTATCGTCGCTGCACGCTTCGGCGCGCCCGGCGTTGTTTACGCTGATCTTCGTCGCAATCTACCTGTGGGTGTTGGAAGATTACCGTTGGCAGAGGGCAAAACATTTGTGGCTGCTGCCGGTTTTGATGGTGCTCTGGATCAACAGCCACGGCCTGGCGGTGATCGGCTTTGGCCTGGTCGGACTGTATGCCCTGGGAATGACGAAGGTTGAGATCGCCGAAAAGCGCCTGATCCTAAAAGTTGTTCCCTGTCCGTTATATCTGCTGATCCCATTGCTTTTGATTGCTGCCTGCCTCAACCCCTATGGCCCAACGTTGCTGATTTACCCGCTGCAGGCTGCCTCTGTCCACTGGAAAGCGGCGCAGCAAATTCAGGAATGGCAGTCGCCTGATTTTCATCGGTTGTTTGTCCAACCCTTTATCTGGCTTTTGCTTCTCACCTTTGCCCTGGTTGGGGCCAACCGCAAACGCCTGGCGCTGACCGATTTCCTGCTGGTGGCATCCTTCGCTTACCTGGGTCTGTATTCGGCGCGCAATGTGGCCTTGTTCGGGCTGGCCGCGCCAATTGTTTTGACCCGCGCCGCCGCGCCGCTGGCAGAAGCCTGGGCCAGGCGCTTCCCGAAACGCTCCGGTTCGCCGCTACCGCTTTACCGAAAAATCCTGGTGTATGCATCTCTGGCCGGGCTTGTCTTGCTGGGGATGATGCGTGTGGCCGAAACCCTCCCCAATGACGCCAACCTGGTCGAGTTAGAGAAAGCCGGCATGATTGCCCCTGCCGGCGCGCTGGAGTATCTCAAAGCAGAAAAACCGGCCGGACGTCTGTTCAACTCGTACAACTGGGGCGGCTATCTCCAATGGACTTTGCCCGAATACCCGCTCTTTGTGGACGGGCGCGCCGACCTCTTCCAGGATGAGATCATCGGACAGTGGTTCCAGGTCGCTTTGGTAGAAGAGGGTTGGCAGGAAGTGTTGGATCGGTGGGATATTCACCTGGTATTGCTGGAACGTACCTGGCCAGCGGCGGAAGCGCTGAAATTGGCCGGCTGGCAGTTGGTTTACCAGGACGAGTTTTCTGTGATCTACCGATGGACATCCCCATGATTGACCCGAAACTCCGCAGACAGGTAGAGAAGGCGAATCTGAACGGTGGGCTGGAATGTGTGGTTGCTGCTGTTGGCAGCGCGCCTGGCCATGGTTCAGACTCAGCGTTGGATTGGGGTCAGCCCAACCTGAGAAGCGGTGAACCTGGGGTAACCAAACGCCGCATGAAGGGAGATGAGATGTGAACTTCGACCAACGCCTTTCGTCTGGTCAGGCCGGGCAGCAAGACCTGGTTGCCAATCTCAGAAAGATGGGATTTCGGGTCATGCTTACTGGTCAGGAAATGTGGCTGGATGAGGTCGTTCACCAAGCGCTGCGCCTGAATCACACCGACCAGATGATGCGCGCGGTGCGTTATCGGCCGGATTTGTTGGCCTACCACCCGGGCTTTCCCCTGGCCTACTGGGAAGTCAAAACCAACACCACACCTGGCACACCTAACTTCGCTGTCGAAAAAGCCTGTTATGCGGAAATGGTCGCTCGCAAGGCGAAAGGTGAGCGAATCGTGTTTGCTTTTCAGGATGTTGATCGGACATGGTACGCCCAATGGGTAGAAAAGTTGATCGTCGCCCGCGACATGAGCGCGATACGCAAACAGGCGCGCGGGTCGCACACCCCTTATCTGCTCATCCCCAAAAGTTGCGTTTTACCGCTTTCGGGCTTCCTGAAGACTTTTGGGACATCTTCCACGACTTGAGCAGCGAGAACGCTATCCCACCCGATCTGGATCACTTTCTCTTCTACGACTATGAACTATCATGACATTATTCTGATGG
>CAIQJJ010000038.1 GCA_903872065.1 uncultured Anaerolineales bacterium | reverse complement strand
TGTATTCGCTGACCATCGAGCCTGGCACGCCGCTCGCCCGCTGGGAGGGGCGCGGCCTGCTGCCGGCGCTGGAGGCTGACCTGGCGCTCGACCTGGCCGCCGATATGTATGAACTGGCGAGCGAGCGCCTGGAAGCCGCCGATTACGCTCAATACGAAATCTCGAATTGGGCGCGCCAGCAGCCGGCTGCGCCGCCGGCTCTGACCCCGGCTTTTGCCTGCCGCCACAACCTGCAGTACTGGCGCAACCAGCCTTACCTGGGATTGGGGGCCGGGGCGCATGGCTACGCCGGCGGCTTGCGCCTGGCCAATGTGCTGCGCCCACAGGAATATATCCGCCGCCTGGCGCAGACGTCCCTCGTCGAGCAGCCTTTTCCGCTCTCGCCGGCCAACGAGACAATCACCCCGATCGAGCGCCAGGCGGAGATGGGTGAGACGATGATGATGGGACTGCGCCTGGCGCTGGAGGGGGTTTCTGACGCTGCTTTTCGGGCGCGCTTTGGCCAGGGGCTGCGAGAAGTCTACGCCTCGCCGATAGAATACCTGGTTGGAGTGGGGCTGCTCGAATGGGCCGCCGGCGGCGATCTCCTGCGCCTGACGCGCCGCGGGCATCTCCTGGGGAATGTCGTTTTTCGCGAGTTTATTTAAGGCCTTACAACCCGATGAACTGTTTGATCGCCTGGTTGAACACCGCCGGCTGTTCCAGGTTGGGCAGGTGGCCGGCTCCGGCGATGATCGCTAACTGCGCGCCGGGGATGGCAGCTTGCATGGCGGCGACCTCCTCGGCAGAGGCGAAGGCGTCATCTGCGCCGCGCACGATCAGCGTCGGGACAGTGATCGTCGCCAGGGTGGGAGTCGAGTCTGGACGTTCGCGCATGCCGAGCAGCGCGCTGACGATGCCCGTCACCGAGGCGTTGAGCATGATCTGTTTGGTTTGTGCGATGATCTCTGGATGCTCGGCCTGGGTTTTGGGGGAGAGCATCTTGGGCAGCATGGCGCGGGCGATGGCCTCGGCGCCTTCTTTCTCGGCCAGCGCCGCCGCTTTCAGGCGGTTTTCTTGCTGTTCAGCGGAATCGGGCAGGGCGCGCGTTGCGGCCAGGATCAGCTGTCCCACCCGCGCCGCGTGGGCGCGCCAGAAGGCGAAAGCGATGTAGCCGCCCATCGAGAGCCCGCACAGCGTCACCGGTTCGTGAATTTCCAGCGCGTCGAGCAGGGCGGCGCAGTCGGCGGCGTAAGTCTCCATGGAAGCCTTGCCGGCCACCGCCGGCGAGTCGCCAAAGCCGCGCAGGTCGGGGACGATTACGCGCGCAACCTGGCTCAGCGCCTCGATCTGCGGCTGCCACAGCGCCCGCCCTAATGGGTAGCCGTGGATAAAGAGCAGCGGGCTGCCCTGGCCGACATCGTCATACACCATCGTAAAATCACGCAGTTGCAGTTTCATTATGGGTCTCCGTTTCATTGGGGGTTGAGTGGAAGCCGTACTCCAGCCCGATCAGGGCAAAGATTCCACAGATCAGCGCCAGGAAGCGCTTCCGGCGCGCCAGCGCCGCCGCGGCCGCCGCCAGCAGTCCAAAACCGACCGCCTGGTTGGCTTGTTTGACCAGTTGATCAGCCTTTTTGTGAGAGCAGCCGCCTTCGACCAGCGCCCATTTCAGCGCCGGGCCGCCGTCAATTTCGGGGTTAGGCGTCAGGGAGGCGGTGCTGAGAAAGAGATTCATGCCCACCGCCGCCTCAGCCACTTCACCCGCCGGGCTTTCGGGGCGCGTCATCCGCCGCAGCAGCGCCGATAGGCCTAGCAGCGCGGCATTGAAGGCCGGCCCGGCCAGCGAACGGACAATATGCTGGCGCGGCGTCACGCTGGGATGCTCAGGCATGAGGTAGATCAAGATCGGCATGCCGAGCGTGATGCGGATGGCGTCGGCCGGCTTGCCGAGGCGGGCTGCGGCCGCGGCATGCGCCAGGTTGTGGCCCCATTCCGAACCGAGGATGGCGATCGTTTGTCCCGCGCTGGTCGCCAGCCTTTTGCCCCACGACCACTGAGGATGGCGGCGGCTGAGGCGCAGGGTCAGGAAACCCCACACCAGCAGTTCAGCCGCCGGCAGCCAGGTCTTGCCTTTGACCAGCAGCGGCGTTCCACAGAAGCTCCCAATCTGGGTCGCTCCTTGCGGCGAGCGTGCAAAATTGCTCAGTTGTTCTTTCATGGCTTTTCTCCGTCTTGCGCTGCAAGGCTGCCGCCCCTAGCTCATCCGGCCTAAGAACGAGATGATAGCAGCAGCGCCGCGGTGTCCTGTTCGATGGGAAGCTGGCGCGCCGCCGCCCAGGCGATCAGCCCTTCCCAAAAGAGATCGCTTAAGGCGCGCAAATGCGCCGCGTCGTTCAACCCGTTCCCTGTCATCACACAGTGGCAGAGATCGTCATAACCATCCGGGCGATCGGGCAAGGCCAGCGAATCGGCGAACAGGCGCGCCGTCGAGCGGTACACCTGGCGCTGATCCAATCCAAGCAGGCATGCGGCGTGGCGCGCCAGCATAACGAAGAAATAAACCAGGCTGCCCGTTTCGCCCTGGGCGGTGTTGCGGATTTTGCCGATCAGTTCGTAGATTTCGCCCACGATCACCTCCGCCGCCGCGTCGCGAAACTCTTCTGGCGAGTGATCGAACGCCGCCGCGCTCAGCCGGGGGAAAAGCCCCTGCGGATCGTGCAGCGCCTGCACATGCAGAAACGCCCCGTGGGTGATCGGCCAGTCGCCATCCAGCGCCGCGGCTTGCGCCAGGATGACCTCCTGGCTGTACACGTCTACTTCGGCTTTCCACGCCCCGGCCGACCACTCGAAGCTGGTTTCGATCCCTTTCCCGCGAATCACGCAGTGGATTTCGATGTCGGAGTAAGGGCCGTCTTCGCCGCGCGCCGTCGAACCGTAAAGCCCCAGGGCCAGCAGTTGATCGCCGTAGCGTTGGCGCAGCAGGCGTTCAATCTCATGGGTCAGCGCCATGCGACGCTCATGCGGCATGGGATCGGGGCCGCTCATTCCAGCACACCTGCCACGAATCCGTCTGGGTCGAAAGGCTGCAAATCGTCCGGCTTTTCGCCCAGGCCGGCAAACAGGATCGGCAGCCCCAGTTCCTTCTGGATGGCGAAAGCCATCCCGCCGCGCGCCGAGGAATCCAGCTTGGCCAGGATAACGCCGGTTACTTTGACCGCCTCTTTGAAGGCGCGCGCCTGCTGCAAAGCGTTCTGGCCGGTGGTGGCGTCCATCACCAGCCATACCTGGTGCGGCGCGCCGGGCAGCGCCTTGCCCACCACGCGATGCACCTTTTTTAATTCTTCCATCAGGTTGAAGCGCGTGTGCAGCCGCCCGGCGGTGTCAATCAGCAGGATGTCGGTCTTGCGCGTGATCGCCGCTTGCACCGAGTCGAAGGCCACCGCCGCCGAGTCGCCGCCCATCTGGCCGGAGATGACCGGCAGATTCAGCCGCCCGGCCCAGGTTTCCAGTTGCTCCACCGCCGCGGCGCGGAACGTATCCGCCGCGCCCAACAGCACACTGTAGCCTTGCCGCGTAAAGCGCTTGCCCAACTTGGCGATAGTGGTCGTCTTGCCTGAACCATTGACGCCGACGATCAAGATCACCGTCGGTTTCTGCGAGAAAACCAGCGGGGGCGGCGAGTCCAGCCGGCGGCGCAGTTCATCTTTGAGCGCCGCCCGCAGGTCTTTGGCGAAGATAATCCCTTCGCGGCGTGTGCGTTCATCCAGCGCGAAGAGCATATCCTGCGTCGTGTCCACGCCCAGGTCGGCCTGGATCATGATCGCTTCCAGGTCATCCCAGGTTTCGTCGCTAATTTCCGTCGCGCCCAGCAGGGTCGCGATTTGCCCGAACGCAGCCTTGCTGGTGCGGGCGAGTCCTTCTTTCCATTGTGTGAAGATATTTGCCATAGCTCAGATTATAGCATGCCCAACGGCTTTCACCCGGCTTCGATCACCACAATCCAGCCTCCATTGGGCGCTACGGGCAGCGCCTCCAGGGAGACCGTTTCCAGCGCCGGTTGGAAAAAGGCAATCGGCGGCGCGCTCAGGCGGACCTTGCCCGCCTCCAGCCCCAGGGCCGTCCAGTCAATCTCCAGCCTCACTGTCACCGCCTCCGTTGCCCAACTGGCCAGGGCGATTGCTGTCCGCCGCCCGTGGTGGACGTAGGCGGTGGCTTTGACCGCCGGGTGATCGGCGCGCGCCGGGCATTCGTCCATCCAGTAGCCGATCATCTCGGCGTGATGGATGTCGAAACTGTCCCACCACTGCCACAGGGCGGATGGGTTGACCCGATCGAGCGGCATCCAGGCATAACGCTGCGCCAGACCATAGACCATGCCGCGCTGCACGCTGGCCTCTGGCTGCAGCAGTTCTCCTGGGACGCCGAACGGGATGCCGGAGACCGCCGTCAGCCAGTAGGCGGCTTCGCGGCTGTAATCGGCCCCCTCGCCGAACCAAATGCTGTCCACGAACCCCAAGAAATCCATCACCTCGGCCGGCGAGCCGTGCAGATCGATCAGCGCTTGCGGCTTCTGGCGGACGAGGGTCTTGCGCACGCGCAAGAACGAGGCGCGATCAAAAGTCACCCCGTCCAGGTAAAGCCCGTCCACGCCGGCCTGTTCCATCTGCCAGCGCAGCCCCTCGATATAGAAGTTCGACCAGCGCGAGGCCCCGCTGATCTGCAGTGAACTGTCTTCGGCGATCATCTTGCCGGCCGGGTCGTAGATCGGGCTGTGCCAGCGGGCGTGGTAGTCGTCCACCAGGTGTTCGCAGAGCCAGGTCTGCCCGACAAATGGCTCGTTTACCAGGTCGCGCAGTTGGTATTCCAGCGGCCGCTGCGCCAGCGACTCAAAGCCCAGGCGGGCCGCGCCGGGCGTCAGGATTTCGTAGCCCAGGCTGCGCAGTGTCCACAATTCATTGGCGCGCGTGCTCAACTCGCGAATCGTGTTGTACGCTTTGAAGCGTCCGCCACTGGCGTGAGCGCGCTCAGCCAGCGCTTTAAGCTCCGCCGCGACCGGGAACAGGTAGCTGATGTAGGGGTTGTTGGGCGAACCCTGGTGCTGGGTGAAGATCGTCGCCCCGGCGGCGAGGCCCTCCTCCAGGTTCAGATTGCGCCCATATCCCTGGTGACAGTAGCGCCAGTTCCAATGTTCGGTGGACAGGGGCTTGAACGGGGTCACGGACAGGGCAAATTCAAGCGTCAGTGGGCGCCCGGCGGCCAGTTGCACTGGGCCGCTCTCCAGTTCCAGGCGGCAGACACCGCCGGCGCGGGTTTGCCGCAAACAACTGCCCGGCCCTGCCGGCCAGCCCGCGCCGGGCAGGCTCAGGGCGAGGCCGGCGTTGTAATCGCCGACCCAGGCCACCTGGAAGCCGGCCAGGGCTTTCTCTTGCGCTTGCGGGCAGTCGCAGCCCAGCCGGGCCTGGACTCCTGTATCCCAAACCGGCGGCGCCGGCTCCAGCCAATATTTGCTGACCTCCGCCGGCAGTTCAATCACCAGGCGCAGCGCCTCCAACTGCTCATCTTGCTCCGCCGCCAGGCGGATGCGGAAGTGGATGCGCCCGTCCATCTCGACCGTTGTCTCGGTCTGGCGGGTGAGGCCGGGGGCGGCCTGGAGCGCCTGGAACTGCGCCCGCCCGGACGATTTCCGCCGGCAGCGCGCCGCCTTGACCGTTGTCCAGGGGACAGGCTTCTGCTCCTTGATCGCTTCCAGGCGCTCCGGCGCGGCCAGGATGGCGCGCCCGGTGGGGCGAATTTGGAACATATTGATAAAACTGGTCAGGTTTTCTGGCAGGCCGTCGGCGGCGAACTCCAGCTTGCGACCCAGGATCGTGACCGTGCGACCTTTGACCTGCACTGGCAGGAAGGGCGCGCAGACCTCCTCATCCAGGGCGTGGGAGGAATTGAGCCACCTCAGGCGGCTCAGGCGGGCGCCATCGCCGTCGCCGCGATCGGCCAGCACAGCCTCTTGCACCTCGATCTGCAGCTGAATGTACTGCGGCGGCAGGTCTTGGGCGCGAATGGTCAGCACCCCCTGGTAAGTCCCCGGCGCGGCGTCAGGTGGAATGTCCACGCCAAACCACAGCGCCTGCACCTCCCTGGACGGCACATGCAGCGTCTTGACAAAGCGCCGCCCGCGCGGATCGCAGCCCTCCAGGTTGAAACAGGTCAATGCCTCGGCGGGCAGCCTGGCCCCCTCTGGCCCTTCCAGCGCCGTCCAACTTGCGGCGAGGTTGGGCAGCAGGGCGCGATGGGCAAAGACGCCGACCTGGAACACCAGGTACTCGTTGCGGCAGGCGCTTGCCGGCAGGCGATCCAGCTCGGCGGTGGGGCGAATTGCCCAATGGTAAGGGATGTCCTTGTTCATGCGGATGGGGCGGTCGCGCGACTCGGGAAAAAGAAGGAACGGGCGCTCGCCGCAGCGCCCAAAAAGCTCCATTTGCTCTTCCAGGGTGGCGATCACTTCCATGGGGTAGAAGGAGTTCCATTCACCGAGCGACTGGAACTCGACCAGTTCCGCTTCGGGCAGGTCGCGCCACGGCGCCGGGTAGCAGGCGGGGTTTTGGAAAGGCCCTGGCGGGTTGGGCGGGCAGCCCAGGTCCGCCTGGCCCACCCGGCATCGCTCGCGCCAGCCTGGGTCAGCCGTGCAGTGGGCCGACTCGTACAGCGTAATGGGGAAAGCCCAGCGCGGCCACTCCCAACGATGCTGATCCTGGGTGGGGGGAAGATAGTAGGCGTAGTAGAGGCCCGGCCCGCTGCGGGGTT
>CAIQJJ010000037.1 GCA_903872065.1 uncultured Anaerolineales bacterium | reverse complement strand
TGTCAAATGTCACCATATATGTTATTCGTGGTTAATCTTTGCAAATCTGGCTTAAAATCTGCGTAATCTGTAGATAATAATGAAAGCCTTACACAAACTGTTACGCTCTCATTTCTCAGGAAATCAGTTGTGAGAACTTTTCGAGAAATTATTTTCTCCTGGAGATAAACAATGACAGACTCTTTACCAATTCGAACGACTAACGCCGAGGTCTGGCGCGTCAATGTGCGCACACAAAGCATCGCCCGCGAGCCGACGCCCGAAAGCTGGCAGCGCCTCGGCGGGCGCGGCCTGACGGCGCGCATCCTGTTGGACGAAGTCCCCGCCGCCTGTGAGCCGCTCGGCCCTCAAAACAAACTGCTCTTCTGCCCCGGCCTGCTGGTCGGCCACAAGCTCTCTTCCTGCGACCGCATCTCGGTCGGCGGCAAGTCGCCGCTGACGGGCGGGGTGAAGGAGGCCAACGCCGGCGGCACAACCGGCCTGCAAATGAGCTACCTGGGCATCAAGGCATTGATCATCGAGGAGGTTCCGGCTCAGGCCGGCTGGTGGGTGTTGGTGCTGGACAAGAACGGCGGGCATTTCGAGGCGGCGGACGATCTACGCGGCCTGGGCGTGCATGACAGCGCCGGAAAGCTGATCGAGCGCCACGGGACAAAGGTCGCCATCGCCTTGATCGGGCCGGGCGGCGAGATGAAACTGGCCGCGGCGGGCATTCAAAACCTGGACAAAGAGCGCCGTCCGTCGCGCATGGCGGCGCGCGGCGGCCTGGGAGCAGTGATGGGCAGCAAAGGGCTGAAGGCGATCGTCTTCGACGCCGAAGGCTGCGCCAAACCGCCGATCGCCCACCCCGAAGCGTTCAAAGAGGCGCAAAAGCGTTTCACCAAGGCCGTGCTGGAACATCCGCAGTCGGCGGTCTATCGCGATTACGGCACCGCGGCGGTGGCGCGCCTGGCTTACAGCTTCGGCGCCTTGCCCACGCGCAATTTCTCGGCCGGCGATTTCGAGAAGATGGAGGCGATCAGCGGCGAAACCCTGCGCCAGACGATCCTGGAGCGCGATGGCGAGGGCGATCCCTCGCACGCCTGCATGCCGGGCTGCACCATCCGCAGCTCAAACGTCTTCCCGGATGTTAACGGCAAGTGCGTCGTCTCCCCGCTGGAGTACGAGACCATCGCCCTGATGGGCACCAACCTGGGCATCGGCGAACTGGACGCCATCGCCCGCCTGAATATGGCCGCCGATGACATCGGGATTGACACGATCGAGATCGGGGCGGCGCTGGGCGTGGCGGCGGAAGCCGGCCTGCTGCAATTTGGCGATTGGGCGCGCGCCCTGGAACTGCTTCACGAAATCCGCGCCGGCACCCCGCTTGGCCGCATCCTGGGCAGCGGGGCGACGATCACGGGCAAGGTGCTGGGCGTGGAGCATGTGCCGGCGGTGAAGGGCCAGGCCATGAGCGGCTACGAGCCGCGCGCCATCAAAGGCACCGGCGTCACCTACGCCACCTCGCCGCAGGGCGCCGATCACACCGCCGGGCTGACGATCCGCGACAAAGTCGATCACCGCGATCCGAAGGGCCAGGCGGCGCTCTCGCGCACCAAGCAGATCAACATGGCCGGCTATGACAGCCTGGGAGCGTGCATCTTTTCGGGCTTCGGCTTTTCACTTGTACCGGACGTGATCGCCGCACTGCTCAACGCCCGCTATGACTGGAACGTGGGAACGGACATTCTGCAAGTGCTGGGCCGCGAGGCGCTCAAGATCGAGCGCGAGTTCAACCGGCAGGCCGGCTTCACCCCGGCGCACGACCGCCTGCCCGAATACATGACGCGCGAGGCGCTGCCGCCGCTGGGCCCGGTGTTTGACGTGCCAGAAGAAGACCTGGACGGGGTGTTCAACTGGTAAACCCGCGACGCCCATGAAAATTATCGTCCATCTTCACACTACGCTCCAACAGGCCACGCCGCAAGGATTGGCGCGCCGCGTGCAGGTCGAACTGCCGGACGGGGCGACCCTGGGCGATTTGTGCGCCCAACTGGGGATCGTGATAGACGAAGACAACACCCTGCTGGTGATCGATCACTGCCATGTCGGGCTGGAGCATGCGCTGCGCGATGGCTGCGAAGTGCATCTGATCCCGGCGATTGCGGGAGGCTGAAGCGAATGGCTGCCACCCTGATCTTTCAAGCCGCCAAGTTGGGCGACATCCCTTACCTCATCCAAGAACTGGATTGGGCTGCCCGCCGGCTGGACGAGGCGCAGCCGACGCCGGGGCGCATCTTTGGCGTGAGCGGCGGCAACCTGAGCGCGCTGGCCTTTGGGCTGGCGCTGGCCGCACGCCGCACGCCGCAGACCTGGGGCAAGGCCGCCCAGGCGATCGCTGACCTGCGCCATTTCCTGCAAAACGCCCGCAGCGGCGATCTGCGCCGCCCGATCATCCCCTCAAACGGCTTCTACGACCTCAGTCCACTGCGCAAATTTGTCGCTGCCCGCCTGGTCGCATACAGTGGGCGCAGCGACTGGCGCGTCTCAGAGCTTGGCCTGCCGCTCTACCTGTGCGCCATGGATCACGACGCCGTCCTGACCATGTTTGGCCCGCCAGATGAGAGCCTGCAATGCGACTATCAGTTCGTCCACATTGGGCCGCCGCAAGACGCGCCGCTGCTCGATGCGCTGATCGCCGGCTTAAGCACGCTGCTCTCCACCGACACGGTGCAGGTCAATGGGCAGTGGTATTACGACTGCCGCCCGGCGATCAGCGACGCCGGCGCAATCGTGTTCGACCTGCAAGCCAGCGACCCGCGCCCGATCCAGCGCACGATCCCCTACACGCGCATCCGCCCGTGGAAGCTCAACTGGTTTACCTCATCTTTTGTAATGCACTCGGCCAACGAACGCAACCAGGCGTTGCTGGCGGACGATTACCTGGATCTGCAAGCGAGGCTGGCGGAGGCGAGACAGGGTCAAGCCGCGCTGCAAGATGGGCCAGTAGTCTACCATGTAGACCTGCCCTACGTCGGCTCCACCGAGGCCAGCACCAACATGCGCCAATCGGTCGAACAGCGCGAGACGCTCACGGCGCGCTTCCGCAGCCTGCTGGCCGGCCAATTGGATGGCTTCCCCTTCGAACAGCCGGCGAACGTGATCTACGGGGCAGGCGGGTTTTCGGGCATCCTGGCCGGCCTGACCACCACTTCGGCGGTAGACCAGGGCTTTGCGCGCGGCGGCGGTGAAATCCGGCAGATTTACGGCGTCTCAGCCGGCGTGCTGAACGGATTCTTCCATGCGGTGAAGGTAGCGGCGGCGCGCCATCCCGACCTGTACACGCCGGCGGCGCAGCATGCCCTGGAAGACCTGGATCAGTTCATGGCGCACTGCGAGCCGCAAAAAATCATCGCCATCAACAAGAACCCGCTCAAGTTTTGGGTTGGCTGGGGCAACCTGGGGCCGCTGGAGCAGTTCTTGACGGAAAGGCTGGCGGCTTACACGGGATCCAAACATGCTGAACAGATCACTTTCGACGACATTGCCCTGCCAATGACCGTGACCGCGGCCCGCACGGATGGCTTCACCGAATTTATGGGCATGACGCAGCCGGCGCGGCGCTTCACCTGGCCGCGCACTGGCGCGCAGGGCCGCCTGTGGGAGGTAATCAACTCCCCGGTAGTCAAGGCGCTGATCGCCGGCTGGAGCATGAATACCTATATTCTTCCTGCCGAACTCAACGGCCAGCACTACACCGACGGCGGCAGCGTCTTTTACGACGTGGGGTTGTTCGTCGCCTTGTTCGACGCCGAACCGACCAATTTGCTAAACATCCACCTGGATGATCCCGAAGGACACTCCTATAACCTGCCGCATCACCCAAACCTGGTCAAAGTGGTTTTCGAGACGCACAATTACGCTTTTCCTGAGGAGCGGCGGCGGATGCGGTTAATCACCGATTTGCAGTTTGAGTATTTTCGCACCAAGAGGGCTGCATGAGCACCACGAAACTTTCCCGCACCACCAAGCTGGCTTACGGCGCCGGCGACCTCGGCGCCGCCATTGTCACCGCCATCAACGGCTTTTTCCTGCTGGATTTCTTGATCAATATCGCCGGCCTGCGCCCCGGCATGGCCGGCAATATCTTCTTGATCGCAAAGATTTGGGACGCGGTCAACGATCCGTTCATCGGCTGGTTGACAGACAAAACGATCAGCCGTTGGGGACGGCGGCGTCCCTGGCTGTTG
This sequence comes from uncultured Anaerolineales bacterium, assembly GCA_903872065.1. Classification (GTDB taxonomy): domain Bacteria; phylum Chloroflexota; class Anaerolineae; order Anaerolineales; family UBA4823; genus CAIQJJ01. The sequence goes on along the minus strand of CAIQJJ010000037.1, from coordinate 4,874 downwards.
ATCGCTGCGGTTCCGTTTGGCCTGGCGTTCTTCCTGCAATGGATCGTACCGCCGCTGTCCGAGACAGGCAAGTTTTGGTACTATCTGATCGTCGCCCTGCTGCTGGACACCGCCTTTACCGCGGTCAATGTCCCTTACGCGGCGCTGACCGCCGAACTGACGCAGGACTACGACGAGCGCACACAGCTTTCCTCGGTGCGGATGAGTTTCTCGATCCTGGGCGGCGTGCTGGCGGCCTTCTTCCACGGCATCCTGGTCAATCTCTTTCCCAAAGGCTCATCCATCGGCTACACGGTCAGCGCCGCCATCTGGTCGGTCGCGATCGTCGTGCCATGCTTCATCACCTTCTTTGGCACCAAAGAGCCAGATTTTGCCGCCGCCACCAAGTCGTCAACGGCAGCATCCGCCGGGCCAGGCTTTCTCGAGGGGCTGCGCATCGCCTTTCGCAACAAAGCCTTCATCCTGGTAACGCTGATCTACATGCTCTCCTGGCTGACGATCCAGTTCGCGCAAAACAATATGCGCATCTACACCAAAGACTGGATTCAGATGGATATGGGGTTGTTCAGCTTCCTGCTGCTGGCAATCCAGCTTTCATCCTTTATCTGGGTGCTGATCTGGGCCAGGGTCAGCGACAAGATCGGCAAGAAAAACATTTACTACCTGGGGGCAGGTTTCTTTGTGGCGGCGCTGATGGGGTTGTACTTCTTGCAGCCCGGCCAGACCGTCCTGACCTTCCTGTTGGCGATCATGGGCGGGATCGGTATCTCGGTAGGCTACCTGGTGCCGTGGAGCATGCTGCCAGACGTGATCGAATTGGATGAACTGGAGACCGGACAGCGGCGTGAGGGCGTGTTTTATGGCTTTTTCGTCTTCCTACAGAAAATGGGCCTGGCGCTGGGCATGTTCATCTCCGGTTGGGCGCTGGAACTCTCTGGCTACGTCAACGCCAGCGCGGCGAACCCCGACCCGGTGCAGCCGGCCTCGGCCTTGCTGACCATCCGCTGGCTGATTGGGCCGGCCAGCGCGGCGGTACTGCTGCTGAGCTTCGTCGCGGTGTACTTCTACCCAATCACGCGCGAGAAACACGCCGAACTGCGCGCCCAGCTTGAGAGGAAGAGATCAATGGGATGACATGGAGAAAGGGGGGATCAGTAGAAAAATGAACCGCCAGGCTTGACATGATTCAAGCCTGGCAGTTTGTGATGCTTAAGCGTCCATCAAGCGCGGTTCAAGTCGCGCAGGTAAGCTTGCAGCAAAGGCCATAACTGGCAGTACTTCGCAAAGCGCTCATCGTAGCGCGCCTGCATGGAGGGGTTGGGGTAAAACTCCCGCTCTGGCTGCACCATCGTCGCCACGCCCTCCTGGAGCGAGGCGAAAACGCCGCTGCCTACACCGGCCAGGATGGCCGCCCCCAAGGCGCCGGCCTCTGGCGCTTTACAGCGCACGAAAGGCCGCCCCAAAATGTCGGCGCAGATTTGCAGCCAGGCATCTGACTTGCTGCCGCCGCCAGCAGCGCGAAAGACAGACACCGCGATGCCGGGCGGCAACGACTCAAAGCACTGGCGCAGGTAGAACGTCGTCGCTTCGAGGATGCCCTTCAAAATCTCGCCGCGCGGCGTTTCCAGGTACAGGCCGGCCAGCACCCCGCATGAATCGCTGATGAACTGCGGCGGCCCGGTGGCGGTGAAATGCGGCAGCGCCATCACGCGGCTTGGAGCGGCCGGCATTTCGGCCATCAGGCTCGCGTACAGGTCTATGCCGGCCGCCGCGGCGGATTTGCGCTCGGCCGCGGCGTAAGTGTCGCGAAACCACTTGACCAGCGAACCGCCCTGGTTGTAGATAAAGCTGACGAACTGGCCGGGGGCGGCGTGATGCTCCGTGTTTAAACCCTGGGCGATCATCGCCGCCGGTTCGGGACGGCGCTCGAAGACCGGCATCATGCAGATGTACGTCCCCATGCCGTACATGGCCTGCCCTGGCGCAATCACGCCGCAGCCGACGCCGTTGCAGCACTGATCATGCCCGCCGTTGACGATGGGGGTGCGCGCCGGCAGGCCCAGTTCCTCCGCCATCGCCGGCGACACGGAACCGATGCCGGCGCCGGAGGCGGTCACCGGCGGCAGTTTTGCCCGCTCCAGGCCGGCCAGCGCCAACAGATCATCCGACCAATCGCCGCGATCCAGATCGAACAACAAAGTGCGGTTAGCCAGGGAAGTATCCACCGCCGGCTGCGCGCCGAGCATCAAGGCGACAAAACCACCCCAGTGCAAAAACTTATCGGTCTGCTGGTAGAGATCGGGGCAGTGTTCCTTGAACCACAAGAGCTTGGTCAGCGAGTAATGATTGCCGAGCGTGTTGCCGTTGATGCGGTACAGGCGCTCATCGTCCAAGATCGTCCGCAGCCCGGCCAGGTATTCCGCCCCGCGCCCATCGAAGTTCAGCAAGGAGGGAGCTAAGATCTGGCGGGCGGCGTTCACCGGCACCACCGCCTCGCCCAGCGACGAGACGCTCAACGCCTTGATCGGGTCGCCGCCAGCGCCGGCCGCCGCCTGGCGAATGGTCTGCTTGACCTGCTCCCACACCTGGCGCGCATCCAGTTCCGCCCACCCCGGCTGTGGATGCTGGTAATCATACTCCTGGTATGCCATTGCCAACATGCGCCCGTCTTCGGCAAACACCGCCGCTTTACAGCCGCTGGTGCCGACATCAATTCCAAGAAGACTCATGACAACCTCCTGAGACACAACGACGAAAGTCGTTGCTACAATGCGCTACAAACTGGCCGGCGCGGCTAAACGAGCGCGCAGCCCGTGAATGCCAAGAAAGTCGCGCAGCACCCAGGCGGTGCGCTCATAAACGGCCTGCTGCGCCTGGGCCACGCTGCCGCTCGCCTTCATGGCGACCTCGTAGGGCTGGCGGATCTCGGTGCCGACATTGATCTTGACGATGCCATGCCGCATGGCGTCCAGCACGTAAGCCTGCTGGATGCCTGAGCCGCCGTGCAGCACCAACGGGATTTGCGTGGCCTGCGCCAGGCGGTCGAGATGCTCCAGGTTCAGGCGCGCCTGAACCTTTTTCTGATCTTTACGCCCGACGGCGATGGCCCCATGAATGTTGCCAATCGCGACCGAAAGCCAGTCGCACTGCGTCTCCTGCACAAAGCGCCGCGCCTCGTCCACCGCGGTGAAGCCGCGCCCGGAGGCAAACAAGACCTCGTAGGGCGGCGGCTCGCCGGCCTCGTGACCCAGGACCGCGCCCAACTCCGCCTCGACAGGCGTATTGCGGGCGTGCGCCAGGTCAACCACCTGGCGCGTGGCGCGAATGTTCTCTTCCAGCGGCAGGCGCGAGCCATCCACCATCACCGACTCGTACCCCAGATCAAGCGCCTCTTGAAAGATGGGCAGGTAATCCACCCGCTGACCGTCCTCGTCAATCACGGGGATGTGATCCAGGTGCAGGCGGACGTGATCGGGGCTGCGCCAGCGAGCGAACTCCGCCGCCACCGCCGCCGGCCCGCCCGCCTCAAACTTAATCCACTCCGGGCGCGCCACCTCCACCAGGGCAAAGGAGTCCTGGGCGACAACCGCCTGCACGACCGCTTCGAGCATCGGCAGGTAAGGAATATTGAAGGCCGGGATGGCCACCCCCAGGGCGCGCGCCCGTTGAAAAATTTCAGCGACTAACATGAGCATTTCTCCTGCGGCAGGGCGATGTCGAAATTGAGGTAGTGTTCGAGCGCCTCGCGCAGCGGTTTCTGCACCTGCCCCGGCGTGACGCTGACATGATGGCGATGGCCGTTGACGCCGATATGCGCCAGCACATCTTGCAGGCCGGGGATCTCCGCCACACCGGCCACGCCGAAGAAGTTATCCGGCACAGGGTCGGCGGTAAAGCGCCCTTCGCCCAGGTACATTTTCACCCGGCCTTCGTCGGTCATCAGGCTGCCGAAGGTGAAATCGCCCGGCTTGAGGCGTCCGACATTGCAGCCATAGGCGTTGCCCTGGCCCACCGAGTTCATCAAGATGGCATGGTCGGTGACGTGTCCCTGGCCGATCATCATACTGGCCGGGGCCGGCCCGCAGTGGAACAGGATGCACTTGTCATCTTCATCGCCATAGTTGTTGTTCCAATCCAGCAGCGCCACCGGATTGTAGGAGGCCAGGTTGAGGGCGTGCATGGCGACCGCGTTACCCAGGTCTACCTCGCAAGCCGAAGCCGGGCCGGCCTCGTTGAGCGCCCCCATGGCCACGCAGGGCGAGATGCCAAGCTGCATCTGCATCTCAGTCCAGCAGCGGATAGCCAGGGCGTCCAGGCGGGCTTCCTGTGTCAGTTGATCCAGCACGACGCCCAGCCGCACCAGGTTGTCGAAAGCGTGTTCGGGGACGCCTTCCCAAGAGGTGAAGGCGCGCAAGACGCTGGCCTTGTCGGCGTAGCCCGGCGCATCCGGCTTGACCGATTTGACGCGCAAGAAAATGTCCGACAGATCGAAGGTCTCGACGGTAACGCCATGCCGCTGCAAGGCCACTTCGTCAATGCGCACCGTCTTGAAGGGTGTCGTGCGCGCCCCCACCGCTCCCACCACCATCCCTTTGATGCCTCCCACCACGCGGCAGATGCGGTCAAATTCGTCAATATTGGCGGCGAAGCGCGGCGTGCCGGGGCGGACAGTATGCGGCTTCAGCACGGTGTACTTGACGCCGTACTGGCGGAAGACGTCCATGATCGAGATCTTGCCGCAGAATGAGTCGCGGCGCAGGGCCGGCCCCATCTTGTCATAATCATCGGGATAAGCCTGCACCCAGATCGGCACCCCCGCGTCTTGTAAAGCGGCCACAGCGCCGGTCTCATCGCCAAAATTGGGCAGGCAGACG
>CAIQJJ010000036.1 GCA_903872065.1 uncultured Anaerolineales bacterium | reverse complement strand
GCATCGAGGTCACGCCGCGCCCCGGCTTTTTGCGCCTGGGCGACAAGGCCAAAGTGCAGTCGCCGCGCCAGTACCTCTCGGACGCGATCCTCTGGGGGGCGGGGATCAACTTCTTCCTGAATTTGCTGGCCGGCTGGCTGATCTACAGGCAGACGCCCTTCTTCCCCCTGCTGGGGGCCGAGGGGAGCGTCAACAGCGACGCCGCCGGCATGACCTTGATCATCGTCTTCTTCTCGCTGCTGCTGGCGGTACCCACCATCAAGCGCCTGGCGCGCAATGGACAACTGCTCAAGATCGCCAACGCCCCGCGCTTCCCGCGCCCACTGCACTGGCTGCTGCAAAACACGGCGCTGGTCTCCCTGGGGGCGGCCTTCGCCAGCGTCTATGTCATTGTGCCGCCGGCGGTGGGTCTCTTGGGCTGGCTCGGACTGGACGGGCTGAGCCTGGGCTGGTTCCTGGCCTTCAAAGCCGTCCTGGCGGCTTTCGTCGCCGCGACCGCCGTCCCCTTGCTGGACTGGCTGGTGCTGCTCAATCTCAGCGCGAAACGCAACTAATGGAGCTGCTGCATGCCTGCTTACCAACCTACCCTCGCTTCTTTGAAACAGCACCCTGTACCGGACTGGTTTCACGACGCCAAGTTCGGCATCATGGTGCATTGGAGCCTCTCGTCCGTGCCGGCCTGGGCTACGCCGTCCGGCGCGCTGCACGAGGTGGTGAAAGAAAAAGGCTTTCCCTACTGGTTCAGCCACAACCCATACTCCGAATGGTACTGGAACACGCTCAAGATCCCCGGCAGTCCAACGCAGCAGTACCATGCCGAGGCTTTTGGGGCGGATTTTCCCTACACTGGCTTTGCCGATCGGTTTGCCAAAGCCTCCGCCCAATGGGAGGCGGCGGCCTGGGCCGACCTGTTCGCCGAGGTCGGGGCGCGCTACGTGGTGATGGTCACCAAGCACCATGACGGCTACCAACTCTGGCCCAGCCGCGTCCCGCACCCGCACCGGCCCGGCTTTCACGCCCCGCGGGATTTCGTCGGCGAACTGACCGGGGCGGTGCGCCAGCGCGGCCTGCGCATGGGGCTGTACTACTCCGGCGGCCCGGACTGGCTGTTCGAGGGCCGCGCCGTGGCGGACGCGGTGGACATGGCCAACGGCATTCCCCAGACGCCTGAGTATGTGCGCTATGTGGATGCCCAATGGCGCGAACTGATCGAGCGCTACCAGCCGTCCATCCTGTGGAACGACATCGGCTTCCCGGCCAGCCTGGATGTCAAGGCGCTCTATGCGGACTATTACAACCGCATCCCGGACGGCGTGATTAACGACCGCTGCTTGCAGGCCGATGTGCGCAAACTTTCCGGCAACCCGCTGGGGCGCGCCCTGCTGCGCTTTCTGATCGGGCGCATCCTCGAGTCGCCGGCCAAAAACGGCATTCCCAAGAACCTGCACGCCGACTTCACCACGCCGGAATACGCCTCGCTGCAGCAGATCGCCGCCCACAAATGGGAGACGGTGCGCGGCATTGGCTACTCGTTCGGCTACAACCAAAATGAGACCGCTGAACATGCGCTCTCGGTCAATGAATTGGTGTGGATGCTGGTGGACATCGTCAGCAAGAACGGCAACCTGCTGCTCAACCTGGGGCCGAAGGCGGATGGCAGCATCCCCGCCCTGCAACTGGAGCGCGTGCAGGGCCTGGGGCGCTGGCTCAAGGTGAACGGCGAGGCGATCTTCGGCACGCGCCCGTGGGTCGCGGCCGAAAGCCAGTCCCTCGCCGAGACGCCGGTGCGCTTCACCCAAAAAGGCGACAGTTTGTACGCCATCCTGCGCGGCGCGCCGGCTGAGGCAAAGATCATCCTGCCGGGCCTGCGCTTTGCCGCCGGAACCGGCGTGCGCCTGCTGGGCGAGAGCCGCCCGCTGACGCTGCAAGCCGAAACCGCGACGGTCATCCTGCCCGGACGCCTGCCGGATGCGCCGGCGTACGCGCTGCAATTCACCCCGCGCCCGGAGATTGTGTTTCATTAAAGAAAGAAGACCCTAAGGGTTTCGGAAACCCTTAGGGTCTCTTCTGACAACAGGAGAAAATAAGATGCACGCATTTGAACGCTTAGGTCTTGGCATGGGCGGGCTGCCGCTGATCAACGCCGCCCGCACCCGCTCGGTCTGCCCGGAAAACCCCACCGGCGGCAAAGGGATGGGCGGCATGGCGATCCCCGACCGCGAGAAATACCCCTTCAGCCCGGCCGCCAGCGACCTGGGGCAGGGCTGGAAGGTCAACCCCTTTCACAAGGTGAAGGCCGGCGAGACGCTGACCATCATGGACGTGGATGGCCCAGGCGTGATCCAGCACATCTGGCTCGTGGCTGACCCGGCCAAGGGCCGCTCGCACATTCTGCGCTTCTATTGGGATGGCGAGGAAACGCCCTCCATTGAGACGCCCGTCTCGGATTTCTTCGCCGTAGGCCACAACAAATTTGCGCCGGTCAATTCGCTGGCGGTGATCGTCAACCCGCGCTCGGCCTTCAACTGCTACTGGCCGATGCCGTTCCGCCGCCGCGCCCGGATCACCTTCACCAACGAGGATCAGGAAGACCTGGGCTTGCTGACCTATCAGATCACCTACACTGAGATTGACGTGCCTGAAGACGCCGGCTATTTCCACGCCCAGTGGCGGCGGGCGGTCACGGAGCGCGAGCATCCAGACTATGTGATCGTGGACGGGATCAAGGGGTCGGGCAAATACGTAGGCACCTTCCTCGCCTGGACGCAGCTATCCGACGGCTGGTTCGGCGAGGGAGAGGTCAAGTTCTACATTGACGGGGATGGCCCGTTCCCCACCATCTGCGGCACCGGCACGGAGGACTACTTGTGCGGGAGCTACGGTTTTCCTGAAATCTACAGCACCGCCTATATTGGCAATGTGCTTAAGCACGCCGGGCAGGACGGGCCGCCCAAGTGGAGCCTGTACCGCTGGCACATCATGGATCCGATCTGCTTCGCGCAAGACCTGCGCGTGACGATCCAGGCCCTGGGCTGGTGGCCGAACGGCAAATACCAACCGCTGGCGGATGACATCGCCTCGGTGGCCTACTGGTACCAGGTCGAGCCCCACGCGGCCTTCCCGCCGCTGCCGCGCCTGGCCCAACGCTGGCCGCGTTAGAGGCGCCTCAGCCCCCGCTGCTGGCGGAGATGAAATGCACCTCGCTGTCTTCGTTGAGCGGCTGGCGCACGCGCAGGGGGCTGACCAGGCCATCTACCACCACCGCCACATCGGGGCGCAGTTGATCGCCGGTGATTAAACGCGCGTGCAGGCCGGGATGGCGCGCTTCCAGGGCGTCCAATGCCTGGCGCAGCGTGCCGCCCGGCGTGCGCACCTGTTCCGCGCCGCCGGTCAAATCGCGCAGCAGGGCCGGGATCCAGATCACCGGCATGCTCAGGCGTCCCTGGCCAGCCGCGCCGCCAGCACCCGCCCCGGCGACATGGGCAGTTGGGTCAGCCGCACGCCCACGGCGCGGGCAATGGCGTTGGCGATGGCGGCCGGCGGCGGGATGATCGGGATTTCGCCCACGCCGCGCACGCCGTACGGATGGCGCGGGTTGGGCATCTCGACGATCACCGGCTCAATCGCCGGCACATCCAGGCAGGTGGGCAGGCGGTAATCGAGCAAATTGGCGTTCAGCAGGCGGCCGGCCTCGTCGTACACATAGCCTTCGTGCAGCGCCCAGCCGATGCCCTGCGCCACACCGCCTTGAATTTGCCCTTCGACCAGGCCAGGGTGGATGGCCTGGCCGGCATCCTGCACCGCCGTGTAGCGCAAGATTTGCACCTTGCCGGTTTCGGGGTCCACTTCTACGTCCACAAGATGCACGGCAAAGGCCGGCCCGGCCCCGCCCGCGGCGAGCGAGACACTGGCCATCAGTGGGCTGCCGGTCTCATCCAGGCGCGCCGCCAATTCTTTGAAGGCCAGGCGCTTCTCGCCGCCCTTGTGCGAGAAAACCCCTTCCGCAAACTGCACCTGGTCGGGCGATGTCTCCCACAGGATGGCGGCGCGCTCGCTGAGCAGGGCGATCAGCTTTTGACCCAATTCATAGACCACCCAGCCGGTGGCGAAGGTCGTCCGGCTGCCGTAGCTGCCCTCGGTATACGCCACGGCGTTGGTGTCGGCCACGCGCGGGTGGATCGCCTCGAGCGGGATGCCGAGTGTCTCGGCCAGTTGCATGGCGAGTGAGGTGCGCGTCCCGCTTACATCCACCGACCCTTCCAGCAGGCTGACGCTGCCATCCGCATGGACGCTGGCGGTGGCGCTCGACTTTCCGCCGTGATTGCCCCAGTAGGCGCAGGCCACGCCGCGCCCGCGATGCGGCCCGCCCAGCGGGGCGGTGTAGTGGGGATGCTGACGAGCGGCCTGCAGCGCCTCGTGAAAGCCGATGCGCGGCAAGGGGACGCCATCCGACCGCCGGTCGCCCTGGCGCACCCCGTTCAGGCGGCGGAACTCCAACACATCCATGCCCAGCTTCTCGCAGATTTCATCCATCACCGTCTCGCTGGCAAAGACCGCATTCGCTGCGCCCGGGGCGCGCAGCGAGCCAGAGCGGGGACGGTTGACCACCACATCGTAGCCATCCACGCGCAGGTTGTCCACGCGATAAGCCCCGAAGATGGCCGGCATGCCGCCCCACAAAGGCGAGCCGGGATAAGCGCCGGCGGCGTACACCAGGGTCGCCTGGGCGGCGGTGATCAGGCCATCCCGATCCACGCCGACCTTGACATGGATGTACGAGGCAGAGGTGGGCCCGGTGGCGGCCAGCACCTCGCTGTAATTCATGGCCATCTTGACCGGGCGGCCGCCGCTCTTCTTGGAAAGCAGCGCCGCCAGCGGCTCCAAATAGGCGCTGTTCTTGCCGCCAAAGCCGCCGCCGATCTCGGTGGGGATGACGCAGATTTGGCCGACGGGGATTTGCAGGACGTTGGCGACATCGTCGCGGATGCCGAAGGCGGCCTGCGTGCTGCACCAGATCGTCACCTGGCCGTTGGACTGGTAGATGGCGCTCGCGTTTTGCGGTTCGATATAGCCCGGATGCACCGTGGCGGTCTCAAACTCGCGCTCCACGACCAGGGCCGCCTGGGCAAAACCCTGCTCCAGGTCGCCGCGCTCAAAGCGCGCATGGGAGGCGACATTGGTAGGCTGGTTTCCCCTCTGCCCCAGGCTGTCCGTGCGCAGGGTATCCAATAAAATGGGCGCGTCCTCCCGCATCGCCTGGCGCACATCCAGCGCCGCCGGCAGGGGGTCATACACAACCTGGATCGAGCGCAGCGCTTCGGAGGCAATGTGCGGGGAGACGGCGGCCACCGCCGCCACGGCATGCCCGTAGTAAAGCACTTTGTCCGCAGCCAATGTGTTCTGGCTCTGGTAGCGCAAATTATCGCCCCAATCGCCCTCGAGGGTGATCGCCGGCAGGTCGGCGGCGGTCACAACCGCTTTGACCCCCGGCAGCGCCTCGGCCTGGCGGGTATCTATAGACAGGAGGCGGGCATGGGCGTGCGGGCTGCGCAGCACCGCGCCGTAGAGGGTCTCCGGCAGGCGCACGTCCGCCCCGAAGACCGCCCGTCCGGTCACTTTGTCCAGCCCATCCTGGCGGATGGGGCGCGTGCCGATCACGCGGTAGGCCGGCGCTGCTTCCTGCACCGAATCTTGTGGGTCTGCGCTCATGGCTTCACCTCCACGGCGGCCTCTTGCTGCGAGAGCCGTTCCGCCGCCGCCTGCACCGCCCGCACAATCTTTTCGTAGCCTGTGCAGCGGCACAGGTTGCCTGCCAGCCAGCGGCGGATCTCGCTCTCGCCAGGGTGTGGGTTGTGATCCAGCAGCGCCTTGGCGGATAAGATCATGCCGGGGGTGCAAAAGCCGCACTGCACCGCCCCTTGGCGCAGGAATTCCTCTTGCAGCGGGTGCAGCCCCTCGCGGGGGGCCAGGCCCTCGATGGTGAGGACGCGCTTATCCTGGATTTCGACCGCCAGCACCAGGCAGGCATTGACCAGGACGCCGTCCAGCAGCACACTGCATGCCCCGCAGTTCCCGTTGCTGCAACCTTCTTTGGCGCCGGTCAGCCCCAGGCTCTCCCGCAGCACTTCGAGCAAAGTCTGGCGCGGCTCGCACAGAAATTCGACCGGCTCGCCGTTGATCTGCGCCTGAACCTGGACTTTCTTGGCATAAGGTTTTGAATTCATCTCGCTCTCCTTGCTCCGCTAATGGACGGCAGCGCGGGCGCGCTGGATGGCGGTCTCCAGGGCGCGGCGCGCCAGGACTTCTACCAGTTGGCTGCGCTGGGCGGCCTCGCCGCGCACGTCGCGGATGGGACGCGCCGCCTGGCGGGCAAGGCGGGCGGCCTGCTGGACGTTCTCCGCATCGGCGGCGCGCCCGGCCAGGAAATCCCCGGCGGCTTCAACCCACAGCGGCGTCGGCGCGACCGCGCCCAATGCCAGGCGCGCCCAGCGAATGGTCTGCTGGTCTTCAGCCAGGATCACCGCCGCGCCGGCCCCCACGACGGCGATATCCATTTCATTGCGCGGGGTAAAGCGCAGGTAGCCGGCGCCAAAGCCGGGCGGGGGCGGCGGGAGGTGCAAGGAGACCAGGATCTCGCCGCGCTGTAAGATGGTTTTGCCCGGCGCGCAGCAGAACTGCTCGATGGCGGCCTGGCGCTCGCCGCCCGGCCCGACCAGGCGGCACACGGCGCGGTGGACGATCAGGGCGGGGATGGAATCGGCGGCCGGCGAAGCGTTGCACACATTGCCGCCCACGCTGGCGCGTCCCTGAATCTGCACGCTGCCGATCAGGGACGCCGCCTCCACCAGGCCGGGATAAAGCTGCCGGGCGGTCTCATCCTGGCACAGGCGCAGGCAGGACACCGCCGCGCCCAGCGTAAGCCCATTCACCGGATCGTAGTGCAACTGGTTCAATTCGGGGATGGTTTTGATGTCTACCAACAGCCTGGCCTGGCGTTGGCCTTCACGCAACTGCACCAAAAGGTCGGTGCCGCCGCAGAGGATCCTGGCCCGGTTTTCTTCGCCGGCCAGCAGGGCGACCGCCTCCTGGACACTTTGGACGCGGACATAATCAAACTCTTGCATCGCTGCGCCTCCTGTCAATCAAGCTGGAACACAGTGAAAGTATAACATGCTTCCGGTGAACCACCGAAAAGAACCCGGCAGACTCGCCGGCGCAGCCCCTAAAGGACTCCGAGGCCTTTAGGGGCTTGCTGGCCGGCAGCGCGCAGGTCGGACAGGATGGCGCGGGCCCACTGCTGCACACTGGGGACATACTGTTCCGCACCGGCCTCCACCACGTCCAGCGCCCGCATGCTCCAATGCACTGGAGATTGGTAGACCCCCGGCCGCCCAGGCCGGCTGCGGATCGTCCACTGGCGCTGGTCAGAAGCCACCGCCCGGCGATTCCGCCGGCGCGCCTGCTGCGGCGAGACGCCGCCCTCCAAGAAATCTTCCAACAGTTGCAGCCCGTATTCCAGGCCTTCCGGAGAATACAGGCTGGGGTGCTGCAAATGGTAGCTCAAGACCATCAGGTGATGCACCACGCCCCGTGCGGGGTCTTCATTCTCCCAATAGAGCATCTGGTGGAAGGCGCTTTCACAGCTTGCGCCCTCTGGCCAGGGCGCGCCGCATTCAGGGCACACGGGGGCTGTCGCGCTCATAAGACCTGCGCAAGTTCCCGGTACGCAGCGCCGCGGGCGAGCCATTGTTCAGAGGATAGTGTAGAAGAGGGCCGGTTGTCAGTCATCCAATTGCTTCTCCAATGGGAGATTATACCTGCTGGATGGAGGTCGCGCGGCTCGATAGTCCGAGTCCAAGCCCCATTGATGGGGCGCTGCTCGTTAGCCAGGCGATTGATCGCCTGGATTTTCCGGCGTTCCCCTGGCGGCGCGGGGAGGGAAACGTCTCGTCCGGTGGCGGGGGGATCGGGCCGGGGATCCCTGGCATGAATGCCAGGGCTAAGACAGCGCCGGATGAATCCGGCTG
>CAIQJJ010000035.1 GCA_903872065.1 uncultured Anaerolineales bacterium | reverse complement strand
CCTGCCCAATTTAATGGCAGTGATCGGCGATCTGACGCGTTTTGACCTGCCGGCGGAAAAATTCGATGTGATTGTCAATTTTTACTATCTCCGGCGCAGCCTGTGGCCGCAGTACATTCGCGCCCTCAAGCCGCGCGGGATATTGGTCTTTGAGACCTTCACGCAGGATATGCTCTGCCAGGACCCGGCGATCGATCCCAACTGCCTGCTGATCCCAAATGAACTGCGCTCCAATTTCAGCGCCTCGCTGGAAATTATTGAATACCAGGAGCGTTGGGTGCCTGGCGAAAGGCTGAAATCGCTGGCAAGCCTGGTTGCCCGCAAACCTGCGGCCTAACCGGCAGGAAGATCCGGCTTTTTAGCGATCACCACCAGGCGGCGCGAGTCAATAGACACAGGGGAAGCATCCCAACCGCCCAGCAGACGGACAATTTCCAAGCCGGCTTGTTCCAGCACCGCGCGCAGTTCGCCGGGATTGTAGAGGCGCACGGAAAAGGGTTTGTCTTTGCGCACCCCATTGCGAATGACCACGCGGTTGTTGACCATTCGCCCGTTGAGGCTGTCCATCGTCACCCGATCAATCATCAGGTTGCCGTCGCGCTCGATGACAATCGAGGGTTGGTAATGGCGCAAAAAGGTATCGCGGTTGGGGACATCCATCAAAAACAGGCCGCCGGGTTTGAGAGCGCGCTGGACATTGCGCAGCACTTGCAGGTTTTCGGCGTCATCGAAGTAGCCAAAGGCAGTAAAGAGCAGCATCACACGGTCAAACTCATCCTTGAAATCCAATTGGCGAATATCGCCCTGGCGGTAGTCCACCATGACGCGGCGCGCCTCTGCATCACGGCGGGCAAGCGCCAAAAAACCTGACATCAATTCGATGCCGGTGAGGCGGTGTCCCAGAGCCGCCAGGCGGTTGGCGTGCCGTCCATAGCCGCAGGCCAGGTCCAGGATACGCTGCGAAGAGTTCTCCAATTGCAGCAGCAGCACCAAAGCGGCGACTTCGGCGTCAGTACGCTCATCGGTAAGAGAAGCGCTGTAAAAATACAAATAATCGTCTACTTCAAAGACTGATTCGAGATCGAAAGGGGTGGAGGACATCTTGTACTCTGTGGATTTTACTTCAACTCGGCAGCCTGCCCGGAAAGGACATAGCTCAAAACCATTTTGTTGGTGACCCACTCAATCGGCGCCAGATCGTCGGTATAAACCCTGGAGGGCGGAGGCGTGGGCTGGAGGTAGAGGATGGCGCGGCTGAGCGACTCTTTCAGCAAGGGGTGCAGCGTGGCCTGTTCAGTCAAAACGGCGTAATTGCGATACAGATTTGCAATCCCGGTCGGCTGGCGGGTGGCGTAAATAATCGAATTAAATGTCCCTGGCACATCCATGACATAGACGGAGGGGAAAACGCTGCCAATGGTTGTGGCGAGATCGTTGATCAAAGAGCGGTCGCTCGGCGAACGCCCGACATTGATCACCAAGGCCCCTTCGTCTTCCAGGTGGTCAAAGACAATTTGAAAGAACTCCTGCGTGGTCAAGTGCCAGGGGATATACGGCGGGCGGTAAGCATCCACGCCAATGATGGTATAACGCCGTCCGCTGTGCGCCAGGCCATAGCGCCCATCGGCGGCGATCGGCGTCAGGTTTGGCTCGTTCATGTCAAAATATTGTTGAGCAACGGTAATGATCTTGGGGTCAAGCTCAAAGCCATCTATGGGGATGGGGCCAAAAACCGCCGAGGCCTGGCGGACAAGGGTGCCGGCGGCCAGGCCGACGATTGCGATGGACTGCACCCGATCGGGGGTATAGGCGGGATTGAAAAAGGGAGCGGCCAAAAACTGCTCCCAGGGGCCGCCATAAAACAACTCCGTGGGATGCCAGATGGAATGGATCCCCTGGCCCTCGTTAAGGCGCAGGTAGCGGTAGCCATCCACTTCCAGCACTTGAATGTAATTATAGGCGGACTCGGTCTCGTAAATCTGGCCGGGGGTATTTTTAATCGGGGCGCGCGCCCACAGCGCGGCCAACAGGGCCAGCAAAAGGGGCATCCAGAGGAACTTCAAAACCGCCCGCGGCCCGGCCGACAGCCATAGGCCGATCAGCGCGACCAGGTTCAAAAAAACGCTGAAGACCAGGAAGGTGTAGGTTGTGCCGATCAGCGGCGTCAGCGCCAGCACCGGCAAGAAAGAACCCAGGAAGGAGCCCAGCGTTGAAATGGCGTAAATGCGCCCGGAAATCTCGCCGGCGTGGGCCGGATCGTCAATCCCCAGGCGGATGGCGAAGGGAGAGATCATACCTTGCAAAGTCACCGGCACGCTGAACAAGATCAAGACCACGGTAAAGGAGGCAAACAGCACCCCCACCTGCAGCTCATCGAAAGCGGCGGCTGCCAGCAGCAAAACCGGGCGCGCAACGAGCGGGGTCAGGCCGGCGGTGAAGGCGCTCCAGGCCAGGATGCGATACATCGTTGTGGGATAGGGACTGCGGTCGGCCCAACGCCCACCCAAGAAATAGCCCACCGTCAGGTAGACCATGATCAAGCCAATGATACTGGCCCAAACCAGGTTGCTATCGCCAAAAGCCGGGCCGAGCAGATGTGAGGCGCCAAACTCAAGCGCCAGGGTGGTCATGCCGGCGGCAAAAACGGCAAAATAAAGGTAACGACGTTGTAAAACAGACATCGAGGCCATCCTGTCACTCAGCGCAAAGCGCCTGGGTAAGCGCCTGGTGAATAGAGTCGCCAAAGCGGAACTGCTTGCCAGCAAGGGCTGCGCAGACCTGCTTGACGAGAGGGGCATCGGCGGCGATCTCTGCTTTGACCTGGCTGACCCTGGCCTCGTTCCCCGCCCACAGGTAGCCTTCCAGAAACGGCAGCCACTCCGCCCGATCAACGGGCCTGGCGCCGGCCGCCAACGCCTCGTCCCCCAGGCGGACGACTGTTTCCCAATCACCGGCCTGGCTGGCCTGGGCAGCGCTCTGATAATAGAAACACCAGGTGTGAGGCGGTTCCGGGCCAAAGATCGCTGGCGGGGGCGTCGTTCTCTGGGCGGTCAGATCGATCTGTTCGACATGCGAGAAGTTCAAAATGGGGATGAGGCGCGGTTCAAAGCGCAGAGGGAGCAAGATATCTTCGCGGTCAACTACTTTGAGACACGAACTATCGCCCGGCAACGCGAGCAGGAGGCTTTTGTTGTAATCCCGCACATACTCCAATTTGCGCATGCCGCGCGCTTCCACCACGCCAGCCCACACCTCCCAAACCGTATCCGCATTGAGCAGCTCTGCGCCCAGCGTGACCGTCTGAACCGTCGGACGGTAGATCAAATTGGCCGGCCCCCACATCTCATAATCTTCAAAAAAGTTATCTTCAGGCAAAGAGGCTAATAAGATGGTACCATCTTGCAAGCCCGGCGCCCGCCACCAAAGCTGCCACCAGATGGCTTTCTCATTCTCCCACAACCTGGCCCAATGATAGGCGTTGAGAACATGCGTGGCGACCCCTAAGAAGATCAGCAGCCCTAGCAGGATTGGGCGGGCGCGGCCGCGCAGGAAGCCGAAGATAAAACCAGCCAACAAGATCGCTACCAGCGGGCTGGGATGCAGGGTATATTTGTCAAAGCCGCCAGTGAAATCCACATCCCGCCCGGCGAGCAGCACAGGAAACATCGCGCCATAGAGCGCTAAAAGACTCATCAAACAGACCGAGAGGGCGCGGGCGCGGCCAGACTCTTCCTCGTCTTGGCGGCGAAGGCGATTCTCCCACCACAGCCCCGCCAAGACCAGGACCGTCGCCAGGCCGGCGATCAAGAGGGCGGTGAGAAGCTGGCGCGGCTTTTCCAGGACGGCGTACTGCTCAAAGGGGACGCCCCAGGCCAGGATCACCGTCTCCAATGGGTCCAGGATGGATTCCAGGCCAACGTACATTAAAAAGCCTCGCAAATTGCCCGCCGCCCCCTGCGCCAATGAAAATTGGTCAGCGCCCTCGCGTTCGCTCTTGAAAAAAGCCAGCCGCCAGGTGAGAAAGACGATGATCAGCGCCAGGTAGGGCCAGCCATCGCGAACCAGGCGGCGCAGGCGGTCGCGCAGAGGCAAAGGCGTCTCTTGCTGGGGGATGAGCCACAACAGACACAGCCGCAGCCCTTCGAGGCCGATCATGTATTCATACAGCAGGAAATTGAGCAGGCCCAAAACCAAAGCGGCGGCGATCAAGACCGGGCGCGCCTTTTTGCGCCGGCCCTCCAACGCCAGGGCCGTCAGCCAAATGGAATACAGTTCAGCGGTCAGGCTGAGCAATTGGTTGGTTTTGGTGGCGGCGTTCGGCTGCCCCAAAAAACCAGGATAAACCAGGTAGAGAAGAGCGGCAGCGGCAGCGGCGCGTGCCTGCTCCGGCCACAAGCGGCGCACAATGCCATACACGGCCACCGCGCCCAGTGTCTTGAGAAGGTAGGAATAAAGCTGCCAGGGCAAGGGAGAATTGCCGAGCAGGCGGTAGGTGAGGGCGTAGGTATATCCCATAAAGGGGCGATCAATCGAGAATAGGTCAATAATACTACCCACGCCGCGCGTATAGGCTGACCAGAGCATATACCAATCATCGCGGTAGAAACCCAGGCGAGTGGCAAACGGTAAAAAGACAATCGCCCCCACCAAGAAGATCAGTCCGACGGGCCGCCATATTGGCGGCGACTGAGTTGATTTTTTCAACATAGGTATCCTTTTCTAATCCACATCAAGGAGGTTTGACGCCATCCTGGAAATTGACCAGGGACATTTTACCACTATCGGTAGGCGCGCTGAGCTTGTCGAAGCGTGATCTTGTCGAAGCGCCCTCCGCCCTGGATTCGAGGCTTTTAGCCGATTCGCCAGGCGTTTGTCACAACCCCCCGACCGGCTAAAGCCTAGACTCCAGAAGCCCGCGCGCCATCCGCAAACCCGCGCGGGAAAAAAGCAATTGACTTTTCGCCCATTTGTTCTATAATAAAGCTATGGACGCATATCAACAGCTTAAGATGCTTTCGGCGCAAATGAATTTGGAGCCGGCGGAAGAGGCCGATGGGCGCGGGGGCGTCAGTATGCCGAAACTTTCACCGGCCAAAGAGGATTCGCTGTGTGTTGGCACGGCGCAGTTGGGCGGCGGGCAAAAGATCAAGCTGCTCAAGACGCTGCTGACTTCAGCCTGTGAACGCAATTGTTATTACTGCCCGTTTCGCGCCGGGCGCGATTTTCGCCGCGCCACGTTTACGCCGGATGAGTTCGCCCGTACTTTTATGGCCTTACAGCAAAAGGGGATTGCGGAGGGCTTGTTCCTCAGTTCAGGGGTGGCAGCCGGCGGCAGCAGCACACAGGATAAGCTGATTGATACGGCTGAAATTTTGCGTGGGAAATTGGGCTACCGCGGGTATTTGCACTTGAAAGTCATGCCGGGGGCAGAGCGGGAGCAGGTAGAGCGCGCCATGCAGCTTGCCGACCG
This sequence comes from uncultured Anaerolineales bacterium, assembly GCA_903872065.1. GTDB lineage: Bacteria > Chloroflexota > Anaerolineae > Anaerolineales > UBA4823 > CAIQJJ01. The sequence continues at coordinate 6,463 of CAIQJJ010000035.1, read as the reverse complement.
CGTTTCCATCAACCTGGAGGCGCCCAACACGCGGCGCTTGCAGGAATTGGCCCCGCGCAAGCAGTTCATCGAGGAATTGGTGCAGCCGCTGCGCTGGATTGATGAAATCCGCCGCACGCGGCCCGGCATGCAAGGCTGGAATGGGCGCTGGCCCTCATCGGTGACGCAGTTTGTGGTTGGGGCAGTGGGCGACAGTGACCTGGAGTTGATGCAGACGACGGATTATCTCTACCGGCAGCTGCGCCTGCGGCGGGCTTATTATTCTGCTTTCACGCCGATTCGCGATACGCCGCTGGAGAACGTCCCGCCAACAGATGCCTGGCGCGAGCATCGCCTGTACCAGGCGTCCTTTCTGCTGCGCGATTATGATTTTCAGCTTGAAGATTTACCCTTCGAGAAGAGCGACCAAAATCTGCCGCTGGATACGGATCCCAAGCTGGCCTGGGCCAGGATGAATTTGCTGGAGCCGGTTGAGATCAACCGCGCTGAACGGCGCGCTCTGCTGCACATTCCAGGGATTGGGCCAAAGACAGCCGACGCGATCCTGGCGGCGCGCCGCCAAAGCAAGCTGCGCGATTTAAGCTCGCTGACCAAGTTGGGGATTGCAGCGCGCCGCGCCGCGCCATTTATCTTGTTGGATGGACACAAACCACCGTACCAACACACACTTTGGTAATTTTTTGGGAAAACTCCAATTTGGCGTTGTTCAGGACGGTGATGACAATCAAGCTAATTTTTTCTTCCCACCAAATCGAGAAAAACCCAAAAACTTTGGCGCGAAGTGATTTATAATTGGATGGGCATTTTCCAATCCACCTTTTCGATTGCCCAAAGGAGAGCGTTCTCTTGAGCACGATCAACCCTGTTCATCCCCCTCTTCGTAAGTTTCCGCGGAAATTCATTCGATGGATTACCATTCGCGAACACCTGACCGGGTATTTGTTTATCTTGCCGGCGGTGGTAATTATCAGTTTGTTTGGCTTTTTCCCGATCGGTTATGCCTTTTACATGAGCCTGTATAACTGGCGGGTGAAACAAGGCCCTTTCATCGGCGACGATAATTACGTAAAAGCGATCGGCAGTTGGCAGGGGGCCGCCATTTTTACGGGCGGTTTCATGCTGTTCCTGCTGGCGTATTTGCTCTGGCAAAAATTCAGCGCTGAAAGCCAGGTTAAGCGCATCATCGCTGGCGTGGTAAGCCTGGCCATTGCAGGCGGGGGGCTGTGGGTAGTAGAGCAAGGTTGGGAACAAATGGCAGTGAAGGGCGACAAAGCCTTCCTGAACTCCCTGCCTATCACGCTCTATTATTCGCTGGGCAGTGTGCCAATTGAACTGGCGATCGCCCTGGGGCTGGCCTTTTTGCTTTTTCAAAAGAATATTCGGGCCAAAGAATTGTTCCGCATGATCTATTTCTTGCCTTATATCACCCCGGTGGTCGCCACAGCGTTGGTCTTTCGCACCATCTTCAACCAACGCAATACCTCCCTGGCGAACCAGGTGATGGGGCTGTTCAATATGGGGCCGTTCAAATGGCTGTTTGAACCCAAGGCATTTAACCAAGTCTTTTTGGGGCTGCAACTGCCAGGCTTTTGGAATGGGCCCAGCATGGCGCTGACCTCGATCATGATCTTTGGCGTCTGGACGTTTGTCGGCTACAACACAGTCATCTTTTTGGCCGGGTTGGGGTCAATCTCACGCGAGTATTATGAAGCCGCCGAGATTGATGGGGCCAACAAGTGGCAGTCTTTCCGCCATATCACCCTGCCGCTGCTATCGCCGGTGACGTTTTACCTGGCGCTGGTGGCTTTCATTGGCACTTTCAAGGCGTTCAATCACATCTATGTGATGCGCGTCCCTTCGGCGCAAGGGACGGTGAACGTTGCCAGCGTTTCGATTTTTGACACTTTCTACAAAGCCAACCAGTATGGTTATGCCGCAGCGCAGGCGATCCTGCTGTTTGCGATCATTATGGGACTGACGTTGGTGCAAAATAAAGTGTTTGGGAAAAAGGTGTTTTATGGATAATGTCACAAATGAGAAAACACGCATCCGCCGCGAATTCCGGCTGCCGCTGCTCCGCATCCCATGGGGACAGGCGGTGATTTACCTGATCCTGACCGGCGGGGCCATCGTCGCCATGCTGCCTTTCCTGTGGATGCTCTCTACCTCTTTGATGACCCTGGGAGAAACGATCTTGCGTCAAACCCTGCCCAAGACGCCGCAGTTCATCAACTATGTCGAGGCGTGGAACGAGGCCAAATTTTACAAATACTTTGTGAATAGTGTGATTATCGCCGCGGTAACTCTGGCCGGCCTATTGACCACTTCTATCCTGGCAGGATATGCCTTTGCCCGCATTCATTTCTTCGGGCGAGATGTATTATTTGCCCTGCTGCTCAGCACAATGATGATCCCCGAATCGGTGACCATGATCCCCAATTTCTTGATGGTGCGCGGGGCGGTGGTGCCGCTGCCTGGCCTGGTGGAATGGAAAGGTTCATGGCTCAACCAGCTTCCGGCGTTAACGGTGCCATTCATGGCCAACGCCTTCAGCATTTTCCTGCTGCGGCAGTTTTTCGTCACCATCCCCGATGAGTTATGGGACGCGGCGCGCATTGATGGCGCAGGCCACCTGCGCTTTCTGCTTCAAATTGTGCTGCCGATCAGCAAGGCGCCAGTGATGACGGTGACAATCTTTTCATTCATCGGTTCGTGGAACGCCTTTTTGTGGCCGCTGCTGGTGACAACCAATGATCGCTGGCGTCCGCTGATGGTGGGACTCTGGACATTTGTCAGTGAAGCGGGGGCTGAGACGCAGTTGTTGATGGCTGGAGCGGTGATCGCTCTGGTACCAGTGCTGATCCTGTACTTTCTGACCCAGAAGCATTTCACAGAAGGAATTGCAACAACGGGATTGAAAGGATAGGTTTTTGTTTCTATGCAAAGGAGAGAAGAAAGGAGGCCCTGGACAAAGATATTATTTTCCTTTTCTCATTGTTGGTGAAAATCTCAAAAAAAATCTGATCTATTTGGAGGAGTCCGTAATGAAAAACACAATGCTTCGCCTGCTGGGCCTGGTAATTATCGCTTCGATGATCCTGGCCGCTTGCCAGCAAGGCACTGCACCCACCACCCCGCCTGAAGCCACCAAAGCTGAAGCGGCCACCAAAGCGCCTGAGGCTACAAAAGCCCCGGAACCGACCAAGGCGCCCGAAAACACCAAGGCCCCTGAGGCCACCAAAGCCGAGGAACCGACCAAAGCGCCAGAACCTACTGAAGCTCCGGCGGTTGAGGATGCCTGGGCGGATGTCGATCCCAGCGGACAGACGGTTGTCTTCTGGCATCAGCACACGCGCGAGCGCGAGACCGCGCTGAACGAGATCATTGACGAGTTCAATCAGACCAACGAATGGGGCATCACCGTCGTTGGAGAATACCAGGGCAGCTACAACGATATCTTCAATAAGATGCTGACCTTCATGAATACCCCAGATGTTGCCAACCTGGTGGTTGCCTATCAAAACCAGGCGGCCACTTATCAGGTCGGCGATGCGCTGGTAGACATGAACCCCCTGGTCAACAGCCCGAAATGGGGCCTTTCAGCCGAAGAACAGGCCGACTTCTTCCCCGGCTTTTGGGAACAGGATGTCTTCCCGAACTTCAACAATCAGCGCCTAGGGTTCCCTCCCAACCGCTCGATGGAAGTTTTGTACTACAACGCCGAGTGGCTGAAAGAACTTGGTTATGACGCCCCGCCCACCACCCCTGAGCAGTTCAAAGAGATGGCCTGCAAAGCGGCGCAGCAGCCTTTCAGCAAGGCGACCGCCGAAGGCAGCATCGGCTATGAGTTGAGTGTGGATGCTTCGCGCTTCGCCTCGTGGACATTTGCCTTTGGCGGCAATGTCTTCGATTATCAGAAGGGCGCTTTCACCTATGACAGCGAAGCGGCGCAACAGGCCTGGGCTTTCATGCAAGACCTGTTCAAGAGCGGCTGCGCGACGATTGTCACCGAGAGCTACGGCGACCAGACTGACTTTGGCGCCGGCAAACTGCTCTTCTCTGTCGGTTCATCTTCCGGCCTGCCGTTCTATGGCACGGCGGCCAGTGAGGGCGCCAACTTCGAGTGGAGCGTGGCCGCCATCCCGCACACCACCCCTGATCCGGTAATGAATATCTACGGGGCCAGCGTCAGCATCCCCAAGACCACTCCCGAACAAGAACTGGCTGCCTGGCTGTTCGTCAAGTATTACACCAGCACCGATGTTCAGGCGAAATGGGCTATGGCCAGCCAATACTTCCCGGTGCGCGCCAGCGTCGCCGAGGGCCTGAAGGACTACTTCGCCGCCAACCCGGCGTTCAAGGCCGCCTTCGACCTGCTGCAATACGGCATCTTCGAGCCGCCAGTGCCCGGTTATGACTTCGTGCGAGCGAAAGTGAACGAGGGCATGAGCGCGATTGTGGATGGCGCGGATGTCGCCGGCACGTTAGGCCCGCTCAACACGGAAGCCAACGCGCTGTTGGCCGAACAAATGGCGCTGCTCCCCGAACCGTCCGATCCGTGGTTCAAGGTTGATCCCAGCGGGCAGACGGTCACTTTCTGGCACAACCACTCGAAAGAGCGCGAGACGGCGCTGAACGAGATCATTGATGCGTTCAACCAGACCAACGAATGGGGCATCACCGTCAAGGCAGAGTACCAGGGCAGCTACAATGACATCTTCAACAAGATGTTGGCCCTGCTCAACACGGCGGATGTGCCGGACCTGGTGGTTGCGTATCAGAACCAGGCCGCTACCTACCAGGTGGCCGATTCCCTGGTGGATATGACCTCCCTGGTGAAAAGCTACAAATGGGGTCTTTCCTTGAAAGATCAAAAAGACTTCTTCCCTGGCTTCTTTGCGCAGGATGTCTTCCCCAACTTCAAGAATCAGCGCCTAGGGTTCCCGCCCAACCGCTCGATGGAAGTGTTGTACTACAATGCGGAGTGGCTGAAAGAGCTCGGTTACGACGCCCCGCCGGCCACCCCTGAGCAGTTCAAAGAAATGGCCTGCAAAGCGGCGCAGCAGCCTTTCAGCAAATCCACAGCGGAAGGCAGCGCTGGCTATGAACTGAGCCTGGATGCGTCGCGCTTCGCCAGTTGGGCTTTTGCCTTTGGCGGCGATGTGTTCGACTATAAGACTGGGCAATTCACTTATAACAGTGATGCGTCCGTCGCAGCAATGGCCTTCTTGCAAGACCTGTTTGTCAATGGCTGCGCCACGCTCGTCACCGAGAACTATGGCGACCAGACCGATTTTGGCACGGGTAAACTGCTGTTCTCAATCGGTTCCAGCTCCGGCCTGCCGTTTTACGGCACGGCGGTGAGCGAAGGGGCCAACTTTGAGTGGAACGTGGGCGCGCTGCCTCACACCGGCGAATCTCCGGCGATGAATGTGTACGGCGCGAGCGTTTCCATGCCCAAGACGACCCCCGAGCGCGAACTGGCGACCTGGCTGTTCATCAAGTATTACACCAGCGCCGAAGTTCAAGCGAAATGGGCCAAGGCCAGCAATTACTTCCCGGTGCGCGCCAGTGTGGCCGCCGGCCTGGAAGATTACTTTGCCTCCAATGTCCCCTATAAGGCGGCTTTCGATCTGCTGAAATACTCCAAGTTCGAACCGCCGGTGCCTGGCTACGACTTTGTCCGCGCCAAGGCGGTGGAAGCCATGGCGGCGATTGTAGACGGCGCGGATGTGAAGAGCACGCTCGACACATTGAACGCTGATGCAAACACCATTTTGGCTGAGCAAATGACGATTGTCCCGACCCCGGCCCCGACGGCGACGCCGAAGCCGTAATTCCCTTTCTTAGTTTCCCTTCTCTCCCCGTGATCGGGGAGAGAAGGGGACAAAAGCAGGCGCTAGGTGGGGAGTTTGAACATGTAGCCAGCGCCGCGCACGTTGACGATCCATTTCTCCCCGTTGGGAATCTCAGCCAGTTTACGGCGCAAGCGGCTGACCAAAGGACGCAGCACTTCAGGGGCTTCCCAGTCGGTCGCCTCATATCCCTGCACCATCTGCACCAATTCACGGTGGCCCAACAGCCGGCCAGGAACTTCAACCAAAGCCCTGAGCAATCTGCTTTCGGCCGGCGTGAGCAGCACCACACGACCCTCCCACTGCACCTCACGGCGAAGGGTGTCTACCAGAATGCCGTTTCCCAAGCGAAATATCCCCGCTTCAGGCGGCTCTTTGGGCGCAGCGACATCTCGCGGCGGGTTCTCATACCCGCGCAAGGCTTGCAGCGATGTTTCCAGTTGCTCGATTAACTGACGTTTGCGTTGGGTCTCGGCGCGCCGCAGCAGTCCCGCCTGCACACTGCGCAAAATGTTGGCCGGCGAGGAGGGCTTGAGCAAGTAGTCATGAGCGCCGCGCCGCAAGGCTTCAATTGCCGATTCAAGCGAGCCATGCGCGGTCAGCAAGAT
>CAIQJJ010000034.1 GCA_903872065.1 uncultured Anaerolineales bacterium | reverse complement strand
GATGGTAAACGCGGCGGCAGCGTCGGGAGCAGCATCCTACGTCGCGCCGTGGGCTGGTCTGCCGCAGACCCTGGATACTCCACCGCAGCGATTTTCCGTGCGGCCTGGGCTGGCCGGCCGCCCATTCACGCTGGCCTATCAATGGACGAAAGCTTGGGGCCACCCTTCGGGCAATGTGTCGGCCGCAAGCACGGCGGTGGATCGCTGGGGAAACATCTATGTGGCCGGCCAATTCAACGGTACGGTGAATTTCGACCCGGCCGGCGACAATCCCAACGCCACTTTTTCCTCGTACAATGGCACCGTTGACGCCTACCTGCTCAAGTTAGATGCGAATGGTCAATATCAATGGCTCAAAACCTGGGGCGCGGGCGTCCAAACTCCCTGCGCTTCACTCGGCCGGGCTTGCGGCCGCGACGCCGCCAACGGGGTGGTCGTGGACGCGGCGGGGAATGCATACGTGGCGGGCCTGTTCCAAAACACGGTTGATTTCGGCGGTGGCCATACGGCGGTCTCGAACGCGCCAAATGGCAGCAACAATATCTTCTTCACCAAGTTTGGGCCGGATGGCGCGAACCAGTGGGTGCGCGCCTGGGGCGGAACGACCGGAGGCGAGGCCTACACCCTGGCGCTGGATGCGGCGCACGGCTCTGTATACGTGGAAGGCGACTGGTCAACCTTCCCCTATACTGGCACGGTAGATTTCAACCCTGGCGGGACGGGCGGGCAGCGCGCAAATCATGGCAAGAAGGATGCGTTCGCCACGGGCTTCGACTCTTTCCTGGTGAAATATGATTTGAACGGCGGATTTCAATGGGTGCGCACGTGGGGCGGAAACCAGTATGACGATGGGCCAGGTGTGGCGGTGGACGAGAGGACGGGAAGTGTGTACGTGTGCGGGATGTACGGGAGCCAGAATATCAACTTCGACCCGAGCGAAGACCCGGCCTCGAACGGCGCGCGGCACCCGGCTTCAGACGACAGCAGCATGTTGATGGATATCTTCCTGACGAAGTTCGACGCAGATGGCAACTGGCAGTGGGTGAGGACGTGGGGCGGGGCTGGTGCTGAAGATTCCGGCGCTACGGCGGCGGTGGATCATGCTGGCAATGTCTATGCGGTCGCCCGCTTTCGCTGCCAGGGCTGCAACTTCAATGTGGACGCGAACGGGCCAGCCGCGCCGGCAGTCACGCATACTGCTTCGGGCGGGTTCGACATCGCGCTCAGCAAGTTCGACGCCAACGGCAATTACCTGTGGTCGCAAACGTGGGGCGGGCCGCTGATAGACCAGCCGGGCGGCCTGATGATTGATGAAGCGGACAATGTATATGTCGCCGGCATGCTGGACGTGGTCAGGAGTGACTTAACGTTTCAGATCATCACCTCGACCGCCTCTTTGACCAAGCTTGCGCCGGATGGAACGCTGCAATGGACGAAAACCTGGGGCGGAACTGGCACTGACAGCCCCGGCGCGCCGGCGCTGGATGGGGCGGACAACCTGTACATCCCCGGCCAATTCCAGCACACGGTTGACTTCAACCCGGGCAGCGCGGTGGATAACCTCACCGCACAGGGCGTGTTGGACGCGTCCATGACCCGCTACCTGGCTGAAACCCCGGTGACGGCTCTGGAGGGCGGGGTGGTCACTGTGACAACGGGCGCAACCACCATCATGACCTTCCCGCCGGCGGCAGCGCCTCTCACCATCACTGAATACCTGACGAACACGCAGCCGGCCTCGGGGAACCTGGCGGCGATGGGGCCAGCGATCATCGTCAAGGCGACCAATGCCAACGGCGCGCCCGTCACGAACCTGGCAGCGCCTTTCACAATGACGGTTCGCTACACGCCCTCCGATGCGGCCCGGTTCAACAACTCTACACTGCGGGTGTTTTATTGGGATGCGCAGGCAGGGGCGTGGAAGGCCATCAATACGCAGGTGGATGCCGGCACGCGCACGCTCACAGCGCAGGTGAGCCAGCCTGGGATGTTTGCTGTCTTGGGAGAGGAGGGCCCCAGGATGTTTTTGCCGATGATCACGCGCTAGGCGTTGGGAGTTTCACCGCGCTGCGCCGCCTGCCAACCGGTCACAGCGCGGGCTTCCATCACCAATAGTCTATATACACACCATTCACTCCTGACATCACCTGATAGAAAAAGCAGCCTACGATTAATGATCTAGACTCTCACTATATCACATATAGCGCTGCGCCCGGATAAGCATCCAGGCCACTGGCGGAGCTGCTTGCGGAAGCCGCGAGGGAGAGACAAAGACATCCAGAGTCAGGCAGCATTGCAGAACATCATCCTGTGGAATAGCAATGGTGTGAAAAATGGATCAGGCGTCCTCTGGAAAAAGCCTCGGTAATTCACTGCAAGCTAATTTGAGCGATTCTGGCGCATGTGCTGCCAATGGTTGATGGCGGTTACGTGCAAGTTTACGTACATCAGGCTCTCTTGGAGTAAGACCCTTTTCCCTTAAAGCCTGGTCTAATTCTAAAAAATGATCTTGCACCGAACGATTATCGGCATCTATCATGACAATCAACCCAATGTGCATTCTATGGGCGCGTTGTCTGAATCTCTTTACTTCGTTTGGGTATTCTCG
>CAIQJJ010000033.1 GCA_903872065.1 uncultured Anaerolineales bacterium | reverse complement strand
CGTCGCGCAGCCCGTGACCGCCATCCCCGCAGCCGAGACCAGCCCCAGCCAGGTGCTGCAGGTCAACACATCCCAAATCGAGACGACCATCACCCAGGCGGTCAAAAATATCGGCCCGGCGGTGGTGACGGTGATCGGCGTCATCCCCGGCCAGGAGACCTTCTTCGGCATGACCGGCGATCAGACGGTCAGCGGCAGCGGCGTTTTCATTTCACCAGAAGGCTACCTGCTGACCAACAATCACGTCATCGAAGGCGCCAAAGAAGTCACCATTGTTCTCTCTGATGGCAGCCAGCAAAAAGCGAGCGTAGTCGGCGCCGACCTCTATGCGGACGTGGCGGTGTTGAAAGCTGAGGGGCCTGTGCCGGCGGTGGCTGCACTGGGCAATTCCGACCTGCTGACGCCTGGCGAAACCGCCATCGCCATCGGCTCGCCGCTGGGCGATTTCAAGAATACCGTCACCGTGGGAGTGGTCAGCGCCACGGGACGCTCAATTGATACCGGGCAGGGCTATCAGATTGAGGGCCTGATCCAAACCGACGCCGCCATCAACCAGGGCAATTCGGGCGGGCCGCTGGTTAACCTGGCGGGCGAGGTGATCGGCATCAATACTCTGATTGTGCGCAGCAGCGGCAGCGGATCAGTGGCCGAGGGCCTGGGTTTTGCCATCCCGGCCAACACCGCCCGCGCCGTAGCCGAACAAATTATGCAAAAGGGGTACTTCTCCCGCCCTTACCTGGGCGTGCGCTACCAGTCCATTACCCCCAACGTGGCGGCGCGCTATGGCCTGCCGGTCGAGTGGGGCGCTTATATCACCGATGTGGTTGACGGCAGCCCGGCCAGCCAGGCCGGCTTGCGTCCAGATGACATTATCACCCGCGTCGGCGATATTGCCCTGGACGAAACCCACTCCTATATCAACACCCTGTTCCTCTACAAACCCGGCGATCAGTTGACGGTGGAGGTGGTGCGCAGCCGGAAGACCGTCGAGGTGCAAGTCACTTTGGGCGAATCGGGAAAATAATCCCTGCAGGCAGTCTCAACTGCGCTGGACAATGCCGCGCTGCCAGGCGTAGACCGCGACCTGGGTGCGGTCGGCGAGGTGCAGCTTGCTGAGAATATTGCTGACATGGCCCTTGACGGTGTTCTCGCTGATGACCAACTTTTCGGCGATCTGCGTGTTGGTCAGGCCGTTGGCAATCAATTTCAGCACATCCAGCTCGCGCTCGGTCAGTTCGGTAAAAAGCTGCGCCTCCTCCGCCCCCTCGCCGCGAATATTTTGCAGCACCCGCGTCGCCACGCGCGGGTGCAGGGTTACCTCGCCCTGGGCGGCGCGGTGCAGCGCCTCAACCAGCTTGTCCATCTTCATATCCTTCAAAATATAAGAGATCGCGCCAGCTTTGAGGGCTGGGAAGATGTGTCCGTCCTCGTGATAAGAAGTCAGCACCACCACCTGGGTGCGCGGGCTGAGCGTTTTAATCCGGCGGGTGGTTTCGACGCCATCCAGGCCGGGCATAATCAGATCCATCAAGACAATATCGGGGATAAAATCTTTGACCAGGTGAATGGCTTCTTCTCCGCTGGCCGCCTCGCCCACCACTTCAAATTCTGGCAGAGTGTCTAAATAGGCGCGCACGCCCTTGCGAACCACTTCGTGGTCATCTACAATCAGGATACTGATGGGTTGAGTCATGGAAAGCTCCAATATCAAGGGGTTGGAAAAGAGGAAATGGCCTCCGCTGGCAGGCGCAGGATGATTTGCGCGCCGCGGCCGGGGGCGCTCTGGATTTCAAGACTGCCATGAATCAGGGCGGCGCGGTCGCGCATGGAACGCAAGCCGACGCCGGCCGGCTTTTGCTCCAGGTTGAAACCGCAGCCGTCATCCGCCACAGATAATTCCACCGCCTCGGGCGTATAGATCAGGCGGATTTCGACGCGGCTGGCGCGGCTGTGACGGACGACATTGGCCAGCGATTCCTGGGCGATGCGATAAAAAGCCTGCTCGATCTGCAAAGGCAGGGGGCGCTCATTGATGATCGTCAGCGCGGCCGGCAGATCGTTCTGACTTTCCCATTCATAGGCATAGTCGCGCAAGACCGCCGCCAGGCCCTTCTCTTTCAAGGCAATCGGGTACATCTCTTGAATGAGAAACGTCAGTTCTTGAATGACCTGGTAAACCAGGTTCTCGGCCTCGTCCAAATGGTCTTTAGCGGCCAGGGGAGTCTTCTTGATCATGGCCTGGGCGGCCCCTAGCTGCGCCAGGGCGGCAAAGGCTTTTTGCTTGGCGCTGTCGTGCAAATCGCGCGCCAGGCGGTTGCGCTCTTCGACCACCGCCAGTTCTTTGGTCTGCTCGAACAACTGCTCGATCTCATGCGCTCGCTCTTCCACCTGCCGCTCCAACTCGCGGTTGCGGCGCTCAATGCTCTTCAAGCGCCAGCGGTACGCGCCCAACCCGCCCAGCAGCAGCAGACCCACCCCCAAAGAGCGAAACCACCACACATCCCATAAGGGCGGGATCACCTCGATGGTCGCGGCAACCTGAGGCTCAGACCACGCCCCATCATTGTTCGAGCCTTTCAACGAGAGCGTATAGGTCCCACCGGGCAGGTTGGTGTAGCGCCCGTTGCGCTGGACGCCGATCGCGTTCCAGGTCTTATCGAAGGGATCGAGGCGATAGGCGTATTGATTCTTTTCGGGGCGGGTGAAATCCAGGGCGGCAAAGGCAAACTCAAAAGTGTTATCCGGCCAGCGCAGGGTAATGCGCGGCGGATTGGCCAGGCCGTTGGCCGAGCCATTGGCGGCGAGATTCTTTTCCCCGCCGGCGCTGAGCGAGGTCAATACGACTTGGGGAATATAGGGATTGTAACGCAGGCGCTGCGGATAAAAAGCCGTCACACCATTGATGCCGCCGAACGCCACCCGGCCATCAAGCGCCAGGCAGGCCGCTCCGCGGCGAAACTCATTGCTCTGCAAGCCATCGCGCACATCGTAGTTGGCGAAAGTTTCGGTGGGCGGATAGAAGCGTGACAGACCGCGGTTGGTGCTCAACCACAAAAAGCCCTGCGCATCCTGCACCATGGCATAAATGATGTCGTTCGGCAGACCGTCCCCTTCGCGGTAGGCGCGAAACCCGCCGCTCATCGCCTCGAAACGGTTGAGGCCGGCGTTTGTCCCAACCCATAAATTGCCCTCGCGGTCCTCGAAGAGCGAGAACACCTCGCCGCCGCTCAAAGTGGCTAGCTGCTTGGGATCGTTCTGATAATGGATGAACTGACCCGCGGCGGGGTCAAAGCGATCCAGGCCAGCAGCCGTACCGACCCAAAGCGTCCCGCTTGAATCGAAGCGCAGCGCCCACACCTGGTCAGCGCCCAGGCTGGCCGGGTTGCTGGCGGTGTGATAGTAAAAACGGAGGAAGACGCCCTGCTGAGGATCAAACACACTGAGGCCATCACCGGCGGAGGCAAGCCACAAATTTCCCGCCTCGTCCTCAACGATGGCTGTAATGCTGGCGTACAACGGGCGGTTGACATCGTCCACATCGCTGGCAAACCGTGCAAACGCGCCGCCCGCATCCAGGCGGTTCAAGCCGTTAGCCGTCCCCACCCAAAGGGCGCCGCTCCGGTCGCGGTAAATGGCCTGGACGATATTGCTGCTCAAGGAAGTTGGCCGGCTGACCTGATGCTGATAATGGACAAACCTACCGCTCCTGGGGTCATAGTGATCCAGCCCGGCCCCGTCCGTGCCGATCCAGAATGTACCATCCCCATCGGCGAAGAGCGCCAAAACCTGGCTGCCGCCCAGGCTGTCAGGAGTCTCCGGACGGTAGCGCCAATGCTCGAATGTGCGGTAGCCCTGCTCAAGCTTGTTCAGGCCGGCGTGAGCGCCGATCCACAAGACGCCTGAGCGGTCTTCGTACAAGGCAGTCACGCGGTTATCGCTCAGGCTGCGCGGGTCATAATTATCGGTTTGATAGCGCGTGAACTGATCCGCCTGGCGGTCCAGTTGGTTCAGGCCGCCGCCCAGCGTCCCGACCCACAGCACACCCGCCGCATCCTCATAGATGGCGCTGACGCGGTTGCTGCCCAGGCTGAAGCGGTTGTTCGCATCATAGACGTAGCGCTTGAACTGCCCGGCGGCGCGGTCAAAACGATTCAGGCCGGCATTATCGGTGCCGACCCACAGCATCCCCTGGCGATCCTCATAGACCGCCCGCGCCTGGTTGCTGCTCAAGCTGTTGGGATCATTCAAGACATTGCGAAAATGGGTAAACTGCCCGGCGGCGGGATCAAAACGATCCAGGCCGTTGGCGGCGGCGATCCACAGCATCCCCTGGCGGTCGGCGCACAGGGCGGCAATCGCGTCGCTGCCCAGGCTGGAGGCATCCGAGGGACTGTAGCGGTATGACGTAAAATCGCCGGCGGCGCGGTTATAGCGATTGAGCCCGCCGTCCGCCGTCCCCACCCAGAGCGTCCCGCCGGCGTCTTCAACGATCGCCGTAATGCGATTGCTGCTAAGACTGCCTGCCACCGCAGCATCATGGAAATACTGAACAAAGTCACCCGACGCGCCCTGGAAACGATTCAATCCACCGCTGGCCGTCCCCACCCATAAGCTCCCGGTTCGATCTTCATATAATGCAGTGATTTTGTTCTGGCTGAGGCTGCCCGGTTGAGCAGGATCATGTTTAAAGATCGTGAACTCGATGCCATCATAACGATTCAAGCCATCTTCTGTACCAATCCATAGAAAACCGGCTCGATCCTGGAGCAATGCCCAAACCACGCTCTCAGAAAGACCCTGTTCCAAAGAAAAATGCTCAAAACGCAAAGCGCCGCTGCGCACAGGGAGATCGAGGGCTGGCCTGGCTGGCGACGTGGGCGAGGGTGCGGCGGCCTGCGGCGAGGGCGACCGCCGGGCGCAGGTAGAAAGCGCCAGCAGACAGATCAACCCTAGCAGGGAAGACTTCGCCAAAGACGGAAAGCACCTTACGCGTCGCATGGCTTTAGTATAGTCCATCTTCAAGCTTTCGGAGCGAATCCGCGGCGGGATTTTCCAACCATCGCCAGGATGGATTTAGATGCCGTGCGCGCCCCCCGGAGAAGGGGGCGCATAGTTCTCTGGAGGGGGATCGCGAACCCCTCTCGCAGAGGGGAAGAAACCCTTTTATGGTCTCGTGGCAGGCACGCCATCTGAGGCTATATTCCAAGCTGAGCCTCATCAGCTCATCAAACAAACCTGGCCGGCAGCGGCGCAGGAAAATTTTCTAAAGGAGAAGATAATGCACACCAAGAAAGTTCTGTTTTTTGTCACCTTGCTGAGCCTCGTCAGCCTGCTGTTGGGGGCCTGCGCAACGCAAGAAGTCATCAAGACCGTCGTCGTCGAAAAAGAAAAAGTGGTCACAGAAGTCGTTAAGGAAGTGGTGGTCGAGACCGAGATCGTCGAGGTCGAAGGGGCCACTCAGGTGGTGGAGAAGCGGGTCGAGGTGGTTGTGACGCCCACCCCTGAACCCACCCAACCGCCCGCTGCGCCGGTTTCCCCGGCCCAACGTGCGGACGTGATCCGCATGGCCATGTTATCCGACATTGATGGCCTCAACCCGTGGTACTACAACGACATTACCGGATCCAGTTATTGGAACGCCGTCATCTTGCAGTTCGCCTATCCCACGCTCTTCACCCTCTCCGATCAGCGTTGGGACTGGGCGCCGTTCGTCGCGGATGGGCTGCCTGAAACCCCGGTGCAAGAAGGCGATCTGTGGGTTGGCACAGTGAGACTGAAGCCCGGCCTGACGTGGAGCGACGGCTCACCGCTCACCGCCCAGGATGTGGCTTTCACCGCCAATACTGCCCTGACCTTTGCCTTTGCCGGCAACTGGGTCGGCTGGTATAACCCGGCGCTGATGGATCGCGCCGAAGTCGTGGATGATCTCACGGTCAAATTCTACTACAAGGTTACGCCCGGCCTGGCGATCTGGCAGTACGGCACGCTGGTTGGGCCTTTTGTCAACAAAGCGTATTGGGAACCGAAGATCGCCGACATCCTGGCGCAGGCTGAGGCGCTCGACCCCACCGCGGCAGACTTTTTAGATAAAGTTACCCCGCTGCAGCAGGCGGTCGAAGCCATCCCCAACGACAACGAGCCCTATTTTGGCCCGATCAAGTTCAAGCGATGGGAGCCGGGGGCGTATGTGGAAAGCGAAGCCAACGATCAATATGCTTTCATCGGCACGCGCGAGGAAGAATTTGTCAACGGCGCCTACCGAGAATCAAACTCCGGCGAGCTAAACCAGAACCGCCCGTATGATTTCACCCTCTACGGCGAGGCCAGTGGCGATAAAGCCCTTGACCTGACCTACGGCCCTTATTTCCAGACATTCCTCTTCCCGGTCTACTCGCAGGATGCCGCCTACCTGGCGCTGCAAAACGGCGAGGTGGACATCGTCTTGAATCCCAGCGGCGTCTCGCAGGGCATTGTCGATCAGCTAAAAGCCAACCCGGATGTACAGATTGTGCGCAACGCGCAAAACGGCTTCCGCTACATTGAGTTCAACCAGGCGCGCCCCTTCTTCAAAGACGCGCAAGGGCTGGCCATGCGCCAGGCCATCGCCTGCCAGATCGATCTGGATTTCCTGACGCAAAACGTGCTGCAGCGCCAGGTGGAACCGGTTTACACGCTCGTGCCGGCCGGCCTGACCTACTGGCATAACCCGGATGTTCCCGTCTACTGCAAAGGCATGACCCCTGACCAGCGCATCAATGAGGCGGTGCGCATCCTTAAAGAAGCCGGCTTTACCTGGGATGTAGAGCCTTCCTACACCGTCGGCAGCGCCTTCGACAGCGGCGTCACCTACGGCGAAGGGCTGAAACTGCCCGATGGGACAGCTTTCCCCGAAATCACCCTGCAGGCGCCCGGCCCCGGTTATGACCCCCTGCGCGCTACTTCCGCAGTCTACATTGAGCAGTGGATGCGGCAGTTGGGTATCCCGCTCACGCTCAACTACACCCCCTTCAACACCATCCGCGCCAACGAAAACTCGGGCGATTTCGACATCATCATGCTCGGCTGGGGTTTGAGCGCCTTTCCTAGCTACCTGTGCGATTTCTTCACCGGCGCAACCGGCGTGGGCGATGGCAGTGACAATATCGCTTACGTCAGCCCGAAGCTGAATGAGGCCTGCAATCGCTGGTACCAGGAATCCGATATGGTTAAAGCCAAGGATCTCGCTTTCGAGATGCAGAATATCCTGGCGACCGAGCTGCCCTACATCACCCTGTTCTCGCCGCCGATTACCGACGCTTACCTGAATACGATCCAATTCCCCTATACGGATGTCTTCGATGGTCTGCAAGGGCTGTACAGCTCGGCGTATATGGTGATGCCCAGTTCACAGTAGCGGCTCATAGTAGTACTCTATTTGATCCTTATCCCCTTAAAAGTAGTGACGACTTCGCCAATTGAACGACTGAAGTCGTCACTACAAATCGCCCAACGACCTGTGAAGTCGTTACTACATCGACGCAACCGAAACGAGGAAACACCTCTTATGTGGAAATACCTGTTCAGCCGCACCGCTCAAATTATCGTCACCCTGTTCATCTACCTGTTCCTGAACTATTTCATCATGGATGCACAGCCGGGCGATATTACTTTGCAATATATGAATCCGCGCTTCACCGAAGAGCAACGGCTGGCCTTGCAGCACCGCCTGGGCCTGGATAAGCCG
>CAIQJJ010000032.1 GCA_903872065.1 uncultured Anaerolineales bacterium | reverse complement strand
TGGACGGCATCCCGTTCCCCGCGGGACAGGGCGAAGCATCCGGCATTAAGGCATTGTTCCCTGGAGAATAGATCCCGCCGTATGCTTCGCCCCTACGGTACAATCGTTACAATCGGTACAATTGCGGTTAGGGATGGGCGGCGGGCGCGGATGGGCGATTCGTCCGGGGGAGGGCGCAGGGGGATCGGGGAAAAGCCGCGCATTGGAGATTCACCCCTGCGCCCCCACGACCGATTCACCCTCCCTCGGCCAGCCAAAACACGTTTTCCAACGTGTTTCCCGTAGCAACCGCCGGTTTGAACCGGCGGAGCGGAGAGGAGGACGAGTCGGTAGGGCAGAGACCGCGACCAGACCGACAATTACAATTGCTTTGCGGTTAAATTTTCCCCGGCGTACTATGCTCGCTCTGCTGATCCTCCAAGGCGTACGCGATGGCGCCTTCCAGCGGGTCTGGGCCCTGCGCGGCGATCTTTTGCCCCTCCGCCCAGGCGGCGGCGAATTCCTCTTCGCTCAACGCGGCACGGGTGGAAGCCAGGAAACGGGGATGCACAAATAGTAGATCAATTTCGATCACGAGACCCAATGTCTTAATGATCGCGTCGATCGCGCCCAGCAGCCGCGCCGCGCGCCGGGCGTCTCCCTCGTAAAGGGCCAGCCCGGCCAGCGCGATCAGGTTGGAAGCCAGGGTGGTCTTTGCCTGGAGTTCCCTTCGCAGGTGCAAACTGGCAAGGATGTTCTGGCGGGCCTCCGCCGCTGCGCCCGGCTCGCCCTGCGCCAGGATAGTCAAGCCGCGGTGGCATAAAGCATGCGCAATCATAATCTTGTCGCCCGTTTCTCGCGCGATCGCCAGCGCCCTCTCGATCCGCGCTCGCGCCGTGGGACAATCTCCCCGGTCACGCGCCCCACTCCCCAAATAGATGAGCACAAGGAAAATACACCATTTGTTATTGATCTCCTCACTCAGCATCAGCGACTGTTC
The DNA here is from genome assembly GCA_903872065.1 of uncultured Anaerolineales bacterium. GTDB lineage: Bacteria > Chloroflexota > Anaerolineae > Anaerolineales > UBA4823 > CAIQJJ01. Next base: position 13,804 of record CAIQJJ010000032.1, on the reverse strand, counting down.
AAGAGCAGCCTGCGCGGCTGAGAAGTCGCCCTGCGCCATGAACAATTCTCCAAGATTGAGCAAAAATATCGCCACGGACGGCTTATCGCCCAGTTCACGAGAAATCTCCAGGGAACGCTCAGTCAGAGCCTGGCCTGCCGCGTACTCCCCTCGCTCCATAGCCAGAGCCCCCAGGTTGCCAATTGCGGAGACGATTCCCCTCAGGTCGTTGACCTCTTCGCGCAACGCCAGGGTGCGTTCATATTTGCTTTGCGCCACATCATAGTCAGCATGATAGAAGGCGACATGGCCGGCTTGGATCAGCGCTAAAGCCTGGGCGTCGCGATCCGCGCCGGCGCAGCGCAAGGCTTCGTCCAACTCCTGGCAGGCTTGCCGGTAATTCCCTTGCATCACATGCAGACGCCCCAACTCGCCCAGCGCCTTGCTTACCCCGGTCTGGTCATCCAGGGCTGCCCAATCCCTCAGCGCCAGGTCCAGCCAGCGCTGGGCGTCATCATAGTCGCTGCTCTCACGGCAGGCTTTACCCAGGGTCAGCCGGGCGTTGGCGGCCGCAAGGGCCGCTTCCCGCCCCCCAACCACCTCCGCCAGGCTCAAGATGGCGCGCTGGGCGGCCTTCGTTCGCTCAGGCAGCACCATCGCATCGCACAGCTTCCCAATCTTGACGTAAACGGCGAGCTTCTCGCCGGGTTCATCCACCAACTGCAGCAAACGTTCATAATACATCAAGGCAGTTGGGCGGGAAAAGGCGGCCTCAGCCGCCTCGCCGGCCTTGCGAAAATACTCCCGCTGCTTGGGAATGTTTTCGCTGCGCCCATAATGAAAGGTGATGAGATCCAGCAGCGAAGCAAAATTCGGCGTCCTGGCGCCGACAACACTCTCCAAATACTGCGCCAGGCGCTCGTGCAGCCTGGCGCGCGTGGTATAGAGCAGGCTTTCGTAGGTCGCCTCGTGGGTGATGATATGCTTGAACAAGTAGGCCAGTTCTGAGGCAGAGTTATAGACGGGCGTGATATCCAAAACCGCCAACTGCTCTAAATCCGCCAGCACGCTCTTCCAGTCGCCCAGTTCGGGACAGTAGCCGTTCAGCCATTGGGCGTAAAACAGCCGCCCCACGATGCTGGCCGCCCGCAAAGCGTTCTTTTCGCTCTCTCTCAACTGGTCAATACGGCTGAGAATCAGGGTATGCAGGCTGTCAGGCAGTTCGATCTGCTCGACCACATCTGCGTTGCTCAGGTCGAGTCGCCGGTCGTGCAGGTAGTTGAGCAATTCCTCCAGGTAAAAGGGGTTGCCTTCGGCGCGCTGGATCAGTTTGGCGATCAACTGCGGCGGCGGTTCTCCGCTCCAGCCCGGGTATAACTGAGCCAGCCTGGCGCGGAGAACCTGCCCGGAATCGGCAGGGTTCAATTCGGTCAATGCAATCTGCGTGAACTGCGACAAGCGAGAGGCAAGGTTGTGGATTTCCGCCTGGGACGGGCGATAAACCAGCAAGAAACAGACCGGGTAGCGCGCCAGGGCGGTTGCCAATCCTTCCAGCAGATGGCGCGACAGTTCATCTATCCAATGCAGGTCTTCGAGGAGCAGGATGAGCGGCGTCTCACGGGCCGCGGACTTCAGGTAATCCTCCAGCAAGGCGTGCAAGGCGCTCTGGCGAGTCTTTGGATCCAGCGATTTGGTGAAGGCGTTACCAGGGATGTTCACCCCCAACAACACGTCGAGCAGGGGCAGGGCTTGCCGGCGCGATGGGGCGTGGGCCTCGATGTGCTTTTCCAGGCAGTGAATTTGTTCCTCCAACGGCGACTGGGGATCGAGTTCAAAAAGGGCGCTCCAAATCGGTTTCCACACCAGGTAGGGCGTATGGATGCCTTCCGACTGACAGGCGCTGCCATAGCCAATCAACCCTTTCTCACGGGCGCAGCGGATCGCTTCCGCCGCCAGGCGGCTCTTGCCCACCCCGGCCTCGCCCACGATTCCGATCCCCTGGGATTGGCCCTGCAAGACCAAATCCAATTTTTGGGCGATGGTCTGCAATTCGGCCTGGCGTCCCACCATTGGCAGAACATAAGTTGGCTCCTGCAAACGCATCTCACTGGGGGGACTTTCGCTAAGGGCGGCAAAGGCCGGCGTCGGCGAGGCTTTGCCCTTGACATGCAGCAGACCACGCGCCTCGAAGACAAAACGCCTTTGCGCCGCTCTTTGAACAATGTCATTGACCAGGATTTCGCCAACCGCGGCGGCCTGCATCAGGCGGGCCGCCAGGTTGACATCGTCGCTGATCGCCCCGTAGGTGCGCCGGGTGTCGCTGCCATACGCGCCCACCCGCATCACGCCGCGTGTGACGCCCATTTGCAGCGGCAGGGGCGAGACGGCGCGCAATTCCAGCGCGGTTTTCAAGGCGCGGCTGGCGTCATCTTCGTGAGCGACAAAGACGCCAAAGTTGATATAGAGAAAACTGCCTTTGTCGCCGATGGTCAGTTGCAGCAGTGTCCCTTCAGAACGAGCAACCACCGCCTGTACCAGGCGAATGAAGGCATCCAGTTGCACCTGGGTCTGATCGGCGTTATAGTCAATTCCGGCAAACCTCACAAACAACCCCACGCAAGGGCGAAACTCGGTTAAAAATGGGCTTTCTCCGCTTGCTTCCTGTTCAAACACCCGCGGCAGGATAAAAGGGCGCAAGGTTTCAGGGTTGAGATCGGAGGGCGCTGCAGCCGGGTTGGAAGCGGACAGATGCAAATCGCCAAACCCAAATTTTGGATCTAAAACCGCAAACCGAAACTCTGCACTGGCGCGCCATTCCGGTCGCCAGGAACGGCCAGGCGGCGAGGTGCGGGAGGCGTCACCCAGGGCAAGCGCCGTGGCCTCATCCACCAACACTTCGCCCTTCTGCGTCAGGGGGTTCCCGCTGGCGACGCGCCCGATCGTGTCTCCAACCAGGACATCCAGGAGATGAAGCGACGGGTCGCCAATCACAAAACGCCGCGCCGGGCCGCTGGCAATCGAGACTCTGAGGGCCAGGTCGGGAAAGGCGGCCATCGCGGCTTGCATGGCGAGGGCAGCGGCCGCGGCGCAGAACGCAGACGGCCGGCTGAGGGTCATTTGCGGCTGCCCGTCCTCAGTAGATAGTTTGTCGTCAAACCAGCAGAGGATGGCGTCGCCGGCGAAATCAATCACACTGCCGCCGAAGCGTTCCACTTCAGCGATGAGAGCGGTGTATACGGCGTTAAGCTGTTGGGTGAGGACTTCCGCCCCACGACGATGGCCAAGCTGGCGGGTCAACTTTTCAGTAAAGGCCGTGAACCCCGCAATATCGGCGAAGAGCGCCGCCCCAGCGCAGCGGTCGGGCAGGGTTTCGCCCAGGCTGTCGCCCTGCGCCAGGGCGCGCAAGCGGTCTTGAGGGAGATAGGTGTAGAACGTGTTCACTATTCAACACCCATCCATCATCTCTTACCCCGGCTCACCCTGCCACAAGCGCTGCATCTCCTCGCACGTCGCCAGCAGCGTATCCAAGTCGCCTTCCGCCTCCACGCGCCCGTTCTTCAGCACAATGATGTGATCGGCGCGGCGCAGGGCAGGCCGGCGGTGCGAGGCCACCAGGCAGGTCACATCCTGCTGCTCGAAAACGCGCTCCCACAATTGGCGCTCCGTCTCCACGTCCAGCGCGCTGGAGAGATCGTCCAGCACCAGCAGTTCGGGTGTGCGCACAAACATGCGCGCCGCGGCGGTGCGCTGCCGCTGCCCGCCGGAGATTTTCACGCCCTTGGAGCCGATCACCGTCTCCAGGCCATGCTCAAAATCGGTAATGTCCTTCTCCATCACCGCCAGGCGGATGGCGCGCGGGATGTCCATGCGGTCTTCGGGCAGCCCCATCAAGATATTGTCCTTGAGCGACTCGCTGAAGAGCAGCGGCACCTGCGAGGTGTAGGCGCTGCGCGGCGGGACAAAGAAATTGGCCGGGTCTTCCACCACCTGTCCGTTCCAGCGGATCTCGCCGCGCTGCCTGGGCAGCAGGCCAAGCAGAGCGCGCAGCAGGGTCGTCTTGCCAGAGCCAATTCGCCCGGTGATGACGGTAAAGGTACCGCGGCGCAGGCGCAGGTGAATGTCCTCCACGCCGCGCCCGCTGTCCTCGTAGAGATAGGTCAGCCCGTCCACCTCCAGGCTCTCCAGGCGGTGGGAGTCGTCCTTCGAGGTGTAAGGGATGGCCGGCAGTTCGCCAGTCACATAGACCGGCGTGTGACGCACCAGCGAGAGCGGATCAGCCCCTTGCAGCAGGGTGATCATGCGCGCCAGGGCCACGCCGGCCTGCTTGAACCACGCCCACAGCACCCCCGTCATGACGGTGAACTCGGTGGTGAAGCCCAGGTAATAGGTGAAGAGCGAGAAATCGCCCAGCGTCATGACCGGCTTACCGTTGACGGCGCTGAGCGACTCGGCCACCAGCAGCAGGATCACGCCGGTGACGACGTTCATAAAGTTCCAGATGGCCGAATCGATAAAGGCCATGTACAGGCGGTCGGCGATGGCCGCCTTGCGCCGCGCCTCGTTCAGGCGCTCAAAGCGCTTTAAGGCGTTGGCCTCGGCGGTGGCGACTTTGACCGCCTGCGCCGCGCCGAAGATTTCGCCCACGAAGTCCGTCACCTTGCCGGCCGCTTTGCGGCTGCGCTCGCGGTATTTCTCCACGTTTTTCATCGCCCAGTTGCCCACCAGCACCATGATGATGAAGGGAACGTAGGCGATGAGCGTCACGCGCACGCTGATGCGCAGCATGGTGAACAGCGCCAGGACGGCAAACAACGCCTGTCCGATAATAAAGGGCAGTTGGGCGGTGAACTGCCCGGTGTTGTCCACATCGTCGCGGAAGCGGCTGATCGCCTCGCCGGCCGACTGCGGCACGGCGCGCGCCCCGGGGCGCTCCAGGATGCGCGTCAGCAGGTTCTTGCGCAGCAAGGCCCCGGTGCGGAAGGTGTACAGGTTGTGGGCGAACATATCGGCCACGATGATAAAGGCGCGCGCCACGGCAAAGCCCACCGTCAGGGCGGCGATGGCCTCCGGCGAAAGGCCCCAGGTCGGTTCGCCGCTCAGGGTGTTAAAGAACTCGCGCGTCGCCAGGCCAAGAAGCTGCGGGACGACGGCGAAGATGAACAGGCGCATGGCGACGATGCCCAGGTACAGCCAGGGCGAGTAGCGGATCAGCGAGATGAAATAGCGCCAGGACTGCGCCGGCGGTTTCTCGGCGGCTTCGGCGGGGGGCTTGGCAGCCTGAGCGGCGGGCGGCGGGGTGGGGTTTTCAACCGGCGAGGTAGGATTTTCGCTCATGCCAACACCTCTTCCATACCCGTTTCCAACAAGTGATAAAAGCGCGAAGTGGGGTCAGCGGCCAGTTGCAGGCGCGGGCCGTATTCACAGATCTGCCCGTCCTCCAGGATGAGGATGTCATCCGCCCGCTGCACCGTCCCCAGGCGATGCGCCACGACGATCGCGGTGCGGTTTTGCACCAGCCTGTCCACCGCCCGCTCGATCAGGTGTTCGGTGGCGGGGTCCAGGCGCGAGGTGGCTTCATCCAGGATGATCAGGCCGGGGTCGCGCAGGAAGATGCGGGTGAAGGCCAGCAGCTGCGCTTCGCCGGCCGACAGGCCGCCGCCGCCCGATTCCAGTTCTGTGTCCAAGCCCTTGGGCAGCGATTTGAACCAGTCCCCCAGGCCCAGGTCGTGCAGCGCCGCCAGGATGCGTTCATCGGGAATGGAATCATCGAAGAAGGTCAGGTTTTCGCGCACCGTGGCGTGAAAGAGCTGGATATTTTGCGTCACCATGCCCACGCTGCGGCGCAGTTCCTGCACCGTAAGCTGGCGGATGTCCAACACGTCGCCGTCGCCCCCCATCTTGATCGTCCCCTGGTCGGTGTCGTAGAGGCGGAAGAGCAGGCGCGTCATCGTCGTCTTGCCGGAGCCGGTGCGCCCCAACAACCCCAGGACGCGCCCGGCCGCCAGGTGAAAGCGGATGCCGCACAGCGCCATCTCTTTTGGCTCTTTGGCGGCCTCCGGCGGGGCGGCGGATTGGCTGTCCTGATGGGCAGGCGGTGAGGAAGCCGGCGGCGGGGTAGAGGGCGCAACGCCAGCCAGGGCGTCGCCGTAGCCAAAGCTGACATCCTCGAAGACGACCGCCAGAGGGCGTGAGCGGCCCGGCCCGCCCAGCAGGCGGTTGTCTTGCGGCGGGGTGAAATCGGCCTCGCCCGGAATCTTGCCCTGTAGTCGCTGAATGCCCAGGATGCGCACCAGGCTGGCGCCCGCCTTCTGCAAGTCCTGGAACTGCTGCGTGATGCGCTCCAGCGGCCAACTGACCATATTGGCGTAATAGATGAGCATGAAGACCGATCCGATGGTGATGACGTTGGTCTTGTACAGGTAGGCCCCCACCACCAGGGTGATGGCGTTGCCGATGGTGAACAGCACCCAGGTCGTGTTCATCAGCATCGCCCAGCGGAAGTTGGCGCGGATCGTCTTCTGCATCAGGTCGCGCGTCAAGCGGTAGAAGCGATCCAGCACGTAGGCCGCGGCGTTGTTCGAACGAATGTCCTCCGTACCGCTCAGGCGTTCCTCCAGGAATCCGTACAGCGAGGCGCTGGCCTGGCGCTCCAGTTCCCAGCTTGGCACGGCAAAGTTGCCCATGAAGAGCAGGATGGCGACGGTGACGGCGACGAAGATCGCCAAGGTGAGGCTGATGCGCCAATCTTCACGCAGCAAGATCAGCAGCACCCCGCCCACCAACAGGATATTGCCGAAGACTTGCAAAATGAACTGGGAAAAGAAGTTGGAGAGCGCCATCACGTCGCCGTCAATGCGTTCGATCATCTCGCCGGGCGTGTGGGCGGTGTGGAAGGACATATCCAGGCTCAGGGTGTGGCGGGCCAGTTCCAGGCGCACATCGTTGGTGGCGGCCCAACCCAGGATTTCGGTCAGGTAAACAACCAGGACGCCGATCAACTGCTGCGTGATGGCGATCACGATGAACAGGATGGCGAACTGGCGCAGCACGCCGATCTCACCGCCGGCAATGGCCGTATCCAGAAAGGTGCGCATGATTTGCGGGTTGATGATTTGCAGCGCGATGCTGCCGAAGAGCAGCACGCCCAGGACGGCGACCAGGTGGATGCGGCCGCGCAGGTAGCGGCGCAGAAAGCCGGCATACTCGCCAAAGGTTGCTGGCGTCGATGAGGCAGGTTGAGAGGAAGCAGTAGACATGAGCAAGTACCTTTACCAGATGTCCGCAGCGCGCTCGCGGCGCGCCTCGGCATCCAGACTGCGCGCCGCTTCGCGGATCAGTTTCTTCAGGCTGCGCGAGCAGATCGGTTTGGCGGTCAGCGGCGCATAAACCGCCGGCAGCAGCGTGGGATGGGGATTGAGCGCCTCGTTCAAGCACGGGGCGCAGTGTTCGATCAAGAGACGTTCCGCCAGGTTGAGGGAGTTTTCCGCCTCAAGCTGGTCAGCGGAGATGGAATGGGCGGCAAGAATATCTGCAGAGCGCAGCAGTTCAACGGTGAACTTCATCGAGGCCGGCCAGTTGCACAGGATGAACCAGCCCAGCGCCGAACGCCCACGAAAGCCTTGCAAGATATGCTGCCAGACGCGCTCAAAGGCAGCATGGGACTGCCCAACATAGAAGACGACCTGCTCATCGCGCAGCAGGTAGAGGTCAAAGCCGCGCCACGCCGCCGGACAATGCTCAATTTGCAGCCATTGCTTTAGAGATACAGTGACCGACGATGGCATTACTTGCTGATGTGCATGCTCACATCCGCCGGCAGGGCCAGGCCGGCCTCTACCTCCACCGCCTTGATGATGCCAGACGGCACCGGGCAGGCGGCGTGGGTGCAGTATTTCATTGCTTCCTGGTAAACCTGGGGCGTGGCGCGGCGGAAGGAGATCTCTTTAAAAGGGTTGACCTCCGTCAAATGGGCGGCCAGCTTGCGCATCGCCTCGCAATCGCTGGTAATCGTCAGCTTGACCATATCCTCTTCGGAATGCGCTTGAACAGTGGTGGTGAACCCACAGACTCCGGCATGAATCACAGCAGTAGACATAATCACCTCAACAAAGAATTTGATCGTTCAAGTCCCCATTATATCCTTAATGTGTGCAATAGATTCAACGTAATCTGGGCGCTGACCCCCCACAAAAGTTCATCGTCGTAACGCTGGAAGTAGATCACCGGATGCGGGATGGCCGACTCGGGCAAGAGCCGCACGCGCACCTCGTGATGAGCCGGGTCGGCCAGCCAGGCCAGCGGGATGGTGAAGACGCGCGAGACCTCGCGCGCTTGCAGGTGAAAGGAATAGGGCCAGGGGATGACGCCGATCACCGGTGTGACACAGTAATTGGTGACGGTCGGCAGCGGGTGCAGGCAGCCCAAGACGCGCACCTCGGCCGGGTCGAGGCCGATCTCCTCCTGCGCCTCGCGCAGAGCGGTCTCTTGCGGCGAGGGGTCTTCCGGCTCGCAGCGCCCGCCCGGGAAAGCCACCTGGCCCTTGTGCTGCGCCACCTGCTCTGTGCGGCGCGTGTAGAGCAAATGCCACTCGTCACAGCGCCAGAGGAAAGGGATCAAGACCGCCGCCGGGCGCGGGATGGCGCTTAACCAGGCCGCCGCGCAATCCTCCGCCGGCGGGCGCGCCAAACCTTCGGTCAAACGTTGGGCGATCATGGGTTCAGTCAAAGCCAAAAACATAGTACAATCCTACCTTATTCACAACTGATCGACAAGGAAAACAGCGCTTTTTCGGGGCTCGCAGTAACGGACTCAGCCGTCCCTCTGTCGCCAGAAGTTCTTTGCTCGATTACTTACAATTAATTAATGGACAAAACGCGTGGGTTGTATTATTCTGGTGATATGATTTGAATGAGTTTGACGAGGTTTGCTGATGAGTGACACTTCCCCCCACGAACCAATTTCCTTAACCCTGCTGACCGCCCGCGAGTCCGCTCGCTATTTGCGCGTCAGCCTTTCCACGCTTTACCGCATGGAACACAACGGGCAGCTTACCCCTTTGCGCACCCCCGGTGGGCACCGGCGCTACACCCTGCAGATGCTCAACGCCTGCCTGGCCGCCGCCTCCCGCCCATCCCATCAGGAAACACAGGCATGACCGATACCTATCATATTTTGATCGTAGATGATGACGACGAACACGCCGAGTGGATCGCCGAGTTTTTGCGCATCTCTGGCCCTTTCATCACCGAAAGGGCGCGCGATCTGGCCGAATTTTGGCGTTTAATCCAGAGCAACACTTACACCGCCATGCTGCTGGATTACAAGCTGCCGGACGGCACCGGGTTGGATGCCTTAAACGAAGTGCAGGCGCGCGGCTACCGACTGCCGGTGATCATGATCACCGGGCAGGGTGATGAACGCATCGCCGTCAAAGCCATGCAGCAGGGGGCGGCCGATTACATGGTCAAAGGCGCCGAGTCACTCTTGACCCTGCCGGCGATCATCCGCAAAGCGGTGCAGTCTTACCAGTTGCAAATCGCCGCCCAGCGCTCCAATGAGCAGGTGCGCTACCAGGCGCTCTTGCTCAACAACGTGCGCGACGCGGTCGTCGTTTGGGATACCGAAGAGAAGATCACCTACTGGAACCCGGCGGCGGAACTGCTTTTCGAGCGCAAGTCTTCGGATCAATTGGGACGCCTGGTGCGCGACGCTTACCTCAATACCTTCACCCCGCCGGTCAGCGAGCCGGCGCTGGAAGGCAGCAGCTACGAGGTCGAGCGCCGCTACACCACCCCTGGCGGCTACACCCTGTGGGTCAGTTCTCGGGTGGGCATGCTGCGCGATTACGAAACCGGGCGGGTGCTGGGCTATATGGATGTGTCGCGCGACATCACCGCCCGCAAAAAGGCCGAGCAAGAACTGCGCATTGCCCAGATGCGCATTGCCCAGACCTCCCGCCTGGCCGCCATCGGCGAGCTGGCTTCTGGCGTCGCCCACCACATTAACAACCCGCTGACCGCCATTATCGCCGAGGCGCATTTGCTGCTGCAAAGCCTGCCATCTGAACATCCGGGGCGCGAATCCGCCGAAATGATCGAAGAGGCCGGCTGGCGCGTGCAGCAGGCGGTGCAGCGCCTGCTCGATTTCTCCCGCCCGGCCAGCGCCAGCCTGGAAACTGTGAATCTCAACCAGACGATCGAAGACGCCCTGGCCCTTGTCGGCGATCATATCCGCGCTTCGGGCGTCAACCTGCAGGTCAACCTGGGGCAGAACCTGCCGGGCGTCTCAGGCCACCCTCGCCAACTCAGCGATCTGTGGGTCAACCTGCTGCTGCTGGCGCGCGACGCCACCGCCGATGGGCATGCGCACACGATCTCGATCTCTTCCCGCAGTGAGAACGATAAGATCACCGTTGAAGTGCGTGATGACGGCAAACAAATGGCCGACGAAGAGCTGCAAAAGCTCTTTGAACCCGATTTCTTCGAGCCGCTCAGTGGACGCGGCACCGGGATTGAATTTGTCATCTGCCATGAAATTGTCCGCCAACATCATGGACAGATTAATGCCCAGAGCACTCCCGGTCATGGTACAATTTTCTACGTTACCCTGGGAGGTGCCCTGTGACCATTAATTTATTGATCATCGAAGATGATGAAATCGTTGCGCGCACCATCGAACGCAGCCTGCGCGGCAATGATTTTCGTGTGTCCATTGCCAACAGCGGCGTGGAAGGCCTCAAGATCGCCCGCCGCCTGAGTCCTGACCTGGTCATCCTGGATATTGTCATGCCGGGGATGGATGGGTATACGGTCTGTCGCGAGATGCGCTCCGATCCGCTGCTGGCAAACACACCGATCCTGTTCCTCACCGCCAAGATTAAGGATGAGGATAAAATCGCCGGTTTTGTCGCCGGGGCCGACGATTATTTGACCAAGCCGTTCAATGTGGACGAGCTGATTTTGCGGGTGCGGGCGATTATCCGGCGCACCAAAAACGCCGCCCAAGCCATCAGCAGCGGGAGTCGCGGCGGAACGCGCGGCTCTGATGAAGGCGCGTCGTCCGATGGCAACCATGACGATCAGTGCATTGTGGTGGGCGAATACACCCTCGATACGCGCACTTACGAACTGCGCACGCCCCATCACGGCAAGCTGCGCCTGACGCCGGTGCAGTACGATCTGCTCTACTACCTGATGAGCCACCCCGGCCAGATTTTCTCGCCAGCCCGCCTGTTGGATGAGGTCTGGGATTACCCGGCCAACACCGGCAGCCCCGACCTGGTGCGAGTGCATATCAAGAATCTGCGCGAACGCATCGAGTCAGATCCCAGCACGCCCACCTTCATCCGCACCGTACCCGGATACGGCTACACCATCAACACCGAATAGCGCCGCCGCATCTGGACCCCCCAATGCCTCAGGACGAACGCCCCCGCAAACATTCCCCACGCGCCAAAAACGCCTCTCCCTGGATCGCCAGCGCCAACCAGGCCGAGGAGGAATTGGACGATCTACAACAGCAGCTTATCGCCGGCGTCTGCCAGGCATTGGATTGCGAAGCGGGAGCGTTTCTCCTGCTGCGTGAGCTCCAGGGCGAACTGACTGTGCGCAAGGCCAGCGTCAAAGGCTCCATCCATCTTCCGGTTGAGATGGATCGCGACGCCGGCCTGATCGAGCAAAGCCTGCGCCAAAAACTCTCCATCCTGGTCAACGACCGCGACGCCATCCGCGCCGGTTTCAGCCCGGTCATCCCCCATTTGCCGGTGAACGCCTTCGTGGCGGTCCCGCTGTGGGTGGATGAAATCCCGTTTGGGGCGGTCGTCGCCATCAACCCGAACCGCGGGCAGTTCACCAAAAGCGATCAAGACCTGTTGGAACACCTGGCGCTGCCCCTGGCGCATGCCTTGTTTAACCTGCTGCGGGCGCAGCGCCAGGAAATGAACACCAACGGGCTGGAGACCAACATCGCGCAGCTTACCCGCTCCCGCAATATGCTGCGCACCCTGTTCGACAACATCTCCCTTTCAATCTACATTATTGACCCCAACTACAACCTGATCGCGGTCAACCAGCGGCGCGCCCAGCGCTGCAACCGCGCCCCCAATCTGTTGGTTGGGCAGCCTTGTTACCAGGCGTTCTTTCAGCGCGAAGAGCCGTGCGTCAACTGCCGTGTGCCAGAAACGTTGAACGGCGGGAAAAGCACTGAACGCACTCAACGCCTGCGCGACGGCAGCGACGAGCCGCAGGAATGGGAGATCAGCGCCTCGCCCATCCTGGATGAGGCCGGCCAGGTGGTGCAGGCGATCTTAATTGAGCAGGATGTGACCGACAAACGCCGCCTGGAGACGATCGTCGCCCAATCGGAAAAGCTGGCCGCCATTGGGCAGTTGGCGGCCGGCGTGGCGCATGAGATCAACAATCCCCTGACGGCGATCCTGGCCAACGCCCAACTGCTCCAACGCGAGCTGCCGGCGGAGGATGATAAGCAAGAGTTGGTAGGGCTGATCGCCCGCGCCGGGGCGCGGGCGGCGCAGGTGGTGCGCAGCCTGCTCGACCTGGCGCGCCTCGAACAATATGAGTTCCTACCTACGGATGTCAATGAGTCCATGCGCAAGGCGTTGGAACTGGTCAAGCATGAGATCATGGCGCGCTCCATCGAATTGGTGGTAGACCTGCCCGACGCCCTGCCGCGCATCCGCGCCAGCCACAATCACCTGCAAGGGATTTGGGTCAATCTCCTGGTCAATGCAATTGATGCGCTGGATGAGCGCAAGGAGGACAGCCGCCCACGCGTCCTCAAAGTTACGGTTCGCCAGAGCGGACAAGAACTGCAGATCAGCATTGCCGATAATGGGCGCGGCATTCCCCCTGAGCGTTTGCAGCGCATCTTCGACCCCTTCTACACCACCAAATCCGCCGGGCGCGGCACCGGCCTGGGGCTGTCGGTCTGTGACCGGATCGTCAAGCAGCACGGCGGCCACATCCGCGTCAAGAGCCAGGTGGGCGTGGGAACAGAATTTACTGTGATTTTGCCGGTGGGAAGCTAAACAAGCGACAGGTCAGACAGCCAGGCCGCCAGGTCGGGCTGCGCCTCGCCCGGCCAGGCCAGGTAGAGCAAAAATTCGGCGTTGCCTTTCGGGCCAAGCAGCGGCGAGCGGATGACGCCCCGCACGGCAAAGCTTTCTTGCTGCGCCGCCGTCAAGACGCCCAGCAGCACCTGGCGATGCACCGCCGCATCGCGGATGACGCCGCGGGCGCGCGCCGCCTGCGCGCGCGCGGCCTCAAATTGGGGTTTCACCAGGGCCAACACATCGCCGCCTTGTTCCGCCAGCCAGCCTTTGACCACCGGCAGTAAGGTTTTGAGGGAAATGAACGAGGCGTCAATGCTCACCAGGCTCACCGCCTCGGGCAAGCGCTCCAGGTAGCGGGCGTTGACACCCTCCATCACCACCACGCGCGGATCCTGGCGCAGCTTCCAGTCCAGGATGCCATGCCCTACATCAATCGCATAGACCCGCTGCGCGCCGCGCTGCAGCAAGCAGTCGGTAAATCCCCCCGTCGAAGCGCCAACATCGGCGCAGACCCGCCCCGCCGCCGGCAGTGGAAAAGCTTGCAGGGCGGCCTCCAGCTTTTCGCCGCCGCGCGAGACGAACCGCGGCCCACTCGCCACCACTACTTCGTCATCTAGCGCCGCCGGCGTGGCCGGGTGCAGCGCCGCCTGTCCGTTGACGCGCACCTGTCCGGCCATGATATAGCGCTGCGCCTCATCCTGGTCTGGCAGCAGTCCCCGCTGCACCAGCAGGAGATCGAGGCGGATCTTGCCTGTC
>CAIQJJ010000031.1 GCA_903872065.1 uncultured Anaerolineales bacterium | reverse complement strand
GAGCATATTCCCGCGCATCACCGCCTGCCAGGCGCTGACGATGGAAGTCGGCGGCAGGGGAATGATATTGGGGAGTTCTTCGGGTATTCCGCCGGCGCTTTGAGGCAGTGAGGCCGTTAAAGCCACCGCCACCGCCGCTGCTGCGGCCCGCGCTTGCAGCGTCCGGCGGCGCGCCTTTTGCTCTGCGGCCAGGTCTGGTTCCTGGGGCGGCGGCGCTTCCTTCGCCGCTTCCTCGGCTGGCGCTCGATCGGCGGCCAGCTTTACCAATACTGCAATCAACCCCCACAGCAAAAAGATCGCCCCAAAAACCAGCCCCATGCCCAGGGCGCTGATTTGTAATGTGATCAAAAAATTATCTAGCATAGCGGCTCATCTTCACAGAGGTTTAGACAGGGATGTTGCCATGCTTGCGCGGCAGGGCTGGCGAATATTTGTCGCGCAGCGCAGCCAGTGAAGCGATGATCTTGGGGCGCGTTTCGCGCGGTTCAATAATGTCATCCACATAGCCGGCTTTGGCAGAGTAATAGGGGTTGTTAAACTTGCGCCGGTACTCTTCCACCAGGCGTTTGCGCTCGCTGGAAGCGTCTGGCGCGCCGGCGATCTGCTTCTTAAAGAGGATATTGACCGCCGCATCCGCGCCCATCACCGCAATTTCCGCGCTGGGCCAGGCGTAAGTGACATCGGTGCCCAGGAACTTGCTGCTCATCACCACGTACGCCCCGCCATACGCTTTGCGGGTGATCACCGTGATCTTGGGGACGGTCGCCTCAGAGTAGGCGTACAGCAGCTTGGCCCCGTGCCGGATGATGCCGCGATGCTCCTGATCGATCCCCGGCAGATAGCCTGGCGTATCCACAAAAGTCACCAGTGGTACATTGAAACAGTCGCAAAAGCGCACAAAGCGCGACATTTTGTCCGAGGCGTCCAGGTCAATCACGCCCGCCATCACATCTGGTTCCTGCGCCACAATCCCCACGCTGTGCCCGCCGATGCGCGCAAAGCCGGTGATGGCGTTGCGCCCCCAGGCCGGCTGGATTTCGAGGAAAGAGTTTTTGTCCACCACCCGCTCCAGGATGTGGTGCATGGAGTAGGGCATGGTGGGGTCGAATGGCACAATGTGGTTCAGCTCTTCATCCATGCGCGCCGGGTCATCGTTGGGGGCGCGGTAGGGTGGGTTTTCCACATTGTTCGAGGGCAAAAAGCTCAGGCTGCGCCGCGCCAGCGCCAGGGTCGAGCGTTCGTCGGGCGCGGACAGGTGAGCAATCCCGCTGATGGCCATGTGGGTGTCGGCCCCGCCAAGCTGTTCCGCATCCACCACCTCGCCTGTGGCCGCCTTCAACACCTCTGGCCCGGTGAGGAACATGTACGATTTTTTCTCGACCATGATGATCAGGTCGGTCAGGGCCGGCGAATAGGAGGCGCCGCCGGCGCACGGCCCTAGCATGACCGAGATTTGCGGGATGACGCCGGAGTAGAGGGCGTTGCGCCGGAAGATTTCGGCGTAGCCGCCCAGCGATTTCACCCCTTCTTGAATGCGCGCCCCGCCCGAATCGATGATCCCGATGATCGGGTAGCCGTTGCGCACGGCGAAATCCATCACGCGGCAAATTTTGTGGCTTTGCATTTCGCTCAAGGTGCCGCCATGCACGGTGAAATCTTGCGCATAAACGTAGACGGTGCGGCCGTCAATCTGGCCGTAGCCAGTGATGACCCCTTCCCCCAGGTATTCCTCCGTGCTGACCCCCAGACTCTCATCGCTGTGACCGGTCAAGAAGGGTTCAAGTTCATTAAAAGTGCCAGGGTCAAGCAGGTAATCCAGGCGCTCGCGGGCGGTTAGCTTCCCTTTGGCGTGCTGCGCCGCGATGCGGTCTGTCCCACCCCCCTGGCGGGCCTTTTCGCGCATGGCGCGTAATTCGAGAATCAATGGATTGTCTTTCATAAAAATATCCAATCAGTTGGAAGTCGTGATAAGCCCTCGCAGGGTTTTGCCTTCTGCGAGGCGATTGTACTCTTGTGATCATACCGAACCCCCGCGCTTTTTTGCAGTGACAATACTCCTCAATTCGTGGGTCGAAAATACGCGCAAGATTGCCCCCGCCAAATGCTGCGCCTACTGCCCAAACATTTCGAGCAGCACCGGGTTGATCAATTCCCAATTGGGGGCCAGCACCGCCGCCCCGCCTTCCGTCGTAAAAGGCGCGACCATCTCGTGTGAAAAGGCGCGCCCGTCAATCCCCTCCGCCCCCGTGCGCAGCAGCGCAATTGCCAGGCGCGGCCATTGGGTTGGCGGGATGTCTGTATCCAGGACCAGCGGCAGCAGTTCAAGCGCCGCCGGAAGCTGCCCCCAACTCCCGGCGCGCAGCACTTCCGCCAGCAGCGCCTTGATGAAGATCTGCCCGCGCGCATTGCGGTAGAGATCGTCCGAATTGGCGCGGTCGCGCACCAGCGCCAGGGCCTGCGTCCCGTTCAAGTGATGCGTTCCGGCCGTGTAGCCCGACATGGCGCTGGGCAGGGTCACCTCTACCCCGCCCAGGGCGTCCACCAGGCTGACCAGGCCATCGAAGCGGATGCGCACGTAATAATCCACATCCACGCCGAAATTCTGGCGCACGGCATCCATCGCCGCCGCCGGCCCCGCGCCGGGTGTTTGCGCCTCGGCGTAGAAATGGGCGGTGTTGATCCGATCCTGGCTGCCATCGGACAGAGTGACCCACAAATCGCGCGGGATGGCCAGCATGCCCACGTAAGGTTGCAGCGGTTGAAAAGTAGCCAGGATCATCGTATCCGTCCGCCCCAGGTTTGAGCCTGGTTCGCGGCTGTCCACCCCAAGCAGCAAGATGTTCGTGCGCCCCGGCCACAGCAGAGCCGCCAGCAGCAGGCACAGCAGCATGCCCCCGGCCAGGGGTACAGAGCAGCAGCAGCCTGGCAGGCGAGGTCGAGAGGGTGAGAGGGAAACCGGCTGCATCGCTTACTTGAGAGCGTCTTGCAGGGCCTGGGCGGCAGCCTGGATGAGTGGGTCGGGCGGGCCGCCGGGAGCCGTGGGGATGTCCGGCGTCAGGCCCTTGCCGGGGCGCGGCGCATCCAGGCCAGGAATCCACCACTGCGCGGCGGTGACGTGCAGGCTGGATTGGTCTTTTAGCGTATAGACATACTGGATCGTGTTCTTGCCGTATGTCGGCTCGCCGATCAACAGGGCGCGCCGGTGCAGTTGCAGCGCGCCGGCGATGATCTCACTGGCGCTGGCTGTGCCGCCGTTGACCAGGATCACCAGCGGAATATCGGACAAGGCGCCTGCCTTGTCTACCGTATAGCTCTTGACTGACTCGCCGCGCGCCTGGTATTCCATAATCACGCCCTCCTTGAGAAACAAGCGGGCGATCTTGATCCCTGAATCGAGAAGTCCGCCGCCGTTGTTGCGCAAATCGAGCGCCAGGGCCGCCGCGCCGCGCTCTTTCAGGTCTTGGGCTGCTTTCTCGATCTCGCCAGCGGTCGGTTCGGCGATCAGGTTGACCTCGATCACCCCCAGGCGCGGCGCATTCGCCTCCAGATGCCAGGTCACGGATGGCACAGCAATCTCCTCGCGCGTCACCGAAAACTCAATCACCTCATCGGCCGGCGGGCGCGCCACGCGAATCAGCACCGCCTCGCCCACCTTGCCGCGCACCGCCGATTGCAGCGCCTCCATCGAAGTCTGTGGCGTGATCTCCAACGCATCCACGCCGATCAAGCGATCCTGGTCGCGAATGCCGGCTTTGGCGGCCGGGCTGTCTGGAAAGGGATACATCACATAATTGCCGGCCTCATCCGTCCCAATGCGCACTCCGATCCCGCCAAACTTGCCCGCCAGGTCGTTGCTTTGCAATTCAGCCTGCGGCGGCTCGAGAAAACTGGTGTGCGGATCGCCGTAGGCTTGCAGCATCCCGCGGATCATGCCATATTCAATGGCGGGGGCAGTGGGCAGAGGGTTGTAGGCGTGATCGCGCAAGATGGAATAAGCTTCGTTGAACAGCGCAAACTGGCTGCTGCGGTCTTGCCACAGGCGCAGGGCGTAGCCGCCGCCGAAAGCGATGACCAGCCCCAATGAGATGAAGAATGTGATCAGAAACGCACGTCGGAAAGATGTCATGGGCAAAGTATATCACGCCTCGCCAGCCGCGGACGCCTCTCCGCCAAGCGCGCGGAGCCTGTCGAAGCGTTATCCCTCGGTAGGCGCGCTGAGCTTGTCGAAGCGCCTCTACCCTCCGGCAGTCCTTCGACAATGCTTCGACAAGCTCAGCATGCCTGGATGCCTGCGTTTCGGTAGGCGCGCTGCACCGCTTTGCGCCGGCAACGCTTAAAAACTTGGCGTCCTTCGCGGCTTCGCGGTTAAATCTTCCCCGGCGTGCTACCCTCTCGCCGAAGCGCCTCCACCCATTCGCGCGTCTCCGTGGGCGAGCGCAGCCGGACGAAATCCAGATGCGCATACTCCGCCTGCTGCACGATCTGCGGGTAAGTGCGCTTTTGGCGCGGGTGCGATTGCAGCATCCACATAAACAGCGAATCCCTGCTCAAGAAAGCCCCGCGCAGCGTCTCGCGGTTGCCATTCCACAACTCTTCTTGCGTGATCACGCGCCGCAAAGTGCGCCGAAACAGCCGCCAGAAGACCAGCGGCAGTGGGTAATCCAGCCAGACGAGCGTATCCGCCCGCCCCCAGGTGATGTCGCGCGCCTTGCTGTAATTGCCGCCGGCGCTCCATACTTCGCCGCTCAACGCCGCACTCACCCGCCGGCGAAACTCCTCCCGTTCCACCATCTGCCAGTTGGCTTCCCAGTGCAGCGCATCCAGATCCACATGCGGAATCCCCAGGCGCGCCGAAAGCTGCTCCCCCAATGTTGTCTTTCCCGAGCCCGCCGCGCCGACAATTGCAATCCGCTGCATGATCTTATTTTACTCTGCGTACATCCTTTTTATCGAAAATTCGGGTATACTTTGTCTGATACCTTTTATTACAGCCGCAACCTGGCGTGGAATTTAGCGTTTTTTACATCTAGGAGAAATTATGGACGATCGTCTGGAAAAATTCATGGAACCTTTTCTGGAAGATGAGACCTTGACCTGCGATCTCACCGACGCGCAGGCGAAGGTGATGCTCGATTGGGTGCAGCAGCAGATTGGCCGCGCGGTGGAGAAAACCCAAGACCTGGATCAAGACGCCGCCCAGGCCGCCCTGGGGACGCGGTTCAAGCGCCTGCGCGCCCGCCTGCATCAGATCGCCAAACAGAGCGCCAGCGCCGAGGACCCAACCACCGCTTTGCAGCAGGCGCTCAGATGGAGTGGGCTGCGTTGGCCGCGCCCGAACCCGCAGCAGAGCGCTTCCACTCCTGCTGCGGCAGAGGAGGTTCAATAACATGGCTGCCCCCAGTCGAATGCCCCAATATGAAGTGCGCAACCAGGGCGCTGGCCCTTTTGCGGCGTATCGCTGCGAAATCTGCGGGCGCGAATTTCCCAGCCGGCCGGCAGACCTGAGCCTGGGGGATCAGAACGCTGGCAATTTGTTGGGCAAGTTGTTCGCCGCGCCTGTCAACCCGGCCGAGGTGCGCGGCCTCAACCAGCAGCAGTTGAACGCCGCCTGGAATGAGGTCATTGACAACTTCCGCGAGTGCCAGGCTTGCCACAAGATCGTCTGCAAGGCGGATTTTGACGAAGCGCATGGGATGTGCAAGGAAGACAGCCCGGCAAAAGCCAAATCCGCGGCGGCCAAAAAAGCGCCGTCCGCCAAATCAGCGGAAGAGAAGCCTGCGAAGTCCAGCGCCGCCGAGCCGGCGGTTAAGAAGCCGGCCGCCAAGAAAGCGGCCCCGAAGGATGATGCCGATGAAAAGGCGACGAAGACATCCGCG
>CAIQJJ010000030.1 GCA_903872065.1 uncultured Anaerolineales bacterium | reverse complement strand
GGACATATAATGTTTGTATTCGCCAAAGCCCACGCCAAAGAAATCGCCCAGCGGCGCATTGACGGAGGGGAAGGCCTCGTCATCGTAAAGGACTTGCAGCCAGACATTTTGCAGCAAGGAAGGGAACTTATCGAAGGCCAGGATGCTCTGCAGCGCTTGGCGATTGCGCAGCAAATCCCGCGCCGTCACCTTGCCGCCGGCGAGGTTGAAGTCCATCCCTGGCATGGCGGTGCACCAGAAGTTGATTATCTTGCCTGGGCCGTGAATTTCGTCGAAAGCCCAACTGCCTTGAGGCGGGATCGGCACATTGTCGCGGTGCATCTCGTTGGCAAATTCTTTCCAGGAGGGCAGCAGCGCGCCGATCGGGCGGTCGTGGCCGTGGGTTGTGACCTGGGCGACGCGGTAGTCTTTCAAATAGGGCAGGCCGTGAAGATCGCTCTCCAAAGAGGCGAGTGGGCTGTGTGAGGAGGGGATAATCCCTGAGGTCGTGTTCATGGTGAGTTTCGCGCTCCTTTCATACTGGCTATAATACCACCGGCGCTGTTCAATAAGCCATCAATTGTCAGGCGTGGCAAACGGATACGTTACGTGGGTTAATTCTTCCGATACCTGCCATAAGCGCCGCGCCGCCACTTCATCATGGGAGAGATTGTTTGACTCGACCTTTTTCGGATAACCGCCCATTTCCATAAACCCTTCCGGGCCAAAATACTCGCCGCCCCGGACACCCGGCGCAGTCGCTGCGTACAGCGTCGGTAATGCGCCGATCTCTGATCTTTGTGAAATCATCCGGCCCACAAACTGCACACCCGCGCCGGAATACCGCGTCAAATTGGTCGAAGTGGAACCTGGATGGGCTGCAACCGAAAGCGTATGTTTTCTAGCGGCTGTCAAACGACGCTGCAGTTCATAAGTGAACAGTAAGTTTGCCAGCTTACTCCGGCCATAAGCTTGCTGCGGGTTATATCCGTGATCCCAGTTCAAGTTATCAAAGTCTATGGTTCCAATACGGTGTATGTTACTGCTAACGGTCACAATCCGGGCATTGGGAGTTCGGTTTAGGATATCGAACAACAATCCAGTTAGAGCAAAATGACCGAAATGATTGATACCGAAATGCTGCTCGAAGCCCTGGGCAGTCTTCCCGTAGGGCGCGAACATGATCCCGGCATTATTGACGAGCAGGTCCAGCCGAGGATAGTTAGCCCGGAACGCGTCAGCAAACGCTCTCACAGAATCAAGGTCTGCTAAGTCCAACGGCATCGCCGCAACTTTGCCCAATGGGTTGAGTTTCTTGATTTGATCGGCGGCAGTGTCGGCTTTCTGTAAACTGCGGCAGGCCATAATGACCGCTGCGCCCTTTTGCGCAAGCGCCCGGGCTGTTTCCCATCCAATGCCGCTGTTCGCCCCGGTGACAATTGCCACCCTTCCTGTTTGATCGGGTATATCCTTTTCAGTCCAATGTGAGGCCATTTAATTGACTCCTTTTTAGGTTTAGCATGAGCGCGTCATTCATCTGTATCTGTTAAGTGGCGTATGCCTCGACCAATTTAGCACTCTTACATCAT
>CAIQJJ010000029.1 GCA_903872065.1 uncultured Anaerolineales bacterium | reverse complement strand
TTCGGTCAGCGCCTCGGCCTCATCAAGCATGGCGCGCATCAGCTCTTCCATCTCCAATGCCTGGTGCGATAAATTGGCCAGGCGCAGGCGGGCCTGCAGGTAGCGATTCTCCTGCTTGCGTTCCGTGATATCCTCGAAAGTGGTGTAGACCTGGTAGGGCTGCGCCTCGCCCTCTTTAAAACGCGGCATGGCGCTGATATTGATCCAACGTGTGGCGCTGCAGGCCGGGTTGTAGACGCCCATGACGACATTCTGAACCGGCCGGCCGCTTTGCAGAGCGAGCATGGCCGGGTGCGCCTCGCCAGGAAACGCAGAGCCGTCTTCATGAATGGCGCGCCAGCGCGGGTCAATCGAGGTGCGCCCCTGCATCTGATCCAGGGTGAGGCCCAGGATTTTTTCAGCGGAAGAGTTAGCGTGGATGATGTGACCGTCCGCCGCCTGGAAGACGACGCCCTGGGCCATGGTTTCAAAGAGCAGGCGGTAGCGCTCATCCGCCTCACGCCGGCGCTCTTCTTCCCGCTTGCGTTCCGTGATATCCTGGCTGATGCCCAGGGCGCTAATGGCGCGGCCGTCTTTGTCAAAGGCCATCTTGGCCGAGACGTGCATCCAACGCACTTCGCCATTGACCACGACGCGGTGTTCGAGGTCAAACGACGAGCCATGCTGCGCGGCTTCCCACTGGAGGCGCATGGCTTCGCGATCGTCAGGATGGAAGACATCCAACAATTCTTGCATCGTATGAACGCCCGGCGTCCAGCCTATCAGACGGGCGGACTCGGGAGCGGCGTCGAACGTTGCTCTTTGCACATCCGCCGTCCAACTGCCCAGGTTGGCCAGCGTTTGCGCCTCGTACAGAAGCTGTGTGCTGCGGCGCAGCGCCTCTTCGGCTTGTTTGCGCTCGGTGATATCCTGCACCGTCCCAAGCACGCGCCCGACTTCGCCATTCTCCGCCAGGCCCAACTGCGTCCGTTCCTGCACATAGCGCACCTGCCCATCCGGAAGGAAAATGCGGTGATCAATGCAAGCGATCTGCTTCTCGCTGAGCATCTGCGCTCGTTGACGCACGAAATCCTCTTTGTCATCGGGATGAATGGCGTTTTCAAACGCGGCGACGGAAGGGGTGAAAGCATCCGGTTCGACGCCAAAGATGCGGTAGACTTCGTCAGACCAGGTTAAGGTTTCAGTCTGCAAATCCCATGTCCAATGGCCGATATGCGCCAGTTGCTGCGCCTCCAACAGCCGCTGGCGCGCTTCGCGCAGCCGGGCCTCGATCTGTTTACGAGCGCTAACCTCGCGGATGGCGGCAAGAACGACCACCCGGCCATCCGCCAGGGTATGATGGCTCAGGCTGACCTCAATCGGGAACTCCTCGCCGCCCTTGCGCCGGCCATAGATCTCTCGTTCGACCCCCTCGGTCACATATTGAGGTTGGGTGAAGAATTGGGCGCGTCCCTGGATATGACGCTCGCGCACCGCTTCACAGGCCAGGTCTTCGGCGGTCAGGCGCAGCAGTTCGTCATGGGTGTAGCCGAACATCTTTTCCGTCTGCACATTGGCCAGGATGATCTGGCCCTCAATATTTGCAATCACCATTGCGTCCGGGGCCGAGTCCAGGAATCCTTTCAGGCGCGCCTCGCTTTCGCGCAGGGTCAGCAGGGCCTGCCTTTGCTGTGTGATGTCGCGCGTCAGCGCCCCAATATAAGCTGCGCCTGTGGTGTGAATGGGAAAATATAAAATCTGGATGAACTTGCGTTCCCCACTGCTGGTTTGAATTTCGATCTCAAGCGGTTCTTTTAACTTGCGGCAGCGGGCTATTTTGAACGCCCGCTGCAAGACTCTTTTCATGCGTTCAACCCCATAGTGAGCGCGCACCTCGGGCGTTAAGATCTGAATCTGCATTTCCCAATACTGCGCGCCAAGCGCACTTTCCTTTGAAAGGCCGGTGATCGATTCCTGCGCCGGGTTCCAGCGCACGATAATCCCTTGTTCATCCACCATCGCAATCCCATCATAAGACTGTTCGATGAATGGGATCAGGCAGCCGTCCTCGGGCTGTCTTGAGCGGGCAAACCTTTGCCGTTCCAGGACGCGGCGGATGAGGCGCGGCGCGGCGGCGCAGCCCTCCGGCGTTTTGAGCAGGTAATCCTGCGCCCCGGCCCGCAGCGCCTGCAGAATCTCTTCTTCATCTGCATTGGCAGAATAAGCCAGGACGGGCATCGCCGGCCACTGCCGGCAAATCTGCTCCAGCATCACGAAGCGCGGCGCCTCGTGGTCAATATCCACCACAATCACTTGAAAGTTGCTTGGCGCGAGGCGATTCAAAGACTGTGGGAACCCCGCGGCTGCCCGGTCAGTCCAGGTCACTAAAAAAGCATTCAAACCATCTTGATTGAGCGCCGTCTGCAACGCCAGGGCATCTGCCGGATTGTGCGCCACGAATAACACGTTGAGAGGTTGATGAACGAACAGATCGGCCATAAGATTTCCTATCTCCAGGCATAATCATACCCTCAAAAGCCTGCCAACGCAATCACCGCCGCAATCAATATTCTATTCCATCTATTACGAAAATAGACCGGTCGGGCGCTTGTAGTGGCGACTTCAGTCGCTAACCTTGCCCATAACGGCTGAAGCCGTCACTACGAAAGCGTCTTTTTTCATCCTTTGGGG
>CAIQJJ010000028.1 GCA_903872065.1 uncultured Anaerolineales bacterium | reverse complement strand
GATGTACATCTGGAAGCGGGCGATATCCAGCCAGCGGAAGACGACGTTGCCTTCGCGATTGGGCGCCATACCTACCAGCCACGGCCACCAGATTTGGAAGACGACCTGGTGCGCCAGGAAAACGCCGCCGACCTCATCCACCAGGATCTTCTCAGCGTCCTGGAACATCTGAATGCGCTTGGCGACATCCACTTCGCTGCCGGCATCCGTCACCAGCTTATCGAAGGCTTCACTCTTCCACGGGTGACGCGGCGAGCCCCAGGGTTCGCTCTTGCCTTCGGGAGCAGGCACCGAGCGCCACAGGCCGGTCAGCATGTTGGAGGGATCGACAAAGTCGTATTCATAGGGGCCGCGGTAGGCCATCATCTCATGATCGGCGCGCTTCTGACCCCAGACGCCGCCTTCAAGCTGATTCAGGTTGACCTTGATGCCCAGGTTGGTCTCCCACTGCTGCTTGATGTATTCCAGGAAGACATCGCGGCCGTTGGAGTACAGCTCGATGGTCACGCCGGCGGGATCTACACCCGAATCGGCCAGGTATTTCTGCGCCTGCTCCAGATCGAAGACCTGGTAGGACTTCAGTTCAGGATTGTAGGCGGGGAAGCCGGGCGGCAGCATGGAGTAACCGGCGGAGTAGGTGCCGTTCAAGACCTGCTGGCACATCGTGTCGCGGTCAATGGCATGCGCCAACGCCTTGCGGAAGTTGACGTTATCCAGCGGGGGCATGTACGTGTTCAGGGCGATGTAGGTGCTTTGGAAGTTGTTGAACAGGTGCACCAGCGGGCTGAGCTTGGGATCGGCGCGGGAAGCCGCCAGGTCCTGCGGTGAGAGGATATGCACCAGATCGGTTTCCTGGTTGAGCCAGGGGGTGAATTCGGGCGCGCCAGCCGCCAGGATCGGGTTGATGACCTTCTGAATGCCGGGCTTGTGTGGGCCGTTGTATGAGGGGTTGATCTCGTAGACGATTTCCTTGTTGTGTTCCCATTTGGTGGGGATGTAAGGGCCGCCGGAGACCAGGTTCTCGATGTTGTCCGCCCAGTGTTCGGGGTCGGCTTCAGCAACGTGCTGGGGAATGACCCCGGCCGCCTGATAGGAGAGCAGCGCCGGCAGGTAGGGGATGGATCCATACTCGCCGTAGATGCGCACCGTGCGGTCGTCCACCTTCTCCACGCCGATGCCCTCGGGGCCGGCTGCGCCGGTGGCGTATTTCATGACGCCCTTAATGTCGAAGTAGAACCAGATCCAGGGGTTGCCCAGGGCCGGGTTCGCCATGTGCTTGTAGGTGTAGACGATGTCATCGGCGATGATCGGTTTCCCATCGCTCCAGACCGCGTCTTTGCGGATGACGAATTCCCAGTAGGTGGCGTCGGGGCCGGCCGTCCAGGATTCCGCCAGGGCGGGGACGGTCTCGATGTTTTCGTTGTTGCGCAGCAGCGGCTCGCTGACCATGTTGATGCCGCCGGACGAATAAATATCGCGCACGGTATCAAAGAACTTGGGTTCAGCGCCGGCTTCGCGGTAGATTTGCTTGTCGAGCGGGGCGGCATCCATGGGCAGGGTGCGTCCTTGCGGGGTCACCAGGGCCGGTTCCGGCGTGGCAGTGATGACGACTTCCACTTCTTTCTCAACGATTTTGGTGGCCTCGACGATTTTCTCTTTTTCAACTTCGACGACTTTGGTCTGTTCGACGATTTTCTCTTTTTCAACTTCGACGATCTGCGTCTCTTTGACAACTTTCTCGACGACCTGAGGGGCGCAGCCGGCGAGTAAGGATGCGCCGGTTGCAAGACCGACGAACTTCAGGAATTCGCGCCGAGAGATTTTTTGACTAGCCATATCTTATCCTCCGAACAAAACAGAAAATGAAAGTGGTTGGTAAACGACAGCGATGTTTTCAACCCCCTTTTTGAATGGTAGCAATGGGCGCGGCCTCCTTTCTATTGGATGAACCAATCCTTGCAATTAACGAAAGAGAAAACTTTCGTTTAGCTATAAAAAACTTACTTCTGGTTTCTATTTTACCAGTATAACCCATTATATAATTGGTTAGAGTGAATGGCAATAGATCACTTTCCGATTTTTGACAATTCCTCATCTCAAGCGGTCTTGGGGTATACTCAACCAACCTGTTTTTCACTGGAAGCAACCATGACAACCAAATCTACCTACCTTCAAATCATTCAAACGGCTTACGCGCTTGAAAAAGGGCGCACCGCCGAAGAATACGCCAGGGGACTGGCGCAGATTAAGAACTCGACCCCCTTATTCGGTTATTTCCCGCCGCGCGGCCTGCTCGACTTTGCCGCGACCTGCGCCTTTCTGTTTGCGCACCAGTCCGATGAGCAACTGGCGCAGCAGGCCAAAGACGCCCTGTGGTTTTATCGCGATTGGCGCACTCACTTGCCGGCGGATGCGGCGCAGCAGCGCGCCGAGTACGCCATTGGCATTCCGCCGCTGGAGCCGGTTTTCCAGCCCTCCGTTTTTGCGCTGACCTTACAGACCCTGCGCCCGGCGCTGTCCGGCGCGGAGTTGGAGACGCTGGCCGGTCTGCTGGCGGATACGCTGCGCCCGATCTGGCGTTTCCCCGAATGGGGCGGGCATAACCGCGCCATGCTGCGTGCGGCCGGCCTGGCGCTGGCGGCGGAGGCCTTGCCCGATCACGCTGAGGCCGGGCAGTGGGCTGCGCTGGCCGATGAACTGGCCGAGGAAAGCTGGGGGCGTTGGAGCATCGAGGATGCCATGCTCTACCAGCCGCACTGGCTGCGCGCCCTGTTTTTGTATGGGCGCGCCCGCCGGCGAGAGGCCGAACTGCGCGACTTAATCCAGCCGCGCCTGCACCTGAAAGCGATCACACAATTGATCAGCCCGCTGGGAATTTTGCCCGATTTTGGCGACAGCCATTGGTTGATG
>CAIQJJ010000027.1 GCA_903872065.1 uncultured Anaerolineales bacterium | reverse complement strand
GGCAGGCCGGGTGTGTTTTACTGGTTTCGTGCCATACACGCGTGTGCCGGGCTTCCTGGCGGCTGCGGATGCCTTTGTAACTGCCTCGGTGACAGAAGTCCATCCGCTGACACTGATTGAAGCGATGGCCAGCGGCCTGCCCCTCTTGGGAATTGATTCGCCTGGCGTCAGCGATACGATCCAGCACGGCGTGAATGGGCTGCTTTCTTCCAATGATTTAAACGCTTTTGTCGGTCGTATGCTTCAACTCGTCACCGATCATTCGCAGCGGCGTGAGATGGCCTCCCACGCTCAAAGCCAGGCCGGGCTTTATGCCATTGAACGCACCGCTCAAATTGTCTTAAATCATTATGAACGGCTGGCTGCTGGGCGATTTGACCAAAACGCTGCATGAGCAAACCGCGTCAACTCCTTGCCCGCTGGGGCGAAACATTGGCTGCTGAACGGCTGGCCGCGCAAGGCTATACCATCCTGGCGCAAAATGTTCGCACTCCTTATGGTGAAATTGACATCGTCGCTCGCGACCTGGCGTTCATCGTTTTTGTCGAGGTAAAGACGCGTTCCTCGACCACCTACGGCCAGCCTGAAGAATCGATCACCGCCCGGAAACGGGCGCATCTCCTGGCCTCGGCGCAGCATTATCTCCAGACTCATCCCGAACTGGAGGGCGGTTGGCGCATTGATGTCATCGCGATCCGCCGCCAACCGCCGGCGCCGCTGGAGTTTGTCCACTTTGAGAATGCTATTGGCAGAGACTAAGCCCCTGGTCGTCCTGGTGGGGCCGACGGCAGTGGGCAAGACCGAAACCTCACTGCTCCTGGCCGAACGACTGAATGCAGAGATTGTTTCGGCGGATTCGCGCTTGTTTTATCGTGGGATGGATATTGGCGCCGCCAAGCCTACTCCTGCGGAACGCGCCCGTGTTCCCCATCACCTGATTGATGTGGCCGATCCCGATCAGGTGTGGAGCCTGGCGTTGTTTCAGCAGGCGGCGATCGAGGCGATCGCCGGCATTCACGCCCGCCAGCGGCTGCCCCTGTTGGTGGGCGGTACAGGGCAGTATGTGCGCGCCATCACGGATGGCTGGTCGCCGCCGCCGGCCGCGCCTGACCCGCGCCTGCGCGCCGCCCTGGAAGCCTGGGCCGGGCAGGTGACGCCTCAGGGCTTGCACGACCGCTTGCGCCGGATTGATCCCGCCGCGGCCGCTCTGATTGACCCATCGAATGTCCGCCGCACTGTGCGCGCCTTCGAGGTCATTTTCAGCACCGGCCATTTGTTCTCACAGCAGCGACAGCGCGGCCCCTCGCCTTATCGTGTGCTTTTGCTCGGCCTGACTCGTCCGCGCCAGGAATTGTACGCCCGTGTGGATGCGCGCATCCAGGCCATGCTGGAGGCCGGCTTTGTGGATGAGGTGCGCGGTTTACTGGCGCGTGGCTACTCTCCACAGCTCCCTGCCATGTCAGCCATTGGCTACCAGCAAATCGCGGCGGCGCTGCGCGGCGAACTGACCCTGGATGAGGCGGTAGTTTTGATCAAGCGCCTGACGCGTCAGTTTGTCCGCCGCCAGGCCAATTGGTTTAAACCTGGCGACGCGGCCATCCATTGGTTCACTGCCCAGGATGGAGTAGCCGTTGAAATGGAAGCTTTCATCCGCCGCTGGCTGGTGGAATAAGCCCTATTTCAAGTACAATCGGGCCGTTGCGAAAAATCATCCCCTGGCGCGCGGTGTGCAGGTCAAGGCGCAGCCCAAACGGAGGAATTGTGTTTCAAAAATCTTTGGCTGGTTATTGGAAGGGGAAAGTTTGCCTGGTCACAGGCGGTTCGAGCGGCATTGGCCTGGCCATGGCGCGGCAGTTATCCGCCGACGGCGCCCAGGTTTGGCTGCTGGCGCGCGACGCGGCCCGGCTGCAAGCGGCGCTTGCCCAGGTGAATGCGGCCCGCCTCGCCGCCACTCAACACTGCGGGGCGCTTTCTTGCGACGTGAGCGATGCCCAGCAGGTCAGCGACGCCCTGCGCCAGGCGACGGATCGGGTTGGTCTGCCCGATGTTTTAATCAACTCGGCTGGCATTGCCACTCCCGGCTATTTTGAAAAGCTCCCCCTGGAACTCTTTCGCCAGGAGATGGCAGTCAATTATTTTGGCGCGGTGCACACCTGCCATGCACTTGCGCCGGGTATGATCGCCCGCGGCTCAGGGCAGATCATCAATATGTCTTCGGCGGGTGGATTCCTGGGGGTTTTTGGTTACACAGCGTACAGCGCCTCGAAATATGCTCTGACCGGTTTCACCGATGCCTTGCGCAGTGAGCTAAAGCCGCATGGCATTCGGACTTCGATTGTCTTTCCACCGGATGCGGATACACCCATGCTGCGCCGTGAAATCCCCCTGCGTCCCCCGGAATCTCAGGCCATCGCCGATAACTTGCATCCCGCCTCGGCGGAAGATGTTGCTCGCAAGACGCTGCGCGAGGCGGCTCGCGGCGCGTACATGATTTTCCCTGGCGGTAATACGCTTTTCTGGTATTGGGCAGTCAGCTTGTTAGGTGGTCTGCGTTATTCGATTGTAGATGCCATCATTGCGGATGCACAAAAGAAAATGAAGAAAGCTTCTGTATGAAAAATTTGCGTGTTGTTATCACCGGCATGGGCGTGTTTGCGCCTGTTGGATTGAACGTGCCTGAACTCTGGCAAAATTTGTTGGCCGGCCGCTCAGGGATTGGCCCGATTACCTTGTTCGATGCCTCTGACTTTGACGTGCGCATTGCCGGGGAAGTGCATGGTTTCGATCCACTGGCCTATATGTCTGCCAAAGATGCGCGGCGTACCGATCGTTTTGTCCAGTTTGCCCTGGCGGCCCTGGAGCAAGTCCTGGCGCAGTCGAAACTGGTCATCAATGATAGCAATGCTTATGAGGTTGGCTGCATTGTCGGTTCGGGCATGGGCGGCATTAACACCTATACCGATGAATTGAATGTGATCAATCAAAAAGGGCCGCGTCGCGTCAGTCCTTTCTTGATCCCCTCGATTACGATCGATGTGCCAGCGGTGCAGATTGCCCTGCGCACTGGCGCGCAAGGGCCGAACCTGGGCGTCGCCTCCGCCTGCGCCACCAGCGCCGACGCCCTCGGGCATGCTTTTGAGGCGATTCAACTGGGACATGCCAAGGCAATGTTTACCGGCGGCTTCGAGGCGGCGGTCACGCCGGTCGGCGTGGCGGCGTTCGACCGCATGCGCGCCCTTTCGCACGGCAACGACGCCCCCGAAAAGGCCAGCCGGCCCTTTGATATTGGACGGGATGGCTTTGTTATCGCCGAAGGCGGGGCAATGCTCTTGCTTGAAGAACTGGATTTTGCCTTGCGCCGTGGGGCGGAGCCGCTGGCTGAAGTCTTGAGCTACGCCGCCACCTCTGACGCCGTCCATCTCACCGCGCCGGATGCGGAGGGCAGCGGCGCCGCGCGCAGTATGGAGCAGGCGCTCCGCCGCGCCGCGATCGCCCCCGAAGAAGTCTCGTATGTCAACGCCCATGGCACCAGCACCCCCGTCGGCGACCCGGCTGAGACGCGCGCCATCAAGCAAGCCCTGGGCGATTATGCCTATCGCGTGCCGGTTAGCTCAACCAAATCTATGACCGGCCACATGCTGGGCGGTGTCGGCGCGACCGAGGCCATTATTGCAGTGCAAGCCATCCGTTCAGGTTGGCTGCCGCCCACCATCAACCTGGATCATCCCGACCCCGCCTGCGATCTGGATTATATCCCCAATCATGCGCGTCAGGCCGATGTGAATGTGGTCTTGTCCAATTCTCTCGGTTTTGGCGGTCACAATACCACTTTGATCTTTCGCCGCTATGTTAACTGATCGTTTTGAAGAAGCTCTGGTTTACGCTTTTCGCCTGCACCGCGGGCAGCGCCGCAAGGCGAGCAATATCCCTTATGTCAGCCATCTGATGTCAGTGGCAGCCCTCGTCATGGAAAACGGCGGCGACGAGGAGCAGGCCATCGCTGCCTTGCTGCATGACGCCGTCGAAGATCAGGGCGGATCGCCTACCCTGGAGGCGATCCGCGCCCGCTTTGGCGAGCGTGTGGCCGCCATTGTCAACGGCTGCACCGACGCCATTGACCACCAGGCTCTGCCTTCGGCGCAGCGCAAAGAAATCTACCTGGCCCATTTGCCGACCGTCCCCGCTGAGGTGCGTTTTGTCGCCCTGGCCGATAAAGTACACAATGCCCGCTCAATTGTCTCCGATTTGCGCAACCTGGGGGGCGGGCAGACCTCCGATGTGGTCTGGCAGCGCTTCAGCGGCAAGAAGGCCGGCACCCTGGCTTACTACCGCCGCCTGGCGGAAATTTTTAACCAAACCGGCGATGATTTCTTGACGCGTGAGCTGGCGCGCCTGGTGACAGAGATGGAAGCTTTGGCTGCCGTCTAGCCGGCCCTATGCGCCAATCTCCGGCGCGGCGGACAGTCTTTCTGCGCCGCCGCGCCGGGCGTTATCATCTGACCTGCGTAGGGCTGGCCCGAGACGTTAAACCATCGTCTGCTGGCCGGCCATGCGCTTGCGCATTTCCTCTTCCTCGCCCGACCAATCCAGGTGCACATATTCCGGCGGGGTGTGATCCTTGCGCCAGTTGTGGAAATCGCTCCAAATCTGGTCGCTCCACAGCGCGTCAATTTGCGCGGTGGTATAGATGCCCTCGCTCAAACGCTGCAAACCGAAGCGGTCGCGCAGGTTTGTTTTTTCTGCATTGGTGCAGGCCTCTTCCGCCAGGTGCGGCGGGATGAATAAGACGCCTGCCGGCGTCCCCAAGACCACGTCGCCCGGCATACAAATCGCGTTGCCGATGCGGCAGGGCACATTCATCCCCACCAGGGTCACATCGCGAATGCCGGTCGGATCGTAGCCGCGGTAAAAAGTCTGGATATTGGTGATGCCCATCACCTGCTGCAAATCGCGGATGCCGCCCCACAGCACCTGCCCGCCGCGTTTGGTGCGGCTGGAGACGGCGGTGGAGAGATTGCCGCCCACGAAAGTGCCCTCGAAGATTTTGTCGAACATATCCACGACTAGAATGTCATCCTCTTGCAGGAGTTCGATGACCCAGGAATTGAAAAAGCCATGGCGACCTTCCACTTGCTGCCCATATTCCAGCAAGCAGGTATCCAGGTCGGGACGCTTGGGCACCATCACCGCCGTGACGGCGCGCCCAACCATGATTTTGTTCGGCTGGACAATTTTCCAATCGCCCTGGAATTGATACTTGTAGCCGTGATGCCACAGCACCCCCCAGGCTTCCTCAGTGGTGATCGCTGCCATGCGGGTAAGAATATTATCCGGCACCTTGGGGCGGCCGTTGGGGAAACGTTCCCCTTTCCAGAGTGGGGTTAGTTGGATGATGTCCTCAGGATTGTCGAAACGCATAGAAGCCTCCAAAACAGGTTGTGATAGCGTTGAACAAGGCAGCGCGCGGCGCTCCCTTGTCCGACGCCGGATGGTTTAATGGTCCCATTGTAAGCCTAAAACGTCCGAATCCGAGATCGAAAAAAGAATCACTTTGCGCAGTTCGTACGGACTCGTCTCAAGGATTAGTCACTTCCACCTTTTGCGCCTGGCCGCGGTAGAAGAACGTAAACGCCACCCGCTTCCAGTGCGCCGGCAGGCGCGGATTCACCCGCCAGCCGTCATCCGTAATTTCCAACCCGGCAAAGCCCAAGATCACCGCCTGCCACGTACCAGCGGCCGAGGCAGCGTGGATGCCGTCGCCAGCGTTGCCGCGCACATCGCGCAGATCGGCGCGGGCTGAGCGGATGAAATGCTCGTAGGCATCCTCGGCGTAGCCCATGCGGCAGGCGGCAATCGCCTGGATGGAAGGGCCGAGCGATGATCCGTAGGTGTGATCGGTGCGCGGGTTGTAATAGTCATAGTTGGCGCGGCGGCTGGCCTCGCTGTACTCCTCGTGCAGCAGTACCTGCATCATCACCACATCCGGCTGCTTGATCGCCTGGTATTGATTGGCGCCCTCGATGCCAAAGATTTCTTGCATCGAACGGGTGCGCGGCTCATATTCTGCCAGGTTGGCGTCTTTAAGCTGCAAGAAACCATCGAACTGCTCAATCACGCCGCCTGGCAAGGTGTGAATGTGCAGTTTCTCGATCACCTCGCGCCAGTGCGCCAGGCGCTCGGCGCTCAAATCCAGGCGCTGGATCAGTTCGGCTGCCTTCTCCGGCGCATCCTGTTGCAGCCAGTCCAGGATTTGGAAGGCAGTTTGCAGATTCCACTGCGCCAGGCGATTCGTATAGGCATTGTTGTTGACGTGATCGTGATTCTCGTCTGGCCCGATCACGTCCGTATAATCATAGCGCTGCGCCTCGGCGTTCCATTCGGCGCGCGAGGCGAAGAACTTGGCTGTCTCCAGGATCAGTTCCGCCCCGTGCGCGCGCATCCATTCGTTGTCGCCGCTCACGCGCCAGTATTGGCGCGCCGCGTAGGCCACATCCGCCGAAATGTGAATCGCCAGGTCGCCCGTCCACACGCGGGCCAGCTTCTTGCGGTCGCGGAAATCGGGGATCCAGGTCGGTGTTACCTCCTCGCCCGTGCTGGCGCTTTCCCAGGCGTACCAGGCGCCCTCGTAGCCGCTTGCTTTCGCTTTGGCGCGCGCCGCCGGCAGGGTCAGGTAGCGATAATCCAACAGATTGCGCGCAATCGCCGGCGAGGTCAAAATGAACACCGGCAGCATGAAAATCTCCGTGTCCCAAAAAGCGTGGCCGCGATAGCCAAAACCGGAGAGTGTTTTCGCCCCGATATTGACACGGTTGTCATGGCGCGGGGCGGCGATCAGCAGTTGGAACAGGTTGAAGCGCATGACAATTTGCGCCTCTTCATCGCCCTCAATGACCAGATCGCAGCGTTCCCATTCTTTGGCCCAGGCGTCGGCGTTGGCTTGCAGGGCGGCCGGCCAATCCACGATCGCGTTGACATGCTCCAGCGCCAGGGCGCGGGGATCACTGCCATCCCGCGAGGTCGCCAGACTGACGAACTTGTCCACGATGATCTGCCGCCCGGAGCGCGCCGCCAGGGTCATGCTCAGCGTGGGCGCGTTCTCCACATCCCAGAAATGTTCCGTCAGCCGCCGTCCCATCACACCGACCAGCCGCATGGCGCTGACCAGGTCAATTTGCGACTGGCGCGTGCGGTTGTGCAGGAAGACCGCACTGCCGCGTTTGTGCTCGCTGGAGCGCGGCAGCGCCCCCTGGCCAATCCAGCGCCAGTGCATCAGCCCTTCGTTATCCGTATTGCCGTTGAGCGTCGCCCGCACCTCAACCGTCCCTTCAAATTCGGGTGTGATGCGACAGCGGATCAGCGCAATGTGCGGATCCGCCAGCGAGGTAAAACGCTCAAACGAGATTGTCGCCGCCTTGCCGCCTGGCGAAACCCAGCGCAGGCGGCGCGCCAGGGTTCCTGTCTGCAGGTCGAGCGTGCGCGCATAGGCGGTCAACTGCCCGATGTCCATCGAAAAGCGCTCGCCGTCTAGCAGCACGACCAGCGGCAGCCAATCGGGCGCGTTGGCCAACTCGGTAAAGACGATCGGCGCCGCATCGAATACCCCATGCACGAAGGTCGCCCGCCGGTCGCCGGGGTAGCCCTCCTCGAACGCCCCGCGCGTGGACAGGTAGCCGTTGCCAATGGTGAATATGGTCTCTTTGTGATGCTGCGCTTGCGCCTGAAAACTTTCTTCGTGAATTGTCCACATGTTCTTTTGCTCATCCCACTTTGATCACGTTCTCGTCATAGCTCATCTGGATACTTTGCCCCGGCTGCACGGTTAGAAAATCTTTCTCGTCCCACTGATCGTCGCCGTCGCCCCACAGCAGGCGGCGCAGCAAGACCAGGTCGCCGGCCACGCGGTCATAAGTCCAACCGCGCCGCGCGGCGGTGCTTTTCGCCTGCTCTTCCACCGCTGTGCTGTTGCTGACGCCCATATCAATAAACGCCGCCCGGCGGTAGTGATTTTGCCAACCGCCCATGATCTCCATCAGGTAATCGGCGTTGTCTTTGCCATATTTTTGCACATAGCTGTCATATTCCTTTTGGACATCCACCGCCGCCGCCGCGCCGAGCGAGAGCGCCCCGCCGGAATTATCGTCGCGTTCGATGTAATCTTGCACATACCAATACGTGCCAGAGTAGTTATTGAATTGATCGTTGTAGCGTTCGCGGCTGCCCAGGAAGAGTGTGATGCAATCATGGCAGCGCGGGATGACCAGCGGAATAGAGCGGGCGACCAGGCCGGCGGTGGACTGTCCACACAAACCGTAGACCAGGACAATCCGGTCATAACCTTTGGTTTGGTCAATCTGCTCTTGCAAAACGGCCCGCAGTTCCATCGGGGTATTGTGCAGGCCGCGCTGGATTAAGTGAATATCAACGATATGCGGCGATTGCGCCGCGCACCAATAAACTGGACGAGCTAACGCATCACAAACCAGGCATTTGATTCGCATTGTGAAATTCTCCTTTAGTGTATAATTAGTTTATCTTGAAAAGAAGGGATGACCCTTCTAAAAAAGCAATCTCTTTTCTGCTTTATCTTCTGTGGTTGCTTATAGCAGGAGTTTCATGTATGGACGATGTCATTATCTTGTATTCAACAGATCCGATCATTCAGCAATTAACGTTTAAGCCTTACCGCAGTACGGTTGAGCGGAGGGTAGTGCGCTTTGAACCTCCTCCGGGGGTTTTACAGCAGCCCATCAAGACGCCCTGGGGTGAAACCCTGACCGCCGAGCTGGGCGATTATCTCGTCAGCGAACTGAATGCGCCCGATGACATCTGGCCGATCAACAAGGAGATTTTTGAAGAAACGTATGTTGAAACTCGACCGGGCTTTTGCGCCAAGCGGGCTTTAACCTATTTGGCGCCATTGGTAGACCTGACCGGCGGCGACCCTGATCAGATGGTCACAGTCCATTCGATGGAAGGCGCAGAGACGGTGCGGGCTGGAGACTTTTACCTCGCGCGCGGCACGCGGGGCGAAATTTGGACCTTTCCGCGCGAGAAAGTGCATCGCGTCTTAGCGCCGCTTGATTACTGATGATTTTGAATTATAAAACCAAAGCGCTCTGAGAAACATCCCAGAGCGCTTTTTCTTATGCTTTTTTATACTTTCTAGCGCCGCTTCTTCCCCTCGCCCCCCTCCGGGTGGACTTTGAGCAGGCCGTAGCCCTCTGAAGCCACCATGTCTGGGATATGGTTGAACGCGGTAGAGTTGATGTGTTCCATGATTACCCCCAGTTCTCGCACCTGATCCACCATATTCTTGACAATCTGCCCGTCCAGATCCAATGGCGACTCGCCTTTGCCATCCCAAAAAGCGATCAGGCGGACTTTGTCAATGCCCCATAAGAACGAGGAAGAGAGCGCCCAACGGTTGTTGCGGGCGTAAATATTCTTACCCGCCGCCGCGCCGATGTGTTCGTTTTGCAGGCGCAGGTTGACCTGTGGATTGTTACGCAGGTTGTAGAAGCGCTCCACCCAGGTATCGCCGGCTGGGCTGATGTACTTGCGAATATACTGCGCTTCGGGGAAGGGCAGATGCACCTCGACCTGCAGACCTTTTTCGATGCAGCACTCCACGAACAGCAGTTCGCTGCCGGCAGAGACGCCGCCCACAAAGGCCACATCTTCTGGCCCGGCGCCCAGCTTTTCCAATGTCTTGAGTATCGCCTCGCGCACATCCGCCTCGCGCATCGGCGGAAAGCGTTTGGTTGGCCGGTCGTCGCTGTCCACCATATAACCGGTGAAGACCAGCACATTGCTGGCGGCAACCGGCAGCACCATGCCCTGGGCAGCTTTCTGATCTTTGAGCGCCGCGTCCTCCTCTTTCTTGTTGATGCGGCGAATTTCGCTTTCAATCGCGTTGACGCCCGCCCTGACAAATTCCGGACGCATGCTGAGCATCGAGAGCATCTCAAGCTGCTTCAGCGACGATTCCAGGTAGAACTGATTGCCGCGCGCCGCAGTGAGCGATTTGCGGTAGGCGCGCGTCACCTGCTGCGTGCGGTCGCCGGTCATCACGCGCAGTTCAGCCAGTGAAACCAGCGTCCAGTAATCGGTTTGCTCATCGTGCGCTTTCTCCTCCAGGGCAAAGACCAACGCCCCGTGCAGTTCCGGCAGCAGCGCCCGAATTCCCTCGATCTCCGGATCCGGATCGTCTTTATCATCGAACTTGTCGGCCAGATCGATCAAGATCGTCGCCAGGGTCAGCGCATTGACTCCCGGATAAGTGTTGTTCATGTCGTAGTAGTAGCCCTTCATATACGTCTGGATCGCCTTGATCAGCCAGTGATAGGCGTCAAAGGCGGTCTTCAAGCGTTTCTCCGGGTCGGCTACCCATTTCCACGAGTTGTTCCACATGTCTTTGTAAATGCGTCCCAGCGAGCCGATGGCCTCAGTATCCCTGGGCCATTCCGCCAGCAGATTTTCCAGCTTGACAATGGCTTCGTCTACGCGTCCCAGGCGGTTCAAAAAGAGCGCTTCCTGGCGGCGGAAATTCAGATTGCGCGGGTTGATTTCCAGCCCCTTGCGATACTGCTGCAGCGCCAGTTCATTGCGCCCCATGTTTTGCAGCGCCTTGCCGGCCTCGGCCACCGCCTCCTCTTTGATCAGCGGATTGCTGATTTCCTCCGTCAGCACCAGGATATCGCCGATACGCTTCTGCCGCTGCGCTACCGTAACCCGCTGTTTCCAGTCGTTGTACTCGCGCCAGAATCCGGTTGCCAGGGGAGTGCGCAGGGTTTTGCGTTCTGGTTCGACCAGGCCGGTCAGCAAGTTGAAGATTGGGCTGTGAACGGCGTCAATATCCGAAGCCCAGGTATCGCGCGCCACGCGCGTGATCGCCTGGCGATCCTTCTCCAGGTAAGCCGGGTCTGGCAGGCCCTCGGCGTTGACATGATAGGGAATGGTGCGCACGTTGAAGATATCGAAGGGCATATAGGCGCGCCCGGCCTGGATATGCACCACGCCGCGCTTGCGAAAGGCATGGCGAATGCCGACCTCGTAAAAGACATTGGCGTTGTCAATGCTCAAGTCGCAGATGACCAGGTCTGCCAGCAGCAGTTCCTGGAACATATCCGTCAGGATGTCGCCCGACACGGTCTCCTCGTCCGCCCGGAATGACTCGAAGCCGGCCGCCTCCAACGAGGGTTTGATCACCTGTTGGTAGATGGCGTTGAAATCATAAGGCGAACCATCGGCGGCTTTCTTGCGGCCAAATGGCATTACCACGAAGGCATGGGGGCGGGGCTCCTGGCGGCGGAAATCCAGCCCGCCCTCCCCCATTTGATCTTGCACTTCTACTCCCAATTCTTCCTCAGCGTTTTCAACCGCCTGTTCGATCGCCTGGCGGATCTCCGGCTGGGTCTCGGCTACCGCTTGCTGGATCGCGTTTTGCAAGGCCAGTTTCAGGCTGTCTTTGACCGCGTCAAGGGTTTCTTGCACCGCCGCCGAATTTTCCTGGACTGTTTCATCGGTAGAGGTTGTGTTTTCTTCAGTAGTCATAGGTTCGAGTCAGCCTTTCAATTCTCCAGAGTTGGGGTAGCGGCTTAGTTTGGCGTTCAGTGTTGTGCTGGGCGTATCCTTGTTAAATTCGATGCCGGCGAACTCATCAGCAATTTGTTTCAGACTCGCGCCCATTTTTGAAACGAACAACCCGGAGGCGGCGGCGATCTGCGCCATTTCTTGCTGGACGCGTTCTGAGGCCAGCTCATCGGCCAGCGTGCCAACCGTCTCGTCATACTTCTCGACCAGCGTTTCGGTGGTGGCCTCAAGCTGCTCTGTGGCAGCCTCTACCAACGAATCGCGGATGCCCGCCTTGAACTTGGCGTCGGCCTCTTTCGATTCCTTGATCACCTGCTCAACCAGGTTAGGGCCTTCCTCGCTCGTTGAGGCCAAAGCTTCTTGCATCGCCTTGATGTACTCGATATTTTGGCTCCACAAGATCTCTTCAGTGCTTTTGACCATGCTGTGGAATTCCGACTCGCTGCGTTCTTCAGGCTCCAAATTGATCCAGTGATCGTAGAGGATGCTCAATTCCAGGATGACCTTGCTGTAGTTCTTTACCGTCGCGTCCAGGTTGCGCAGTTGATCCCAGCCGGCCAGAGCGGCGGCAATCGCAGCCGTCAAGGCGACCCACATCGCCAGCGGCCCACCAAAGGCAGCTAAGAAACTGCCCGCCGCCCCCGCGCCCAGAATGCTCCACTGCAAGCGCCGGCGCTGCTGCTCGTACTGATTGACCTTTTTGATGTGCCAGGCCAGTTGGCTTTCCAGGCGGTAATGGAAGTAGTCGTCGCCGCTCAGATCGGTAAAGCCGGGGTCGCTGTGCGGGTCGCTCGCCGAATAATACGGTGGGAGCTGCGCCTTGTAGGGCTTCAGCACCAATTCCCCGCCCAGGTTGCGATACATCTGGCGCTGAATCTCGGCCAGGCGCTGTTCGAGCCAGGCGCGCCGTGAGGGATTGTTTTTGAGGATCGTGCGATAGGTATAGATTTCTCTCTGGATCCCCTCAGCCCCGGCGCGCAGGGCCAGCCAATCGCCGCTGGTGTAATATTTATTCACAAAAGCAGCCAGCGCCGCGCCGCTAATCGGCGTCGCGACGAAGACGATTTTCAGCGCCAACCCACCCAGCGCTGACCAATCATCCGGGTAAAGCTCGGTCAAGATCGCAAACAGGGTCGCCAGGATGCCAATGACAGCGATCCACCTGCGCAGGGTCAGATAATTCTTGGTGCGCACCGAGGAGGCGGCGTCCAGTTCAGCGTAGCGTTTCCAGGCTGCGTTCAAAATGGGGATGGTAGGGGGATTGTTATTATCCATAAGGTTCTCCTAGGGAAGGTTTGGACATAAAGGATGGTATTGTTCGACAAGACCGAGGTCTTTCCACTCCTCGGTAGTCAAGTTTCTGATCAGGTGGGCGCAGGCGGCGGTGAGCAGATCGCTGCTGTTAAAGGTTTTGATGGCCGCGGCCTGCCAGACGAACACCAGCCGCCCGCTGGCGATAACCAGATATTGGCCGTCGGAGGAGTAGGTGACCCGTTTGACGGCCAATGGATGAGCCAGGCGTGCGGTTTCGCGTCCGTCGTTCATATTCCACAAGCGCACCAGGCCATTTTCACTGCCTGTGGCCAGCAGAGTGCTGTCGCGGTTGAAGTCCAGATCGTTAACGGCGCTGTCTTCCATTAGTTCAAATTTTTGGGTCATTGTGGGGTGGCTGCCCTCCAGCCCCGCAACCTGCCAGATGATGATGCTGCCGCTGGAACTGGCGCTGGCTATCCAACGCTGATCGCGGCTGAACGAAATATCCAGGATGCGCCCCGGCTGGGTGACAGTCGTAACCGAAATCTGCCGGTTGATGTCC
>CAIQJJ010000026.1 GCA_903872065.1 uncultured Anaerolineales bacterium | reverse complement strand
GGGATGCGAATGTGTGGGTCAGTGACAATCGGAAAATCCGGGCCCAGTTGAACTGGCAACCGCAGCACACTTTTGCCGAAGGCTTTCGCCTGATGCTCGACTGGTTTCGCCAGGGACCGCTGCCGGCCTATGCCCGCAAGGCCAAGTAGCCTACCACGGATTACGCGGATTACACGGATAACTACCGATTGCTTTATCCGTGTCATCCGTGTCATCCGTGTCATCCGTGCCATCCGTGAGCCTCCGTGTCATCTGGATGCGGTATAATCTCTTCCAATGCTTACTCGTGTACGCGCCTGGTTTAACACCTCTTCCATGACCCGCCTGCTGCGCAATCCGCCCACCACGGGCGAAATGCGCCGTTTGCTGAGTTTCCTGCAGCCGCACCGGAAACGCATGGCAGTGGCATTGGTTGCGCTGGGCTTCAGCGCCGGCCTGGGCCTCGTCTTTCCCTGGATGCTGCAAAACCTGATCAACGGCGTCTTTTTACGCCGCGACGCCGGCGAACTCAACCGCATCGCCGGCTTTCTAGTGATCATTTTTCTGCTGCGCTCGTTCTTCAGCTACCTGGAAGGCTACTGGCTGGCTGCGATCGGCGAACACATTGTTTTCGACCTGCGCAACCAGACCTACGCCCACCTGCAGAGTCTCAGCCTGCGCTTTTTCACCGAGCGGCGCACCGGCGAACTGCTCTCTCGCCTGTCATCGGATGTGACCCTGGCGCGCACGGCCCTGACCAGCAATATCGCTTCCTTTCTCTACCAGTTGATCACCTTCATTGGCTCATTGGCGCTGATGATCAGCCTGAACGGGCGGCTGGCGCTGCTCATCCTCTCGCTGACGCCGCTGCTCGTGTTGATCGCGGTGATTTTCGGGCGCAGGTTGAGCCGGCTCTCTACCCGCGTGCAAGATCAACTGGCGCAAAGCGTCGCCCTGGCCGAAGAGGCCTTGAGCAATGTGCGCGTGGTGAAAGCCTTCACGCGCGAGCCGCACGAGATCGCCCGCTACCAGCAGCAAACCGCCCTGGCCTTCGCCTCCATCATGCGCCTGATCCGGCTGCGCGTCGGATTCGGCCCCCTGGTGAGCTTTCTATCCTTTGCCGCGCTGACGGGAATCTTGTGGTTTGGCGGGCAAGAGGTGCTGGCCGGGCGGCTGACCAGCGGAGCAATGGTGGCGATATTGGTTTATGGCGTCAATATGGGCTCTGCCCTGGGGTCTTTCACCGGCCTGTACACACAGTTGCAAGAAGCTTCCGGGGCGGTGCGACGCCTGTTTGAACTGCTGGATGAGCCGGCGGAAATTGCGGACATGCCGGGCGCAGCAAGCCTGCCGCCCACCCAGGGGCGGATTGCTTTTGAGCGGGTTTCTTTCGCCTACCCCGGCGGCCGCAGCCAGGGGGTGCTGCACGACCTGGAGTTAGAAGTACGCCCCGGCGAGGTATTGGCCATTGTTGGGCCGTCCGGCGCGGGCAAATCCACCCTGTTCAACCTGATCCCGCGCTTTTACGATCCCACGAGCGGCTGCATCCGCATAGATGGCTGCAATCTGCGCCAGGTGACGCTGGCCTCGCTGCGCGCCCAAATTGGATTGGTATCG
Organism: uncultured Anaerolineales bacterium; assembly: GCA_903872065.1. Lineage (GTDB taxonomy): Bacteria > Chloroflexota > Anaerolineae > Anaerolineales > UBA4823 > CAIQJJ01. Next base: position 4,679 of record CAIQJJ010000026.1, on the reverse strand, counting down.
CAAGAGACGCAGTTGTTTTCAGGCAGTGTGCGCGACAACATCCGCTACGGCAAGCTGGAGGCCAGCGAGGCGGAACTGGAAGCCGCCGCCCACTCCGCCAACGCCGATGAGTTCATCAGCCGCCTGCCGGATGGCTACGAGACGCTGGTGGGCGAGCGCGGGGTGAAACTTTCGGGGGGGCAGCGCCAGCGGATCGCCATCGCCCGCGCCTTGCTGAAAAACCCGCGCATCCTGCTGCTGGATGAGGCCACCTCCAGCCTGGATTCTGAAGCGGAAGGCCTGGTGCAGGAGGCGCTCGAACGCCTGATGCGCGACCGCACCACTTTGATCATCGCCCACCGCCTTTCCACCATCCAGCGCGCAGACCGGATCATTGTCCTGGACGAGGGGCGGCTGATTGAAAACGGCAGCCATGCCGAACTGCTGCAAAAAGGCGGGCTGTACGCCTATCTCTATCGTTTACAATTTCGCAATTCCTGAAAGTTTAAGGTTATAATAGCTTGATTTAAATCCTATCTCCCTGGAGGTTTCTATGTTTATCGTTTCCGACTTGAAAACAGACAAAGGCGCGCAAATCGCTGTTCTGACCGCCCAGCCCAAAGTATTTAAGACCGGCTCGCGCGGCTTTTACGCCAACGGCAAAATTGAAGTGGAAGGCAAACGCTACCAGGTACAGATTCAGATCGTGGAAATCGGCAGCAAAACCGCCGCGGCCGACGTTTCCGGCGCGGAATAACAGCACTGTACCCATCAAAACTGGATGGCCAGGTCAGCAGAACGACCTGGCCTCAGTCATTTTTTACGCGGAGATTCTCAACCCATGCAAGACCTTATTGATCGACTCAGCGCCAGCCAGGCGAAAATCCAACACCTGCTGGTGCGTCTTTGACTTCGCCAACAAACAAGCCCAACTGCAAGAAATCCAACAACAATCTGAAGACCCTGAGCTGTGGAATGATTCAACCAAAGCCCAGGGGGTGATGAAACAACTGGCCACCCTGCGCGAAGACATCGAAAGCTGGCAGCATATCACGCAGCGCATCCACGACACGCTGGAACTGGCGGCCTTAGGCGACGAAAGCCTGCGCCCTGAACTGGAGGCCGAAACCGCCGAGATCGAGGCTGAAACCGCGCAGCGTGAACTGGACGCCATGCTCTCTGGCAAGCATGACCGCGCCAGCGCAGTGCTGGCCATTCACGCCGGGGCCGGCGGCACCGATTCGCAAGATTGGGCGATGATGCTGCAGCGCATGTTCCTGCGCTGGTGCGAAGATCATCATTTCCAAACCGAAGTCCTCGACGTGACCGAAGGGGAAGAAGCCGGCATTAAAAGCGCCACGATGACCGTGGAGGGCAAGTTTGCTTACGGCTACCTGCGCGCCGAAAAGGGCGTGCACCGCCTGGTGCGCCTCTCGCCGTTTGACTCAGCCCACCGCCGCCACACCTCCTTCGCCCTGGTGGAAGTCCTGCCGCAGGTTGAAGACTCCAACGAAGTCCAGATCAAGCCGGATGACATCCGCGTGGATGTCTATCGTTCGTCGGGGGCGGGCGGCCAAAATGTGCAGAAAAACTCGACCGCCGTGCGCTTGCTGCATCTTCCCACCGGCATCATCGTCACCTGCCAGAACGAACGCTCGCAGTTGCAAAACCGTGAAAATGCGATGCGCGTGCTGCGCGCTCGCTTGCTGGCCATCCAACAAGCGCAGCGTGAAGAAGAAATGGCCGCCATCAAGGGCGATTTTCAGAAAATTGAGTGGGGCAGCCAGATTTGTTCTTACGTCCTGCATCCTTATCAGCTTGTCAAAGATCACCGCACGGACTATGAGACCGGCAATACCCAGGCGGTGCTGGACGGCGATCTGGACGGTTTTATCCAGGCCTATTTGCGGGCGAACGTAGGCAGTTGACCAGGCGCGCGATGACTCTCGCAAGGGCAATCCTCTTCGCGCTTTGCCTCTGCCTGCTCACCGGCTGCCTCAGTCTGCCGGATTACGAAACATCCCAAGAATATACTTCCGACGCGATCGGCTTTGCCAGCGATGAGCAGATCATTGGGCAAAGCCTGCGCGCCGGGCGCGGGCGGATCAACGGGATGTACTTGTGGTTGGCTGTGGAAGGCCCCCAGGTAGACGGCAGACTGACGATCACTCTTTCGCCTGGCCCTGGCAGTTCCACCCTGTTGTGGACCAAGACGATCCCGATTGCGCAAATTCCGCCGGGCGGCCCGCTGCGCTTCAATTTTCCGCCGCAGACCACCGACAGCGGGCAGTTTTTCATCAGTCTGTATACCCACGGCGGGCGGGTCAAGGTCATGGGGCGCAGCGAAGATGCTTACCCCGGCGGGCAGGCTTATCTCAACTCTTCCCCGCTCAACGCCGACCTGGCCTTCCGCGTCTTCTACGATTACGATGCTGCGGCGCTGGCAGGCGACCTGGCGACCGCCCTCGCCTGGGGTTGGCTGGCGCTGCCCCTGGCGCTGATCTTGATCCTGCCCGGCTGGCTGCTGCTGGACTGCCTCAACCTGCGCCAGCGCTACGACGGCGGCGAACAGATCGCCCTCTCGGTCGGCCTATCGCTCGCGATCCTGCCGATCCTGCTCATCTGGAGCAGCAGCCTGGGCCTGCACTGGAATCGGGCCGGCGCGCTGGCCGCGGCCGGCGTACTAAGCGCCGGCTGCGCCTGGAGGCTGCTGCGCCGCCCGCCGGCAAGCCGGGCGTCAACCAGGGGCGGAGGGGTGATCTTCGTGGAACTGCTGGGGGTCTTCGCCCTGTCGCTGGCCATCCGCTTGATCGCCGCCCGCGACCTGAGCGCCCCGCCCTGGGTGGACTCAGTCCATCACGCCGCCCTGGCCCGCCTGATCCTGGAAAACGGCGCTATCCCGGATACTTATGCGCCGCTGATCGAGATCGACGCGCAGCAGTACCACGCCGGCTTTCACAGCACGCTGGCGTTCTTCCAATGGCTGTCGGCGCTTGATCTGCCGCAGGGGATGCTGTTCTTCGGCCAGGCGCTCAATGCGCTGATCGTCTTCGCCGCCTACCTGTTCGGCATCACCCTGACGCACTCGCGCCGCGCCGGCCTGGGCGCGGCGCTGACCGCCAGCCTGCTCAGTCCCCAGCCGGCGTACTACACCAGTTGGGGACGCTACACCTTGTTAACCGGCCTGCTGATCCTGCCGGCGCTGCTTTGCCTGGCCAGCGCTGCCGCGCGCCAGGCGCGTGCGCTGCCAACCCGGCTGGCGATGGGCGTGGCGGCGGCCGGCCTGTTCCTGGTGCATTACCAGGCGGCGGCCTTCGCCGCCGGCCTGCTGCTGGCCTGGCTGCTCAGCCGCCTGCGCTGGCGACGCCCAAGCAATCTGCGTCTGCTGCGCCAAACCGCGGCCGCCTGGTTGAGCGCCGGCGCGGTCGCCTTAGGGCTGGCGCTGCCCTGGGCCTGGCCGGCCGTTGTCCAAATTTTTACGCCGATCTTGAGACAGGGATCCAGCGGCGCGCCTCTCGCCTGGTTCGCCGGCTTTTCCTGGCGCTACCTGACGATGGGGCCGGGGCAAGTCTCGCTGACGCTGGCTTGGATCGGCCTGGGCGGCGGGCTGCTGTGGCGCGGGCGGCGCTGGGCGGCGAGCCTGGTGTTGTGGGTGCTTTACCTGCTGCTGTTGGGCAATCTGGCGGCGCTGCGCCTGCCCGGCGGTTGGGTGTTCAACAACCTGGAAGTCGAAATCACCTTCTTTTTCCCGATCGCCTGCGCCAGCGGGTGGCTGTTGAGCCACGGCTACACCGCCGCGGAGTGGCTTATCCGCCGCGCCAGGGGCGGCCCACAGGCGCAAATTCTGCTCCAGGCGGCCTTTGCCCTGGCGCTGCTCGGCCTGGGGCTGTGGGGGGCGGGCCAAATGCCTTCCATTCTTAATCCGAACACGGTTCTCCTGCGCGCCGCAGACCGCGCCGCCATGCGCTGGGTCGCAGAAAACATCCCCGCCGGCGAGACGGTCTTGATCAACCCCTTCTTGTGGGGCTACAACACCTACGCCGGCGCGGATGGCGGCTTCTGGCTGACCTCGCTGGCCCTGCGCCCAACCATGCCGCCGCCGGTGATCGCCGGGCTGAACCGTCCTGGCGCAAACGCGGAGGTACGCCGCATCTGCCAACAAGTGTTGGCCAACAGTAAGAACGCCGAAAACCTGTGGCAATTGATGCAGGCCGAAGACCTGCACACGATCTACCTGGGGGCGCGCGGCGGGGCGCTCTCGGCCAGGGCGCTGCAAGACAGCCCGCGGTTCACCTTACGCTACGCCCAAGAAGGGGTATGGATCTTTACCACCAATTCCAAATCTGCTGTTGACAATCTGGTATACCTGAAGTAGAATAGCCGTCGCTTGTCAGGCAGGAAAAAACAACCGAAAAGACATCGGGGCGTAGCGCAGTCCGGCTAGCGCGCTTGCATGGGGTGCAAGAGGTCCCGGGTTCAACTCCCGGCGCCCCGACCAATGACAAGACAGACCGCTTATGAGCATCCGCAATGTTCGTAAGCGGTTTGTGGTTTAAGGGGAAATTGAACCACAAAGTCTCAAAGAACACAAAGGATTCTTTAAGTGTGGCTTTTATTCGTAGAGAGCATGTACCTTTAGTTTCCGCTAACTTGTGAAGAGGAAATGGATGGTAATGGGTCAAAACATGGTAATCTTGGTG
>CAIQJJ010000025.1 GCA_903872065.1 uncultured Anaerolineales bacterium | reverse complement strand
GCGCCCCTCTTCCAGGCTTTCAATCGCCTCTTTGGCCTCCTCCAGCGTGGCGTCGAAGCATTCACGGTAGACCTTAATCGCCGGCAGCTTTTCCTCCGCCCCGAGCAGGCGCATCAGTTCGCGCAGGATTTCTTTTTTGCGCGCCTGGCTTGTCTCCTCCTCTGGCCGCGGATCGCGCAGGTCGGGCGGCACCACCAGGCTGTTGTTGCAGAAGGGGCAGGTCATGCTGGCCTGGCCGTCGCGCGGCGGCGTCAGCGGCGCGCCGCAGCTTGGGCAGTGGAATGAAATGGGGCCTTGATCGCTCATAGATCACTCATAGATCGCTCATAGATCGCTCATAAAATTTTCTCGAAGATTTTCACCACTGTTCGCGATGCCGGGCCTAAGCGCCCGCACCCGCAATGAATGAAAATGGATGCTTTCGTAGTGACGGCTTCAGCCGTTCCGGGCAGGACAGGCGACTGAAGTCGCCACTACAAGGAACCTATTTTCATACCAGGATAAACCACGAATAACACGAATTTCACGAATAAAAAAACCAAATTTGTGGAGTACATTCGTATCAAACTACGAAGTAGCTTAATTTTATCAACCATTGCTTAAAGCAGGAATAGCAAAACAGATTACAATTGGGGGGTACGCGATGAAACCTGATTTTTTATTGAAGGAGTGCGCATGACTACCAACCCCCTCTCCGAATCCATGCCGGCGCTGGTCTGGGAAGCGCCGCGACGCATGGCATTACACACCCAATCCTTACCCACCCTGCAAGCCGATGAAGTTCTGATCAAGGTCGCCTTTGCCGGCATTTGCGGCTCTGAACTGAGCGGCTACCTGGGCCACAACGCCCTGCGCGTGCCGCCCCTGGTGATGGGACATGAGTTCAGCGGCGAGATCGTCGCCCGCGGCGAAGCTGTGACCGACCCTCAGCTTGCCCTGGGGACGCCCGTCACCGCCAACCCCATGGTCTACTGCGGCGAGTGCGACTACTGCCAGAGCGGACGCCAATCGCTGTGCGTGCAGCGCCGCCTGGTGGGCGCGCACCGCCCCGGCGCCTTTGCCGGCTACGTCAGCATCCCCGCCCGGCAAGTGCTGCCCCTGCCCGAAAACGTCTCCCTGGTAGATGGGGCGCTGGCTGAACCGGTGGCCTGCGCCGCCCGCATCGTCGAACTGGCCGGCGTGGGGCGCGGCGAAACCGTCTTCGTGGCCGGGGCCGGCACCATCGGCTTGCTGACCCTGCAAATCTTGCTCCACCAGGGCGCGGGCCGCGTCTTCATCACCGATGTGGATGCCCTGCGCCTGGCGGCGGCCGGCGAGCTGGGCGGCGAGGCGCTTAACCCGCGCGCCGTCGAAGTCGTCAAGACCGTGCGCGAGGCCACCGGCAAGCGCGGCGTCGCCGCCTCGGTGGACGCCGTGGGCCTGGCCCTGACGCGCGAGCAGTGCGTCTCAGCCACCTGCACCGGCGGCACGCTCATCTTGAGCGGCCTGCACGAAGAGACCAGCGCCATGCCCGTCGCCGACATGATCCGCCGCGAGATCGTCGCCCGCGGCTGCTTTGCCTATTCCCGCGCCAACTTCGCCTACGCCGTCCAACTCCTGGCGCAAGGCGCAGTCCGCCTCTCCCCCTGGGTCGTCACCGCCCCCCTCGCCGAAGGCGGGCAGTGGTTCGACCGCCTGGTGGAAGGCGCCAGCGGCGCAGCCAAAATCCTCCTCACCCCCTGATCCCTAACTATGAATTCTCAAAAAGCCCGTATTGCTGTTATTGGCGCCGGCTGGTGGGCCACCGACTTCCACCTGCCGGCCATCCTGGCCAACCCCAACGCCGAACTGGTCGCCTTGTGTGACCCGCACGCCGGCCGCCTGGAAAAGGCCGCCCAGGTTTACTCGCCGCACGCCACTTACGCCGACTACCATGATATGCTGGCGCAGGAAAAGCTGGACGGGGCGATCATCGTTACCCCGCACGCCACCCACTTCCCCATCGCCCGCGACTGCCTGGAGGCCGGCCTGCACCTGCTGATCGAAAAGCCGCTCACCCTTTACGCCCGCGACGCCCGCCAGTTGATGGACATGGCCGCCGCCCGCCGCCTGGAGGTGATGGTGGGCTACCCCTACCACTATTCCCCCTCCGGCCTGCGCGCCCGCCAGGCGGTGCAGAATGGCGAACTGGGCAATCTTCAATATGTCGTTTGTTCTTACTCCACCGATGTCTATGAATTTTTGACCGGCAAAGTCGCCCCCGACCATTCCCCGATCCACTTCCGCGTGCATGGCCCAAGCGACAACTACAACCGCGCCGACATGCTGGGCGGGGGCGAGGGCCACCTGCAGCTAACCCACGCCGCGGCGCTCATGTTCTTCATCACCGGCCTGCGCGCCCGCCGCGTGCAGGCGGTGATGAGCACCCAGGGCCTGGCGGTGGACTTGATTGACGCCATGAGCGTTGAGTTTGACAACGGGGCCGTGGGCATCGTCGGCGGCACCGGCAACGGGCGCGGCGCGTATGGCCTGACCCTGCACAGCTACGGCGACGCCGGCAGCTTCATCGCCGACATGGGCGTCGGCCAGATCAGCCTGCGCAAGCGCGACGGCAGCCGCGAAGACCTGAGCCAATTGAAGCACAGCGGCGACTCGCATTACTTTACCACCAACAACTTCGTCAACATCCTGCTCGGCCAAGAGGCCAATGGCTCGCCGATTGACGTGGGCGTGCGCACAGTGGAACTGCTCGACGCCGCCTATCGCTCGGCGCAGCAGGACGGCCGCCCGGTGCTGATCGAAGAATTGTACGCAGATTAAACAGATTCCAAGCCAGATTTGCAAAGGTTAACCACGAATAACACGAATTTCACGAATAAGAAGACTCAGAAAAAAATTCGTGTAGATTAGTGTTATTAGTGGTTTTAACTGGCTTTGCTTCGAATCTGCGAAATCTGTGGATAACCTTTTGGCAAATTGTGATACGCTTACCCAATAGAAAAGGAGCCGATCATGAAAATCAAAGAAATTAGCGTCATGCGTCTGAACGTCCCGCCGCGCGAGAGCAAAACCCCCGCCCGGCGGCCCTCGTGGGGATCAGAGGCCGAAGTGGCCAACCCCATGTCCCGCTACCCCAAAGTCAAACGCCATCGCTCGCTGTGGCTGCCGGCCTGGGAGGGCGCGTACGTCAAAGTCACCGCCGAAAACGGGCAGTGGGGGCTTGGCCCCCTGTGGCCGGCGCGCCCCTTGCAGCCGGTGATCGAACACTTCGCCTCCCAACTGGTGGGCGAAGACTGCCTGGCGACCGAGAAAGCCGCCGACATGCTCGCCCGCATGAGCAAGGGTTACGGCACCACCGGCCTGGCCTCCTACGCCATCAGCGCGGTGGACCTGGCCCTGTGGGATTTGAAAGGCAAGCTCTACGAGAAGCCCGTCTACAGCCTGCTCGGCGGCCCGCAAAAAGACCGCATCTACTGCTACTGCACCGGCAACGACGTGGACTGGTATAAGGAACTTGGCTTCACCGCCTTCAAGCTGGCCTGCCCCTACGGCCCGGCCGACGGCCTGGACGGCATCCGCAAGAATGAAGAGTTCGTCGCCAACGCCCGCCAGGTGATCGGCGACGCCAGCGATTTGATGCTGGACTGCTGGATGGCCTTCGACGTGGAATACACCGTGCGCCTGGCGGAAGTCTTGCGCCCCTACCGCCTGAAGTGGATGGAAGAATACCTGATCCCCGAAGATATGGATGGGCATTTGCAGGTGCGCCAGCGCCTTCCCTGGCAGACCCTGGCCACCGGCGAACACTGGTACACCCAATATCCCTTCCAGTGGGCGGTGCAGCACAAAGTGGTGGACATCTTGCAGCCGGACATCATGTGGTGCGGCGGCGTGGGCGTGATGCAGAAGATCTGCGGCGCGGCCGACTCGGCCGGCGTCAACGTCATCATCCACGGCGGCGGCAACAACGTCTACGGCCAGCATTTCTCCATCGCCGCCTCATCCATCCCCTGGCTGGAGTGCTTCGTGGGCACCCCGCCCGGCGTGCCGCTGGAAGAGGGCTGGGGGCTGCCCGGCCAGGCCCGGCCCAAAGACGGCTGGCTGACCCCCAGCGACGCGCCCGGCTTTGGCCTGGAGATCGATCCCGAATGGCTGACGCCTTTCGCATGATCATTGACAGCCACTGCCACGCCTGGGCTTATTGGCCCTACAACCCGCCCACGCCAGACCCCGAATGGCGTGGGCGCATCGAACAGCTTTTGCACGAGATGGCGCTCAACGGCGTCGCCCAGGCGGTGTTGATCTGCGCCCAGATTGACCACAACCCCGACAACAACGCTTACGTGGCGGAGCAGGCGCGGCGCTTTCCCGCTCAGGTGCATCAGTTCGTTGACCTGGACAGCGAATGGTCGCCCACCTATCATCAGCCCGGCGCGGCGGAACGCTTGCGCCGCATGGCCGCGGCCTGGCCGATCAAGGGCTTCACCCACTACCTGCGGCGCGCTGAGGACGGGGCGTGGCTGACTTCGGCGGAGGGCCTGGCGCTTTTCCAGGCCGCCGCCGACCTGGGGCTGATCGCCAGCCTGAGCTGCTATCCCCATCAGCAGGCCGCCGTGCGCCAGGTCGCCCGGCGCTTCCCGCAGACGCCGATCCTGTGCCACCACATGGGCTGGCCCACCCACGGCCTGGGCGAGGCGCGCCAAAACCTGGACGAGGTGCTGGCCTCGGCGGAGTGTCCCAATATTTACATCAAGCTCTCCGGTTTTGCCTACGCCGCCCAGGTTGCCTGGGAGTATCCCTACCGCCAGGGGCAGTGGATCGTGCGCGCCCTTTACGACCGCTTTGGCCCGCGGCTGTGCTGGGGCTCCGATTACCCCGTGGTGCGCTTCTATATGACCTACCGCCAGGCGCTCGAAGCCTTCCGCACCCACTGCGACTTCATCTCCCCCGCCGACCAAGCCCTCATCGCCGGCGGCACGCTTGCGAGCCTGCTTGGCCCCGCCGCCGGCGCTTCATCGCTGCGCATCACTTTGTCAAATGGTCATCCACAGATTTCGCAGATTGAAAGCGAAGCCAGTTAAACCACGAATAACACTAATCTCACGAATTTTTTCTTGTTCTTCTTATTCGTGAAAATTCGCGTTATTCGTGGTTAATCTTTGTGGATCATCATGAAAGCCTTACGCAAACCTTAGTTCTTCTCCATAAACAAATACCTGGCGATTGAAAAGCCCAGCGTCACCTGCCGCTCCCCGATCGCCAGCGTCACCGTCTGGTTCACTGCCAGGTTCTCCACCACCTGCACCTGGACGCCGGGGAAAATCTGATTGGCCTCCAGAAAGTGCATCAACTCCGGGTTCGCCTCCGCCGTCTCGTGGATGCGGCGGAGGATGCCCCGCTCGCCGTTGAGCGCCTCGGTCAGCGGCAGCCAGTCGGCCGCCGCCGCCTCGTAGCCGGGCAGCGGGTTGCCATGCGGACAGGTGTGCGGATCGTCCAGGTTGGAGCGCATGCGCGCCTCGATCTCATCCGAGATGCTGTGTTCGATGGCGTGCGCCTCGTCGTGGATGCGCGACAGCGGCACATGCAGCATGCGCGCCAGCATCCACTCCGTCAGCATGTGGCGGCGGATCACCGAGCGCGCCGCCTCCAGGCCAGCCTCCGTCAGGCGGACGCCGCGCCGCCCCTCGCCGGCGATCCAGCCGTCGCGCTCCATGCGCTTCAGCGTCACCGTCACCGTTGGCGCGGACACTTCCAGCGACTCGGCCAGGCGGGCGGCGACAATTTCCTCCCCATCGCGATCCATTACGTACATCACTGCCAGGTAATCCTCGATCGTCGGCGTCGGGCGGCAGTCAGAAGAAACAGGTTGGGTCATGCAGTACCTTGTTAGTATATGCTAAGATTGTGTATTCTGTGATACTAAACGATTCTATCACAAAAAACTGAGGTGTATCATGAGGGGGAGGATGGAACCGCAAAGCCGCGAAGGACGCAAAGGATTCTTTAAGGCAAGAAAACCGGTTCTACCATTACCCATCCCCCGCCAGCGGCGACGATGGAATGGCGTGCGTATTGGCGAGCCGTCCGCGATGGGCGTAGGGGCGCAGGGAGGAATCCTCAAGGCG
>CAIQJJ010000024.1 GCA_903872065.1 uncultured Anaerolineales bacterium | reverse complement strand
GGGGGCGCGCTCCACAATGAAGCCCGCATACATGACCATGACGCGCTGCGCCAGGCCGGCAATGATGCCCAGGTCGTGGGTGATCCAAATCACAGACATGCCCAGGGTTTGGCGCAGTTCCTTCACCAATTCGATAATTTGCGCTTGAATCGTCACATCCAGAGCAGTGGTCGGTTCGTCGGCGATGAGGATGCGCGGCGAGCAGCCCAAAGCCATCGCAATCATCACGCGCTGCCGCATGCCGCCTGAAAATTGGAAGGGGTAGCTGTCCAGGCGCGTGGCGGCGTCCGAAATGCCCACCAGGTTGAGCAGTTTGATGGCCTGTTCTTTGGATTCATCGGGGGCCATGCCCAGGTGAATCTCAAGCGGCTCACGGATTTGATCGCCGATCGTCAGCACCGGGTTGAGGCAGGTCATTGGGTCCTGAAAGATCATGCTGATCTGCGCTCCGCGCACCTGGCGGATTTCATCTTCGCTCATCTTGAGCAGATCATTGCCCATGAAGAGCGCCTGTCCTTTTTCGATCACGCCGGGCGGTTTGGGAATCAAGCCCAATAATGACATCATTGTGACGCTCTTGCCGCAGCCGCTCTCGCCGACGACGCCGAGAGTTTCCCCCTCATTCAGGTTGAAAGATACGCCATTGACCGCATGAACCACGCCATCCGGCGTTTTGAAGCGGGTGACCAGGTCGTTCACCTCTAAAACAGTTTTCATAAACTATCCTTTATTCCTGTTGACCATTCGCCAGCTACTCGCGCATCTGGGGATCGAGCGCATCGCGCAGGCCATCTCCCAACAAATTGAAGCCAAGTACGGTCAGCATGATAGCCATCCCTGGGAAGAATACCATGTGCGGCGTTTGGCGCAAGAAAGGCACCCCATCGCTGATCATCGAGCCCCATTCTGGAGCGGGAGGCTGCGCGCCCAATCCCAAGAAGCCCAGGGCGGCGGCGGATAGGATGGCTCCGCCAATGCCCAGGGTGGCGTTAACGATGATGGGAGATAGGCTGTTGGGCAAAATATGGCGCAGAATAATAATCGGCGCGCGCACCCCCACCATGCGGGCGGCCAGGATGAAATCCTGCTCGCGCAAAGTCAGCACCATCGAGCGCACCAGGCGCGCGTAGCCTGGGATGCCCACAAAACTGATGGCAATAATCGTATTGAAGAGGCCGTTGCCGCGCACCGCCACAATCGCAATCGCCAGCAGCATGGAGGGGAAGGCCAACAAAATATCCATGATGCGCATAATAATCATGTCCGTCCAGCCGCCAAAATAGCCGCTGACCAGGCCCAGGATGGTGCCGGCAATTCCTGCTGTCCCGACAGCGACGATCCCTACGCTGAGCGACAGGGAAGCGCCATGCACAATGCGGCGAAAGATGTCGCGCCCCAGGCGGTCGGTGCCGAAAATGTGTTCCGCCGAGGGGGGCTGCCGGGCGTTATCCAGGTCGGCGTCCAGCTTGGGTTCGTAGGGGTCTACGATCGGCGACAAGATAGCCGTCAGAACAATAATCAGGGTGACTACCATGCCGATGCGCGCCGTAATGCTGTAGCGCATCCGTCTCCAGGCGTCGCCCCACAAACTGCGCGGTTTGCGGCTTAACACGCTGTCTTGCGCAAGGCGATTGATTTCTTTTGCGGTTGTGTCCAACATCAGGGGCCTCCTTGAAAGAACTACGTGTAATGCACGCGCGGATCCAGCACTGCATACAGCAGATCAACGGCCAGGTTGACAAAAACATAAATGGTGGCGCTGACCAAAACGCTGGCCTGCACAATGGGATAATCGCGTCCGAGAATCGCCTGGTAGGTCCAGGTACCCATGCCTGGCCAGGAGAAGATCGTCTCGGTGAGAATGGCGCCTCCCAATAAGCCGCCCAACTGTCCGCCGATGACGGTGACAACCGGCAGCAAGGCGTTTTTCAAGGCATGCTTCAACACGATGACGCGTTCCCTTAAGCCCTTCGAGCGGGCAGTCCGGACATAATCCTGATGCAGCACATCCAGCATGCAGGCCCGTGTGATGCGCGCCAGGGGCGGCATGATGACCGTGCTTAACACAACCGAGGGCAAAATGAGGTGCCATAGGGCGTCTACAAAAGCGAACAAGTCGCCCATCAACAGCGTGTCTAACAGCATAAACCCGGTGCGGCGGTCAATCATCATGGCGACATCAATGCGGCCGCTGGGCGGCAAAATCTTGGCGTTTACCGCCAGCGCGTAGATCAAAATCAACGCCAGCCAGAAAATGGGCATAGAAACACCCAGTAGGGCGCTGATCATTCCCACAATATCGAATATCGAGTTCCGCTTGACTGCTGAGACAACTCCGATGGTTGTCCCAATTGAGACGCCCAGCAGCATTGCCCATAAGACCATTTCGATTGTGGCCGGCAAACGATATTTTAGATCGAAGGTTACATCAGTGTGATGAATGATGGATTTGCCCAGGTTGCCTTGTAAAAGCTGGCCCATGAAGGTGAAATACTGCACATACAATGGTTCATTCAGCCCCAATTGCTCGCGCAGTTGTTCGACATCCTCGACACTGGCTCTTTCGCCAAGCATGACCAACGCCGGGTCGCCTGGAATCATACGGATCAAGAAGAACACCAACAAGGTGATGCCAAACAGCACCGGAAACAACCCTACAATACGCCGGATAATATACGTGGTCAACTTATTTTTCTCCGACCGAGCACTCGCAAGGATAGAAAATGAGAAGGCACCGGGCAGCGCCCATTGAGGAAGTGCCCGGCGCCTTTTTATTTAAAAAAACTTACGCTTTGTCCTGCCAGGAAAGACTATTTCTTGGCTTCGACAGACAGGTTTTCGTACCAGGAGCGGAAGACGACCGGCGTGTAACCCTGGACTTCCTTGCGGAAGAAGGTGCGTGACGCAGGCCAGGCAACCGGCAGGCGAGGCATATCGTCATGAACGATCTGCTCAGCATCCTGGTAGATCTTCTCGCGCTTGGCGACATCCGGCTCTTTGGCGCCGTCCAGCAGAAGCTGCGACAGTTTATCATTGTTGTAGCAGTCTTCCTGCTTCGGTTCGCCAATCGGGTGGGCGAAGTGCCAGCCAATGAAGTTGTCGGGATCGCCGTTGTCGGAACCCCAACCCAACATCCACATCGGGAACTTGCCCTGGTTGCGGTCATCCAGGTAAGCGCCCCAGTCCTCGGTCTTCAGTTCGACGGTAACGCCGATCTTGGCCAGGTCTACGGCAATCGCTTCAGCAATCGCTTTGGAATCGGGGAAGTAGCCGCGGATGACGGGGATGTACCAGAATTCGGTCTTGAGACCATCGGCGAAGCCAGCGGCAGCCAATCTTTCTTTGGCCTTATCGGGATTGTATTCGATGGCCGGGAGGTTGGGGTTGCTGCCCATGATGGCCGGCGGCTGGAAGCCTTTGGCCAGGGTGTCCTGCTTGGTGTAGAAGTTCTTGACCAAAGCTTCGCGGTTGATCGCCATGGAGATCGCCCAGCGGACATCCACATTATCAAAGGGCTTGGTGCATTGCTGGAAAGCGATGTAGCCTACGCCCAGGGAGGGCAGGTTATAGTTGACAATATTGGGATCGGCTTCGGCGGCTGCCATATCGGTCTGCGCCAGGTCAGCCTGGTGAATGGTGCCGGCCAGGAACTCGGCCAGGCGGGCGGAGTTGTCGGGGATCGAGCGGAAGACAAGGCTGTCCAGTTTCGGGCCAGTTCCCCACCAGTTCGGGTTGCGCACCAGGGTGATTTTGTCATTGGGTACCCATTCTTTGAACATGAAGGGGCCAGTGCCAACCGTCGAACCTGCCGCGGTGCCATATTTATCGCCATCTTTCTGGACGGCGGTCGGGCTAGAAATGGCAAATGAGGTCAACGCCAACTTCGCCAGTACTACCGCTGAGGGGGTGGCCAGGGTGAACTGGAAAGTGTTGTCATCAACGACTTTCGTCTCGACGATCTTCAGGTTTTCGCCAAATTCGGTGTCGAAATATTCGAAAGTGCGGCCGAAGCGCCACTGATTGTTGGCATCCATCCAGCGATCGAAGTTCCATTTCACGGCGGCCGCGTTGAAAGCGGTGCCATCATGGAATTTCACGCTCTTGCGCAGGTGGAAGACCCAGGTCAGGCCATCTTTCGATTCCCAGGATTCTGCCAGCCAGGGGATGACTTTGGTGCTGGTGCCTTCCAGGCGCACCAACGGTTCAATGACTTCGCCAGCCACGCGCCAGGACTCGCCGTCCGTGGCGGCGGCCGCATCCAGAATCACCGAGTCGCCGCCGCGTCCGACGATCAAGGTGCCGCCGCCGCCGCTGCCACTCTTCTTCGCCGGCGCGCAGGCGACTAGCAGCGAGGTGATGGTGACGATTACCAATAGGGAGTATAAAATTTTTCTCCTAAGCATCTCTTCCTCCGAAATTGTTGTTTGGTTTTGGTTGACTTGGTTGATGGGGTTGCTCGATTGAAACAGGTGGGGGGCAAAAAAAGAATATTGAGGATGCAGACCTCCTTTCTGGTCTGGTCTATTTCTATATACATTAAAACTCAATTATACCCAGGAATTGAGAATCTATGGAAAACTGGTAAAAGATTGCCGAATTTACTCAAATTAGACTGCGATATTTCTCGCCGTATTTTTTGACCGCTTGATTGGCTGCGAGGGCAATAGGCATGATAACGCTCCTTTCAGACACATTTTCAAAGGGAAGTTTTGGTACAATGAGGCCCACTTGTACTTCTATTATTAAACCCTGGTCTTTCTCCCGCGTTGCGGATTCTTAGTCCTGAATTGGAGTTTGATTAAAAATAACGGTATGGATTATCAACGCCTTGTGATTAAATTAGGCACTTCCTCGCTCACTGCCGGCACGCCGCGGCTGTCCCCCCCCAGGTTGGTTGAGGTCGCCCGCCAGGTTGCTCAATTGAGCGCCCAGGGCTGCGAGATTGTGATTGTGACTTCGGGGGCGATGGCCGCCGGGCGAGAGCGCCTGGGCTTTCCGCAGTTGCCCAAGGATATCCCGGCCAAGCAAATGCTGGCGGCGGTGGGGCAACTGCGCCTGATGGCGCTTTATGAGCAGGTTTTTGGCCTGTACGGTTTGCCGATTGCTCAGGTGCTGCTGACGCGCGCCGACCTGGCCGACCGGCGGCGCTATTTGAACTCGCGTAATACGTTTAATGCTTTGCTGGCTCAGCGCGTCATTCCGGTGGTCAATGAAAATGATACGGTGGCGACCGATGAAATTCGGGTTGGCGACAACGACAACCTGTCGGCGCTGGCGGCGAATCTGATTGACGCTGATTTGCTGATCTTGCTGACCGATCTGGACGGTTTGTATACGGCTGACCCGCGCCATGACCCGGCGGCGCAGCTTGTCACCGATGTCAGTGGACCGGAAATTCCACCGGAGTTGTGGCAGGCGGCTGGCGGCAGCGCCAATGGTTTGGGGACAGGCGGCATGATCACCAAATTGCAGGCGGCGGACCTGGCGCGCCGTTCGGGAACGCGAGTGGTCATTGCCCGCGCCGACGAACATGATGTGGTGCTGCGCCTGGCTTCGAGCGAGCCAATTGGCACTTGCTTTCACCCGGTGGCGACGGCGCTCGAAAGCCGCAAGCGCTACATCCTGGCCGGCGGGCGAGCCCCTGGCATGGCGCGCATTGACGCCGGCGCGGTGCGCGCACTCAAGAAGGGCAGCAGTTTGCTGCCGGTGGGGGTCAAGGCAGTGGAGGGCGATTTCGAGCCGGGCGATACGATTCGCGTCTTTGACCCGGCCGGGCGCGAGATCGCCCGCGGCATTACCCATTATGGCTCGGCGGATTTGATCCGCATCGCCGGCAAAAAGTCGGACGAGATTGAAGCCATTTTGGGGTATTATGATGGCGATGAGGTCATTCATCGCAATGAACTGGTGATGATTTGACAGTAGGAGATGCTTATGAATGTGACTGAACTGGGGCAAAAAGCGCGCCGCGCCGCGCGCAGCCTGGGGCGCGCGACCACCGCCCAAAAGAACGCCGCTTTGTTGGCGCTGGCCGATCGTTTGCTGCTTGACCAGGCGGATATCCTGGCCGCTAACTTGCGCGATCTGGAACTTGCCAGGGCGGCGCAAATGTCCGCCTCGCTGCAAGACCGTTTGCTGCTGAATCCCTCTCGACTGAGCGGCATGGCGGCGGACCTGCGGCAGGTGGCCGAATTACCCGATCCGGTGGGTGAGCGCTTCGATGAGACGCGCCTGCCAAACGGTTTGCAGTTGCACAAGCAGCGCGTCCCACTCGGCGTCTTGGGGGTGATCTATGAGGCGCGTCCAAATGTGACGATTGATGTGGCCGGGCTGGCGATCAAAACTGGCAACGCTGTCATTCTGCGCGGCGGCAAGGAGACGCTCCACTCCAATGTGGCCCTGGTCAGTGTGATCCGCAGCGCGTTGGAGAGTGTGGGTCTGCCGGCGGAGGCGGTTCAATATATAGATGACCCTGATCGCGCCCACGTCCTGGCGCTGCTTCAATTGGATGAGCATGTGGATATGATCATCCCGCGCGGCGGCGGTGGGCTGCACCGCTTTTGCAAAGAAAACAGCCGCATCCCGGTCATTACGGGCGGGGTGGGGATTTGTCACTTATTTGTAGACCAGTCCGCTGATCTGGACGCCTCGCTGCTGGTGATCCACAATGCCAAGACGCAGCGCCCCAGTGTGTGCAACGCGTTGGATACGGTGCTGGTGCATCGCGCGGCGGCCGAGTTTCTGCCGCGCCTGGTGCAGTTCCTTGAGCCGGCGGGCGTCGTTTTTCGCGCTCACGCCTCAGCGCTGCCTTTCTTGCAGCAGGATGGCCGTCTGCCGGCCTCGGTGCAGCCGGCAGGGGCCGAGGATTTTGACACCGAATGGATGTCGCTAGTTTTGGGGCTGAAGGTGGTTGAGAGCATTGACGAGGCGATTGAACATACCAATGCGCACAGCCTGGGACATTCGGATGGCATCTTGACCGCGGATGCAGTGCATGCGGAGCAATTTGTGGCCGAAGTGGATTCGGCGGCGGTGTATGTCAATGCCAGCACGCGCTTCACCGATGGCGGGCAGTTTGGCCTGGGGGCAGAGGTGGCGATTTCGACGCAGCGCTTGCATGCCCGCGGCCCGATGGGGCTGCGCGAGTTAACTACCTACAAATGGGTGGGCGTCGGTCAGTATCATGTCCGGCGTTAAAAGATGCCACCTTTTTGCCCAGGACGCATCTAATGAATAACACAAGCATTACAGAACCTTTTGTGATTGAGGCCTTGCGGGCCGGCGACCGGCTGGAATTTTCTCGGGTGGTTGAGGCGCTTTCGGGAAAAGTCTATCGCCTGGCGCTGAAGATGCTTGAGAACCCGCAAGACGCCGAAGATGTGCTGCAGGAAACGTTTATCAAGGCCTTTCGCGGGCTGAAGAACTTTGATGGCCGTTCGTCGCTTTCAACCTGGATTTATCGGATTGCCAGCAATGAGGCCCTGATGCACTTGCGGCGCAAACATCCTGAGATTATCTCGCTCGATCAACCGGTTGAAACGGAGGATGGCGAGCAAGAGCCGGTGCAAATTGTAGATTGGTGCTGCCTGCCCGAAGAAGAGCTGCTCTCGACCGAAGGGCGACGCCACCTGGATGAGGCGGTGGAAATGCTTTCGCCGGCGCTGCGGGTCGTTTTCCTGCTGCGCGATATCGAGGGCCTTTCAACCGAGGAAACCGCCCAGGCGTTGAACCTGAGCGAGGAAGCGGTCAAAACCCGCTTGAGCCGCGCCCGCTTTCGCCTGCGGGAGATTTTGTCCGGTTATTACCGTGAACGTGTTTTGGAGAAGCAAGCCCATGGCGCATGAACATTGTCGTCACCTTTTAGGAGGCATCTCCGATTATGTGGATGAAGAAGCCAGTGAAGCGCTGTGTGCGGAGATTGAGCGCCACCTGGCGGAATGCGAGAACTGCCGTGTGGTTGTGGATACGCTGCGCAAAACCGTTTCCTTGTATCATAGCACTTGTGAGCCGGCCGAAGTGCCGTCGGATGTGAAACAACGCTTGTATAAGCGCTTAGACCTGTCTGAATTTTTAGAATAGTTCAAAAGGAGTTTTTTATGCCCTTGCTTAGCGACAAAATTGCATCTCAAGTGCGGGATGTTTTTAATGCAAACCTGCAGCAGCCGGTGGAACTGCTGTATTTTGGCCGGCAGCAGGATTGCGACTATTGCGATGACAACCGCCAACTGCTTGAAGAAGTGACGGCGCTGCATCCCACCCTTCATTTGATCACTTATGATCTGGACGCCAACGCCGATGTGGCGCGGCAGTATGGCATCGCCGACGCCCCGGCGACGGTGATCGCCGCGCGCGACGAAGCCCAGGATGGGACGGCTTCAGTCCATGATTATGGCATCCGGCTGTTGGGGATTCCCTCCGGCCACGAATTTGGTACCCTGATCCAGGATTTGATCGTTGTCTCTGGGCGCGATTCGGGCCTTGAACCGGCCACGCGCGCCTTCTTGAGCAATTTGCAGAAGCCAATTCACCTGCAAGTCTTTGTCACCCCTACCTGACCATACTGTCCGCCAGCCGTGGTGCTGGCTCATCGCATGGCATTGGAAAGCCCGTTGGTGACTGCTGAAATGGTCGAGGCAAGTGAGTTTCCTGCAGTGGCCGCTCGCCATCATGTCAGCGGCGTGCCGCAGACGACGATCAATGATGGCGCCGGGACGTTGGTTGGCTCAGCGCCGGAATCTTACCTGATCGCCGAAATTAAAAAAGCGTTGAAGCAGTGAAAGGTTTCTCGCGCGCGTTGAATAACCGCCAGGCAACCCTGGCCCTATTGGTGTCTGGCTTAGGGCTGGTGCTGCTTGGCGTGGCCGGTTTTTTTGTAATCCCCCAGGCGGCGGCGACGCCTGAAGCGCCCTCCGCCGTGCCTGTAGCGGTCAATTTTCCCGCGCCGGAGCTGAGTCTGCACGAGCTGCAAGGCCAGGCGGTGAAGCTTTCGGATTGGCGCGGCCAGGTGGCTTTGGTCAACAATTGGGCCACCTGGTGCCCGCCCTGTAAGGCTGAAATGCCGGTTTTGCAAGCTTATTATGATGCGCATAAGGATCAGGATTTCACCTTGATCGCCATTGAGGGCGGCGAGCCGGCGGCGGAGGTGGCCGAGTTTGCCCGCAGCTATCGCCTGACGTTCCCCGTTTGGGTGGATGAAAAGTCGGCGGCGCTGGATGCGTTTCAAAATTGGGATATTCCAAGCTCGTACCTGGTCGATCGGGAAGGGGTGGTGCGCCTGACCTGGGTTGGGCCAGTCACCCGCCAGACATTGGAAAAATATGTGACCCCGTTTTTAGAGTGATTGTGAGGAGTAGGACAATGGATGTTAAAGTTAACTGGAAAGGTCGGATGAGTTTTGATGGGATCGCCCCTTCGGGCTTTACCATTCCCTTAGGCACCGATCCCTCGGTGGGCGGCGATAACGATGGCCCGCGCCCATTGGAGTTGATGGCGATCAGCCTGGCCGGCTGCACGGCGATGGATGTGATCTCGATTATGAGCAAGAAGCGCCAGGATGTGACCGCCTTTGAGGTGCAGGTGCATGCCGGGCGCGCCAGTGATTACCCTAAGGTATTCACCGATGCGGTGATTGATTATGTTATCACCGGACATCGGGTGGATGAGACGGCGCTGCTGCGGGCGATTGAGCTTTCGGCGGTGCGGTATTGCCCGGCGCAGGCGATGTTGAGTAAAGCTTTCCCGATCACGCTTACTTATAAGATTTATGAAGAGCAGGATGGTCAGCGGACGTTGGTGAAAGAGGGCGTCTACACCCCTGGCGCAGCCGGCTAAGGGCCTGGGCGCGCCGGGTGTGGTATGCTGATCTTTCATGCCTCTCAACTTCTGACATTGGCCGGCGGCCCGCAGCGCGGGGGTGAGTTGGGCCGCCTGGGACTGATTCCAGATGGGGCGCTGCTGCTGCGCGGGGCGGAGATTGCCGCCGTTGGGACGAGCGCCGATCTGTTGGTGGCTTATCCGCAGGAAGAGACGCTGGACGCCGGCGGCTGCGTGGTGATGCCGGGCTTTGTGGACCCGCATACCCATGCACTATGGGCCGGCGACCGTTCCGCCGAGTTTGAACTGCGTTTGCAGGGCAAGACTTATCTCGAAATCCTCGCGGCCGGCGGCGGCATCCTCTCGACAGTGCGCGCGACGCGCTCCGCCTCGCTCGACCAACTGATTGCGGAAACCCGCCCGCGCTTGCAGGAGATGCTGCGTTACGGGACGACGACCGCCGAGGTCAAGACCGGCTATGGCCTCAACCTGGAGAGTGAACTGCGCCAGCTTGAGGCAATCCTGGCGCTTGACGAGGCCGGGACCTTGGAACTTGTCCCTACCTTCCTGGCCGCGCACGCCATCCCGCCTGAATTTCGCCGCGACCCTGATGGGTACACCACACAGTTGTGCGAGCAGGGCATCCCGGCGCTGCGCCAGTTTTGCCTGGCGCAAACGGCGCGCCAGCCGGGGCTGCGGCCTTTTGTGGATGTCTTTTGCGAGACGGGCGCTTTTTCGCTCTTCCAATCCTGGCGCATCCTGACCGCGGCGCGGGAGGCGGGCTTTCCGTTGAAGATTCACGCTGACGAATTCGACAACCTGGGAGGGGCCAGCCTGGCGGTCGAATTGGGGGCGGCTTCCGCCGATCATCTGGTCAAAACTTCCACGCCCGACATCGAGGCCTTGGGACGCAGCAATACGGTGGCGGTGGCGCTGCCCTGTACGCCTTTTGGCCTGGCGGAAAGTGAATATACCCCGGCGCGGGCGCTGCTTGAAGCCAACGCCATCCTGGCCCTGGCCACTGACCTCAACCCCGGCACCGCCTGGTGCGGCAATATGCAGTTTGTCCTGGCGCTGGCCTGCCGTTATCTCAAACTGACCCCGGCGCAAGCCATCGCCGCAGCCACCATCAACGCGGCGGCGGCCATCGGACGCGCCGACCGGATCGGATCGTTGGAGCCGGGCAAGCAGGCAGACCTCTTGATCCTGTCGGTCGCGGATTATCGTCACCTGGGCTATCGTTTTGGCGGCAACCTGGTGCGGACGGTGATCAAGAGGGGGATGAATGTTTCGTAAAACCTGGTTGTTTTGGCTTGCCTTCAGCCTTAAAAAGGGCTAAAATACTTCTATGATGATTCCACTTGGCCCCATTCTTGTTGTCGAAGATATTCCCAATGTCCTTGAACTGTTGGAAGTAACCCTGCGCTTCAAGGGCTACCCGGTGATCAGCGCCCGCAACGGCGCCGAGGCGCTGGAAGTGATTGCGCGTGAAAAGCCAGCGATGGTGATCACCGATATCCTCATGCCGAAGATGGATGGGTATACCCTGGTGCAAAAACTGCGCACCAACCCGCTGACCCGCAGCATCCCAGTCATGTTTCTCTCTGCCACTTATATCACTCCGGAGGACAAAGCTTTCGCGCTCAGCCTGGGGGCGGTGCGTTTTCTGGAGAAGCCGGTGGACACCGAGGAATTTTTGCTGACCATCGCGGAGATCCTTACGGCTGGGCCGGCATCTATGGCGGAACCGATGAGCGATGATGAGTTTTACCACGGCTACCGCGAGCGCCTGGAGTCTAAGCTGCGCCATAAGAACACGCAGATCGCCCGCACCGAGCGCCTGCTGCCCACTCTGCCGGTGGAACAACGCTCCTCGTTTGAGGCGCTGCTCCACGAAGCGCGCCAGCATCGCGATCAGATCCAGGGTGAGCTGGATCAGCTTTACAAATTACTTGAGCAGATCGCCAAACATTGAGCCAATCTCCCACACTTTCTGACCTCGAAGTGATGGCCCGCGGCGCGGGTGAGATTTTGCGCGCCGGTTATGGGCAGCAGTTCCACATCAAGCAAAAAGGGGTGATAGACCTGGTAACGGAATTTGATCACCGTTCGGAAGCGTATGTGCTGGAGGCGATCCACGCCCGCTTCCCAGAGCATCGCATCCTGGCTGAGGAGAGCGGGGCGCGGGGCGGAACAACCGACCCGATCTGGTATGTCGATCCGCTGGATGGCACGATCAACTACGCGCACGGGGTGCCGATCTTCGCCGTGTCCATCGCCTATGCAGTAGGGGATGCGGTGCAGTTGGGCGTGGTCTATGACCCGATGCGGGATGAACTCTACGCGGCGCAAAAAGGGGGCGGGGCGACGCTGAACGGCGGCCGATTGCAAGTCTCAATGCCGGTGGATCTCGATCACAGCCTGCTTGTCACTGGCTTTCCCTATGACATTCGCACCCATCCGCAAAACAACCTGGAAGAATATAAGCGCCTCTCGCTGCACTCGCAGGGTGTGCGCCGGCTGGGGTCGGCGGCGATTGACCTGTGTTACGTGGCGGCGGGGCGCTTCGATGGATTTTGGGAACTGCGTTTGAACCCGTGGGATGTGGCGGCGGGTGGTTTGATCGCTCAAGAGGCCGGGGCAATCGTCACTCACTGCCGCGGCGGAGCCGATTATATCGGGCCGCCGGCCTCAGTGTTGGCCGCTTCGCCGGCGATCTATGCGCCGTTGTTGGAACTCTTGAATAGAGACGCTTAAGTTCAATTCTCAAAAGTTTGCTGCAGCTCCATCAGCGCGATGCGCGAGGTGAAATCCAGGCTGAGCGGCGTTACCGCTACCTGGTGTTCCACGCGCAGCGTGTAGACATCCGTGTCCTGCGGCTCATTGTCGAACTCATCGCGGCGCGCGTACGGGAACTTGACCGGCTGTTCCCAGGCGGCGCGCAGCGGCTTGAACGAGCGGTAGTAACGCTGGCGCGAAAGCCGCGTCATTTTCCAGGGGGTCTGGTGGGTCGCATCCATCGGCACTTCAATCTTCAGCACATCCACATCGGCGGGCAGGGGCTTTTCCAGCAGGACGCGGGCGAAGTGATGGGTGAAATGCGCCGCAGCCGAGAAGTCTACATCGGTGGACAGCGACAGGTAATGCTCCGGGCAGGTCTCCAGCGAGATGGCCAGGGCGGGAAAACCGTTCGAGGCAGCTTCGAGGGCGGCCCCGATCGTGCCAGAGGCGGTGATGCCTTCGCCGGGGTTCTCGCCATAATTGATGCCCGAAACGACCAGGTCGGGCGGGGTGGGCATTAGCTCGAACAGCCCGTGCAGCACCGCCTGCGCCGGCGTGCCGCCGACCCCATAGATCGTCCAGTCTTTGTCGTGCACGCGCAGCGTCTGCGGCTTGATCCGGCCATCAGAGGAGCCTAGCAGGCTGCGGCCGGCCCCCGACCACTGCTCGATCGGGGCGACCACATGCACATAGCCCAGGGTGGACAAAGCTTCAGCAGCCGCCCACAAACCGGGCGAGTCGATGCCATCATCATTGGTCAATAAGATTTGGCGTCGTGGGTTCATCGTGGTAACTCTTTTCCTCCCCCAATGGGCAGCGACGGGGCAAGAGCGGGGGATGTGAAATAAAAAAACAGGAGCGGGGGTGCCGCTCCTGTGTGGTGCCCTCGGCGTGACTTGAACACGCAACCTACTGCTCCGCAAGCAGGCGCTCTATCCATTGAGCTACGGGGGCAATCCATTTGCTCATTTCGAGCGGGGATGATTTTACCACTATCTATGAAAAAAGCAAGTCAAAAAAACAGGAAAATTGGGAATTGGCGCGCAATTGGATGGCATTTATAATAGGTCGTGAGGCGTTGAAAGGCTGGATTGGGTCTCGGTCTGAAGTTTCCCCGGTCATTGGCGTCTCTACCATTATTTTTTTGAGGAGTCTATGAGCGATCTTCCGAAAATCAGCGAAAGCACTTTCCAGAGCCAGGTTCTGGCGGCCTCCCAACCGGTTGTGGTGGATTTCAGCGCGACCTGGTGCGGGCCGTGCAAGATGTTGGCGCCTATCGTTCAGCAGTTGGCGCAGGAGTGGACGGGCAAGGTTAAGTTTTACCAGGTGGATGTGGATGAAAATCCCTCGCTGGCGATGCAGTATGGGGTGATGAGTGTGCCGACGTTGATGCTGTTCATCAAAGGGCAGCCGGTCGAACGGATGATGGGCTACAGTCCGAAAGACCGGATCAAGAATAAGCTTCTGCGGCAATTTATCGTTTGACCTCCTCAACCAGGGCGACGATCTTTTCGGATGTAGCGTAGCCATTTTCGAGCAGGGCTTGCTGTAAGCCATGTTGTAAATCGCTGGTAATCATCGAAACGGTTTCGGCAATTTTGTGGATCCCCAGAATTTGTTGAATTGGTGCAGGATGCTGTATCCAAGATGCTTGACGTTTCTCACTGAAACGGGTTATATTCGGGGAGAAACTTTTCCTGAGTAAACCTTGAGGTAATCGAAATCAGGAGGATGGGATGAGACGCAATCTGCAACATAGATTGATGTTGGGTTCGAGCATGGGGAATCGGGGGAAGGGATGCTGGGTGATCTGGGGGCTGTTGGCGCTGTTCCTGGCCTTGTGGGCGGTATTTTTGCCTGGGTTGTGGCCGATGGGCTGGCTGTTGTATGGGGTGTACAGCAATCCGATTGGCTGGCTTGTCCCGCTGTTGATGGCGGCCGGCCTGGGGGTCTTGGGGACGCGTTTGAAGTTGGAGTGGAAGGCGTTTTGGCTGCTGCTGGGAGTGCTGCTGGCCCCGATCTGGTTGGTCTGGATGCTGATCGCTCAGCCGGTTATGCTGCAAGGCTTGTATGAGCGGACGGTCTACGAGCCGGCGGCGCTGATCCCGCTGATGGAGAGCCGGGCGGTTTCGTATGCGGAAGCGCGCGAGAATTTTAAGAATCAAAATCCCGATACCCGTTTCGCACCCGGCGATTTGGACTATGTCAATGGGCATTGGGTGGCGGAGTTTGGTCCGAATGGGGGGATTGACCTGCTGAATAAGTTGATTTACCCGTCGCAGGGCTTTTTCTTGTACGATCCGGAGGGGGTGGATAAGGTGCAGATTGTGCGCCAGGCGATGCCGTTTGCGGAAAACGGGCTGCTGTGGAATTCGGTGGAGTTTTTTGTGCGCCAGCACGATCCATTTGTGGAATACCATGAAGTGTTGTATGTGCAGGATGGGCAGGGGGGCTACCTGGCGATGATCAGCCTCCTAAAGCGGAGCGGTTGGGCGCGCGTGCCTTATGTAGCGCAGATCGCCCTGATCCACGCTGATGGGAACGCTGAGTGGCTGACGCCGCAGGAAGCGGAGGCCGACCCACGCCTGGAGAGGGTGCAGATCGAGCCGGAGTGGTTGGCGGCGATGAAGACCGAGGCTTATGGCTGGCGCAATGGGCTTTGGGCGGGATTGGTGACGCGCCAGGGGCGGGTCAGTGTGCAGCGCAGCGCGGTCAACCAGGAGAACAGCGCGCCTTATCACCTGGCTTCGGCGCAAGGGATGATGTGGTACACCCCTTTTGGGCCGTTGATGAAGGACAGCTTGAAGGGGATCATGATGGAAGCGTCGAATAAGATTGATGGCCCAGTCTATGTGTGGGAACTGCCGCAAGACCAGGCTTACCAGGGGGTGGATGCGCTGGCGACGGAGATCAAGGCCGCGCCCAACCATCCGGCGGATGTGAACTGGCTGCGGGTGAGCCAGGGCGAGGAGAGTGAAGTGCGCAGCGGGGACACGGATGTGATTGAGCTTCTGCCAGCGCCGCGCCTGGAAAACGGACAGGTGGCGTTGTATTTTACGGGCTTTGTGGCGATTGATCCGCCGACGCGCACCCGCTTTTATGTGATTGTGAATGCTGAGACGCGCCAGGTTTTGCAGGATGTGTATTCGGCGGCTGAGGTGGATGCGTGGCTGCGCGGGGAACTGGCGCTGGCGGCGCAGCGCGATGGGCAAAAGGCGGCGGGGCTTGAGAGCAAACTGAACCTGGCGGAGATGAGCAAGGAAGACTTGTTGGATTTGCTGGAAGCGGTAGTCGAAGAACTGAGGAAGAGGTAAGTATGCAGAGGCGATGTGAAATGTTCACGGGTGGGGGTTATTTTGGCTCTTGACATTTTTGTACTGGTTTGTCATAATGGTTTCTAAACGGAACCATTATGGAGTGAGATATGTCTACGATTACGGTCAAAAATATTCCGCCTGAGCTTTATGAGCAGCTTAAACGTTTTGCCGAGAGCAACCATCGCAGTATCAACAGCGAAATTATTGCATGCATTGAGCAAGTGGTGCGCAGCCAGCCAATCAACCCGGAGCTTTTGTTGGCCAACGCGCGCAGACTGCGCGAGAAAACTGCGGCTTATGAGATCACCAATGATGACTTTAACCAAATGAAGAATGCCGGGCGACCATGATCATTGTGGATACCAATATCATTGGGGCCTTATACCTGTCCAATCAACATTCGGTGCAAGCCGAGCGTTTGCTTTTGATGGAGCCTCTATGGTCAGCGCCGCTGCTTTGGCGGAGTGAATTTCGCAATGTGCTGGCGCTGTATGTGCGGAAGAAGTGGATCAAATTGGAAGACGCGCAGCAAATGATGGCCGAAGCAATCCGGTTGATGCGCGACCGAGAATATGATGTCGCTTCGCACCAGGTTCTTAACCTGGTTTCCGCAAGTACCTGTTCTGCTTATGACTGTGAATTTGTAGCCCTGGCGAAGGATTTGGGCGCGCCGTTGATCACTGCGGATAAGCAAATTCTCAGTCAATTCCCGCAGATTGCAGTTTCAGTGGAGACGTTTATTAACGAAAGATCATTATGAAGCAGCCGAACGTGGTTTTTGTCTTTGGCGATCAGTGGCGGGCGCAGGCGACCGGGTACGCCGGCGATCCGAATGTGCAGACGCCCAACCTGGATCGTTTTGCACAGGAGAGTCTTAACTTTACGACCGCCGTCTCGAACTGCCCGGTGTGCAGTCCGTGGCGGGCGACGCTGATGACCGGGCAGTATCCGTTGACGCATGGCGTCTTTGTCAACGATGTACCGATTTCCAGCCAGCCCAAATACCTGGCGGAGTGTTTCGGCGAGGCGGGCTATGATACCGCCTATATTGGCAAGTGGCATATTGATGGGCATGGGCGCAGCGCTTACATCCCGCGCCAACGCCGCCAGGGCTTTGAGTATTGGAAGGTGCGTGAGTGCACTCACGACTACAACGAGTCGTTCTATTATGCCGATGACCCGGAGAAGCTGTGGTGGGAGGGCTATGACGCCGTCGCCCAGACGCGCGACGCGCAGGCGTATTTGCAAGGGCGGCGCGGGGAGAAACCTTTTCTTCTGATCCTTTCCTGGGGCCCGCCGCACGATCCGTACCAGACCGCGCCGGAGGCCTTCCGCCGCCTGTACGACGCGGGGCGGATTGAGCTGCGTCCAAATGTGCCGGAATCGCTGGCTACGCAGGCGCGCCAGGCCCTGGCCGGCTACTACGCGCACTGCTCGGCGCTGGATTGGTGTTTTGGCGAACTGCTGCGCACATTGGATGAATGCGGGTTGAGTGAGGATACGCTGCTTGTCTTCACCTCGGATCACGGCGATCTGCTTGGCTCGCACGGCGGCTGGAACAAACAGCGCGCCTGGGACGAGTCGATCCTGACGCCGTTGCTGCTGCGCTACCCGGCGCGCTTTGGGCGGGCGGCGCGGCGCATTGAGACGCCGATCAATTCCCCCGACCTGATGCCGACACTGTTAGGGCTGGCCGGCCTGCCCATCCCGGCGACGGTGGAAGGGCATGACTTTGCGCCTTTCTTACGCGGTGAAAGCGCCCCGCCTGATACCCGCGCCCTGATCGAACTGCCGGTGTGTTTTCACCAATACGCCTACTATCGCGGCGGGCGCGACTGGCGTGGGCTGCGCACAGCGCGCTACACTTATGTCATTCATCGTGAAGGGCCGTGGATGTTGTACGACAACGCCGCTGATCCTTGCCAGCTTCAAAACCTGGTTGATCACCCCGATTATGCCGCGCTCCAGGCGGAACTGGATGCGGACTTGCGCCGCCGCCTGGCGACGCGCAGCGATGACTTCACTGCGGGCGCAGTGCTGCTGCAAAGGGCTGGCTATCGGGTGGATGCGCGCGGAGATCCGGTGTACGATCCCTAACCTGGGCGACCTATTCGCCGGCAGGGAAGATGCTTTTGAGGAAGGGAAGCTGATTATGATGCAACCAGTAGACCCCCAACAGCCGGACAACCTCGGTAAACTGCTCGAAATCAATCGGTTTGACCAGGTAGCTGTTCACGCCTAATTCGTAACTGCGCTGGATATCGCTCTCCTCGCGCGAAGAGGTCAGCACGACGACCGGGATGGTTTGGGTGCGTGGATCGGACTTGATGCGTTCCAAAACTTCCAGCCCATCCACTTTGGGCAGCTTGAGATCCAACAAAATCACTTTGGGATTGCTTTCGCGCGTGCTGGCGGCGTAGGCCCCGGTGGAGAACATATAATCCAACGCTTCTGCGCCATCATGCACCACGTCCACTTGTGTGGAACCATGGTATCTATGTAAAGCATACAGCGCCAGTTCGGCGTCATTTGGATTGTCTTCAACCAAAAGAATTTCAGTAGGTAAATGAGTCATAAGATTGCCTGAACGATAAACTTATCACTTACATTGTATCAAATTCGTGTGCTTTTACGCAAACTTTACAGAAATGCAAAGACCAAAAAAGCTAATTTTTGGGCAATTTCCCGGCCAGTTCCCAGTCAATAATCATCTGGAAGGTTTCAAAGGGCTGCGCCCCAACCACCGGGATGCCATTGATAAAGAAGGTAGGGGTAGACTGTACGCCCAGATTGGTAGCCCAATCCAGGTCATCCATCACTTCAGGAATCAGCCTTTCCGACTGGATGCAGTCTTTGAACTTAGCCGCGTCGAGTTTCAGGTCGGCGGCGTATTTGGGGTAGGCTGCCGCGCCGAGGGAATATTTGCCGCTGAACAGCGCATTGTGATATTCGTAATACTTGCCCTGTTCGCCGGCGCAGTTGGCGGCTGATGCGGCCGGCACGGCTTCCGGGTGGATATTGGTCAGGGGAAAGTCGCGGTAGACAAAGCGAATCTTATCCGGGTAGGTATCCAGCAGGCGCTGAAAGACATCAACATACCATTTTGAGCAGTAGGGACATTGGAAATCGCTGAACTCAATCAGTGTGATCGGGGCGTCGTTTGGCCCGTAGATATAATCATCGTCGGTTGGCACGTCGTAGCGTTTGAGCTCCTTGGGCGGTTGAGGCTGGTTGGCTTCCTGCGTCGCCTGGATGGCCAGGGCGACCTGGGTGGCAATCGCAGCATCGGCATCCCCCTCGGCTGCGGCCGGCGCGGCGGTTTGGGCGCTGGTCGCCTGAGGCGCGGCTGCGGCTTGAGCCGCGGCGTTTTCTGACGGGGCGCGTCCCCAAAGCAAATAGCCGGCGCCCAGCCCCAAGAAAAAGACTACTGGTAAAAATGCGGCCAATAGCCAGACCAGGCTGTTGTTTTGCGCCGCCGATTTTTCGAAGGGATCGGTTTCGGGTGAAGAATTGATTGGATTGTCCATAAAGGAATTATATCAATAAACCGCGAATGAAGATGATTTTCTTGAGGAGGATTGAGAGGCCATTGGTGAATGATAAGCGGCGTCAGAATTGCAGTTATAATGTCAGCATGACTAACCCCTCTTCTGCGAACCGCCAGATCGCCCGCGCCGCCGGGACGGTCATGGTCGCTTTTGTCTTGAGCAACCTGGCCAACCTGGCCTCGCTGATTCTCAACGCTACCCGCTTCGGCGCGCAGGCTGAAATGGACGCCTTCTGGGCCGCCAACCGCGTCTGTGAGACGATCTTCACCTTAATGGCCGGCGGGGCGCTGGGCTCGGCCTTCATTCCTACCTTTGCCGGCCTGCTGGCGAAGGGCGAGCGCCAGATGGCCTGGCGATTGGCCTCAGCGCTGGCTAATCTGATTTTGCTGGCGCTTAGCGCGGCGGCGCTCTTGGCCGCCATCTATGCGCCCTGGGTGGTGCGTCACCTGCTGGCCTCCGGTTTTGCCAATGACCCGGCCACCGAGTCGCTCACTGTCTCCCTGCTGCGCCTGATGCTGCCCTCAGCGGTTATCTTCGGTTTGAGCGGGCTGGTGATGGGCATTTTGAACGCTCACCAGGTCTTTTTCATCCCTGCCCTGACGCCGGCGCTCTACCGCTTGGGGATGGTCTTCGGTGTGTTGGTATTAGCGCCCTCGATGGGCATTTATGGCCTGGCGTGGGGGGTTGTGATTGGAGCGTCGCTGCACCTGCTGCTGCAACTGCCCGGTCTGTGGCGTTTGCGAGGCAGCTATACGCCCGGCCTGGGACTGGCTTTGCCTGAAGTGCGCCAGGTCTTTTGGCTGATGGGGCCGCGCGTCTTCGGTGTGGCGGTGGTGCAGCTTAATTTTTGGGTCAACACTAACCTGGCCTCGTACATGGCGGAGGGCAGCCTGGCGGCGTTGAACTGGGGCTTGACGATGATGTTGATGCCGCAAGCGGTCATTGCCCAGGCGGTGGCTACTGCCGCGCTGCCGACCCTGGCGGCGCAGTATGCCCTCGGCAAGCTCGACCAGGTGCGCGCCTCGCTGGCGGCCAGTTTGCGCGCCATTTTGCTGCTGGCCCTGCCGGCCTCGCTCGGCCTGATCCTGCTGCGCCAACCGGTGGTGGCTTTGATGATGCAGTACGGTAATTTCGACGCCCAATCCACGCAGATGGTGGCCTGGGCTTTGCTGTGGTACTCGGCCGGGCTGGTAGGCCACTGCGTGGTCGAAATCCTGGCGCGCGCTTTCTATGCCCTGCACGACACCAAGACGCCTGTCCTGGTGGGTTCGGCGGCGATGGGCTTGAATGTGGGGTTGAGCCTGCTGCTGGCGGAGTGGTTCCGCCGCCTGGGTCTTCTGCCGCACGGCGGGTTGGCTCTGGCCAATTCGCTGGCGACGGGGCTGGAGGCTTTGGCGCTGCTCTGGTTGATCCAGCGCCGGCTGCAAGG
Organism: uncultured Anaerolineales bacterium; assembly: GCA_903872065.1. Taxonomy (GTDB): domain Bacteria; phylum Chloroflexota; class Anaerolineae; order Anaerolineales; family UBA4823; genus CAIQJJ01. The sequence goes on along the minus strand of CAIQJJ010000024.1, from coordinate 4,000 downwards.
CCTTGGCGGGCGGGCGGTGTGGAATGCAACGGTGCAGGCGGCCCTGGCGACGGCGGGGATGGGGTTGGCGCTGGCTGGCTGGCTGCGTTTGATGCAGGATCGCTCCCCGCTGCTGGAGGCTCTGGGCGGCGTTGTGGTGGGCGGGGCGGTCTATGCCGGCCTGGTGTATCTCTTGCGGGTAGATGAGGCGCGCACGCTGACCAGAATCTTGGCGCAGCGCTTGAGCAGGATAAGGCATGGAGGCTGAGGATAAGTTGGCGAAGATATGAACCGGCGGTTGCGCCGGGCGAATGTGCTTTTTAATCATCACAAGGAGAGTATCCAATGGGTTTTTCAACGCACGATAAGAATATTTTACGTGGGCTGGCGCGCCAGGCAGCGGAACTGGCCGCCGACCCGATCATGGCAGAGCGCCGCCGGCGGTGGGTGGAGCATAACAGTCTGCGTTCCACCTATCCTATGATGTTGGTCTTTCCCGAAGGGGCTTGGGGCGAGTTGAGCACCGCTTTCACGCAGCAGTGCGAGTCCGAGGCGGCGCAGCGCATCGAATGGTCTCTGTGGGTGCGTTTATATACCGCCCGCCATTTCGATGACGATACGGTATTGGAAGCGGAGTGGGTGGAAAACGCGGTCTTGAGCGATACCGGTTGGGGACTGTCGCCCGTGACGCATTTGCCGGACGCGGCGCGCGGGGCATACGAGATCGAGGCGGTGATGGCGGAATACGCCGACATCCGCAAGCTGCGCCATCCCGATTTGATCTATGACGAGGCCGCCACGCGCCAAAACCTGGAGCAGGCGCATGATCTCTTTGGCGATATTCTGACGATCCGCCCCAAGGGTCGCGCTCACACGTCCTATCACCTGGCCTCACAGTACATTTTCTTGCGCGGGCTGAACAATTTCCTGCTGGATATGGCCGACGCGCCGCAGTTTGTGCATGAGATGATGGCCTTCTTCGAGGCCGGTCATCACCGTTTGCGCCAGCAGTTGATCGATCTCAACCTGTTCAGCCTGAATAATGACAGTACTTATCACAGTTCGGGCGGTAATGGCTACACCGATGAACTGCCGGCGGCCGGTTTCGACCCGCAGCGGGTGCGTCCTTGCGATCTGTGGGCGAGCGCCGAGTCGCAGGAGATGGCGGTGGTGTCGCCGCGTATGCACGCCGCTTTTGTGATGCCTTACGAGGCGCGCCTGCTCGAACCCTTTGGCCTGACCGGCTACGGCTGCTGCGAAGACCTGACGCGCAAGTTGGATGATGTGGTCAAGCTCCCGCACATGCGCCGCATCTCGGTCTCGCCCTTTGCGGATGTGGATCGCTGCGCCGAGAAGCTGCGAGGCAATTTCATCTTTTCATGGAAGCCCAACCCGGCGCACCTGGTGGGCGAGTTCGACCTGGCGGCCATCGAAGCTTACGTGCGCCACACGGTGGAGGTGTGCCAGGCGAACGGCTGTGTGTTGGAGATGATTCTGAAGGATACGCACACTTGCGAGGGCCGCGTCGAGCGCTTCGATCTGTGGACGCAGACCGCCCGCCGGGTGATTCAAGAGATGGTAGGGGAGGGCGGGTAAAGGATCGGATTAACTCACAAAAGCCCGAAGGTTGCAAAGGAGTTATTGTGAAGACTCTTTTCTAACCTTCGGGTCCTTCCCGGCTATCAAATCCAATCTTTGGTTACATTGCAAACTAAAGATTCTGTATTACACCTTGTCCTAACTCTTTAGGTAAACGCCTTGTGGGTTTACAAATTTCGGCAATATTATTGTCAGATAAAAGATCAGCGTTTGATGCTTTGGAGTATATTTTGGGGCGTGTAATGTGTTTGGGATACAAATCTTTGCGCTTAAAAAAAGGGTATGCGGATTTATCTTCAGAGCAAATCAGTTTGCATCCTGAAACAACAATTATGGCAACGATTTGAGGATCATTAAATTTCTTGTCGTTGACAATCCTCTCAATTTCTTTTTGTTTCTCATCCACTTCTGCATCATTAATTTCTTTTGTTTTACGCGCTTTTGACAACTCCAAAAAAAATGATAAGTATTTTCTTGCTTCTCGAAGTTCTTGTTTATACTTCCTGCCGCCATAGACAATTTTTCCGTTACCAAATACTATCCATTCCAGGACCGGCTTGAATTCAGAGTGTTTCTCAGATGATGGATCAAAAACCGACGCAAAAGTATTCGTATCGATAACTATACACATTTTAAAGCCCCAATAAATTCATTTGTTCATGGATAAAGAAATCTCGAAACGCAGATGGCTGATCATCAGAATACTCTCCATTTGGCAGAATCTCCACTGAAGATATCTGATTTCCTTGCGATTGTCTACTAAAAAATAGTACTTGAGAAGATATTGTTTTCTCTTTTTCTTTTCGAAAATTTAACCGAAATCTATCAATAGTGTAGTCGCTATGAGTTTCAATGAAAAAACATTTTTTTTCATTGGCGGCCAGTTGAAAGATAACGTCGCCTAGAGCAGCCTGAGCCTTTGGATGGAGGTGAACTTCTGGCTGTTGAATTGCGAATTGAGATCTGGGTGGTCGAGCAAATAATTCGACAACTACAGGCAATGCCTGCGAAACACCATATCCAACATTGACTAAAGCCAGAGGAATATTATTTAGTACCACGCGTAATTCAAAAGGTGACGCCGCCTCTTTGCCGTAACCTTTTATGTCGAGAGAGTCGAATAAACCACTTTCTGCGCCAAAATGTTCAATGAATTGGCGAAATTCTTTTGAACTCCTCTTCTGTTTCAATAAACGACGAACAAGATAGGGGGTATGTTCACCCTCCGGGTTGAAGTCCAATTTGTATTCATCATAGGTTTTTCTAGGTTTACTTCTTATTGGCGCGAACCAAACCAACCGACTTACAAAATCGGGTATCTTTAAACTGAATACCTGATCGTCTGGTTGATGCGTATTTTCACTATGGATTCTCTGGAGTATTCTGTCAACGAATAATAATGCTTGTCGTCTGTCGAATGTTTCTATTTTTTTAATAAAGGGGATAAATCCAGTTTGCTCGGAATCAGTATCAGCAGTTGTCCATCCAACAAAGATTTCATAAATATCCTGGTATGTAGGTACTGATGTATCAAGGTCGGAGAATTTATACTTAATTTGGGTTTCAGTAAAAACAATTTTTGCCTGCCCCTGTTTGCTGACATAATTGTATTGCATCAGTAGTGGGGCATTATCTTTTTCCTCGAATCTCATCAATGCTGCCTCATAGGTAGCATTTTCGTTAGCTCTTGTTTCGACAATAAAACCAAGGTCAAATGTACGGTCAGTACTTTGCAGACTGATAATATCCTTAAACGCGCCTAATTGAACTCTTTCTGAATTAAATTCCTGTCTGAACCAGAATTCCGGAAGTCCCAGGAGTGTAAGCAGCGATAATAAGGATGTTTTCCCAGTACTATTTTCCCCTACAAAAAAGTTCACATCTTTTATAGGGATAAAAGTGTTTGAGAAACCACGAAAGTTATGCACATACAAGGTGTTCGACATATTTACCTGCTTTCATACAAACGATGCTATCCTAAAACTGGTAAAGTGGCTTTAAGTTGGTCTCGCGTATGGCCTAGTGGGGTGATTTCGCGAAGCCATTATGTGTGGCGATAATTTACCTTTGTCGGAAACTAAAAAGCAAAGCGTTATTGGCTTTCCGAATAAAAACATTTTATCGCGAGAATGAGTTCTCAGCGACGCAAACCGATTTGCAGTTAGAAGAAGCTATTTTGGTCGGGATGCGGGTGGTTTTCGCGATGATTGAAGCCGACTGCCAAAACGGAGTTTGTTGAGTGATCTGATAGAGCGCGAAAATCTGTCTTTTGCTCATTTGCACACTTGTGGCGTTGGGCAAGATTACTTGGTTTGCGCCGGGCGGGGCTGTCGAAGCGCCCGGTTTGTTCGCGCGCTGGACGCCTGTCTTTTAAGAGGGAAAGCTTTGCTGCCCATTTTGGGCGGATTGCGCGAATTCCTGC
>CAIQJJ010000023.1 GCA_903872065.1 uncultured Anaerolineales bacterium | reverse complement strand
GCGCAGTTCGGCCCGTGCGAGATCAAGACCTTCCGCCTGCCCCTGGACGACTCCCTGCCGGCGGCGGAGGTCAATCTCTTGGAGATGAGTGAGTAACAATGAGCATTTGCCCTGCCTGTCAGAGTGAAAACCCTGATCGCGCCAGGTTCTGCTTAGAATGCGGCGCGGCCTTGCGCCCTCCCCAGGCCGCGCCGCCCGCCGCTCAACCTGGCAGCGTGATCAAGGGCGATCACAATCAAGCCCTCGCCTCTGGCAGCGCCCTGGTGCAAAGGGATGTGCGCGGCGACCTGGTCATGGGCGACAAAATTATCATGATCCAGCCGGAGTCCGCCCCGGCCGCCCTGCGCCGCGCCTATCTCAACCACCTGTTCGAAGCGGCCGGCAAGCTCTACCTGGCCGGCATTGATTCCAAAGCCGCCAGCGAGGCGCAGAGCCGCATCAGCCTGAGCGCCATCTACACCGCCCTGCTCACCCTTTCCAGCGAGGAGATGGATGCCTCCGCCGAACGCCGGCCTGAATCACGCGAGGCGCGCCGCCTGTCGGCGTTGGAACTCCTCAACCGCCACAGCCGCCTGGTGCTGCTGGGCGACCCCGGCTCCGGCAAAAGCACCTTTGTCAACTTCGTCGCCCTCTGCCTGGCCGGCGAGGCCCTGGGGCAGGCGGAGGCCAATCTGAAACGCCTGACCGCTCCCTTGCCGTCCGAAGAGGAAGATCGCCCGGCGCAGGAGACGCAGCCCTGGGAGCATGGGGCGCTGCTGCCGCTGCGGGTGACGCTGCGCGACTTCGCCGCCCGCGGCCTGCCCCCGGCCGGCCAGGCCGCCGCCGCCCGTCACCTGTGGGCGTTTATCGTGACCACGCTCAAAGACGCCGCCCTGCAGGCCTTTGAGCAGCCCTTGATGGACGAACTGCGCCAGGAGGGCGGCCTGCTCTTGTTGGATGGGCTGGACGAGGTAACGGAAGCCGAGCAGCGCCGCGCCCAGATCAAGCAGGCCATCGAAGATTTCGCCTCCGCCTTTCCTCGCTGCCGTGTGCTGGTAACCAGCCGCACTTACGCCTACCAGAGACAGGATTGGCGCTTGCGCGACTTCAGCGAGGCGGCGCTGGCCCCTTTCAGCGCCGCCCAAATTCGCCAGTTCATCGCCGCCTGGTATGCGCACATCGCCCTTTTGCGCGGGCTGGACGCCGAGGCGGCCCGCGGCAGCGCCGCCCTGCTCACACAGGCCATTTTCCACAGCGACCGCCTGCGCGGCCTGGCCGAGCGCCCGCTGCTCTTGACGCTGATGGCTTCGCTGCACGCCTGGCGCGGCGGCACTCTGCCCGAAAAGCGCGAGGAACTCTACGCCGACACTGTCGAACTGCTGTTGGATTGGTGGGAGAGCCAGCGCGTGACGCGCGATGGCCAGGGCGCGGCGATTCTGCTGCAGCCCAGCCTGGCCGAATGGCTCAAGGTGGATCGCCAAAAGGTGCGCGAACTGTTGAATGATCTGGCCTACCGCGCCCACGCCGCCCAGGTGGACTTGAAAGGCACCGCCGACATCCTGGAAAACGACCTGATCGCCGGGCTGCTGCGCCTGAGCCAAAACCCGGACCTCCGCCCGGCCCGCCTGGTGGAGTACCTGCGCGACCGCGCCGGCCTGCTCATCCCGCGCGGGGTGGGCGTCTACACCTTTCCGCACCGCACCTTCCAGGAATACCTGGCCGCCTGCTACCTGACCGACCATGATTACCCTGAGCAGGTCGCCGGACTGGTCTGCGGCGACTTCAACCGCTGGCGCGAGGTCGCCCTGCTGGCGGGGGCCAAGGCCGCCCGCGGCACGACCTCCGCCATCTGGTCTTTGGTGGATGCGCTGTGCTATGAGGAAGTGCAGCCGGACGGCGCGGAAGCCAGCCTGTGGGGGGCGCGCCTGGCCGGCGAGTTCCTGGCCGAGGCGATTAGTGTCCAGGCGGTCAGCGAGCGGCAGCAGCCCAAACTGGGGCGCGTGCGGCGCGGCCTGCTGCAAGCGATGACTTCTGACCGCCTGCCGGCGCTCGAACGCGCCCGCGCCGGCGCCTCCCTTGCCGTGCTTGGCGACCCGCGGCCCGAAGTGATGACCGTCGCCGGTATGCAGTTCTGCTTCGTCCCCGCCGGCCCGTTTATTATGGGCAGCAATGCTGGCGATCCATATAGTAGAGAACGAGAACGGCCTCAGCACGAAGTGGATTTACCCGATTATTGGATTGGTCGCTGCCCGGTGACAAACGCTCAATATGCTGAATTCGCCGCCGCCGGCGGTTATGCTGCAAAGCATTATTGGCCCGAGGCGCAGCGGGCAAAAGTGTGGCGAGATGGCAAATTGGAAGGTACACGCGACCGTCCGTATGATTATGGCGCGCCTTACAATCTGCCGAACCATCCGGTGGTCGGCGTGACGTGGTACGAAATGTTGGCCTT
>CAIQJJ010000022.1 GCA_903872065.1 uncultured Anaerolineales bacterium | reverse complement strand
GGCAGCCGATCAAGCCATCCTCGAATAAGCGGCTCAGAGCAGCCGGACTCGAATACTCGAATGAGCCCGTTCCACAAGGCGCGCCAGGATGGAAGACGGGATGCCTTCGTCTGCTGGAGAGGCGCGACAATAGGAAGTTTTCCCTATTCGAGAACGGTTGCAAAAACCAGATCATTCTGCTCAACCAGCATTGCGGGCATCCTCAAGCGCTTCCTCGGCCGTTTGAGGGCCAAAATGAATTTCCACCTCTTCTTCTCGCAAGACTTCTTTCATCTCCTCTTGCGAAAGCCCCGTCAAATCGGCCGCTTTTCCTAAACTGATCTCGCCAGATTGATACGCATGAACAATCAGACGGATTTTTGCTTTGGGGCTGGACTGTAACATAGTGCTATCATAAAACTCCTGACGAGTGATCATCTTCACCGATTATATCACTTGCAAACCAGCAGACCGCCCTCGCAAGCGAGACCATCATAGACTCTAATGCCTGCCCGCGCGCAACGCCTCTTGCGCCTATCGAGATTCAACGGTAAACTTATCGTATATTCATTTTCCTTGCTGAGGAGGTTTACTGATGATGCCATCCCGACTGGATACAGTGGAGTTTGAGAACAATCCTGAGCCGCGTTGCGCGGTCGCGTTGGTTCTGGACATTTCAGGGTCTATGGCCGGGCAGCCGGTTGACGAGTTGAACGCCGGGCTGCAAGACCTCGATAAAGCGCTCAAGGCGGATAAATTGGCCGCCCTGCGGGTGGAATTGGCTACGATCACTTTTGGCGGGACGGTGCAGACGACTGAATTTGTCACCGCCGATCGCTTCCAGCCGCCCGTCTTAAGCGCGGCCGGGAACACGCCGATGGGCGAAGCGATGCAGCAAGCTTTGGCTTTGCTGCGCCAACGCAAAGATACCTATCGTCAGAACGGGGTGGATTATTTTCGCCCGTGGTTGTTCTTGATCACCGATGGCGCGCCGACCGACGATTGGGAGTTAACCGCCGAGCAGGCGCGGCAAGAAGAGATGCGCAAAGGCGTTGCGATTTATGCAATTGGAGTTGAAGGGGCGGAGATGCAGACCCTGGCGCGTTTTTCCGCGGCGCGCCCTCCAATGAAGCTCAAAGGCCTGGCGTTTCGTGAACTCTTTCAATGGCTTTCCAAGAGTCTTTCCTCCGTCTCGCAGACCAAACCCGGCGAGCAGGCGGCTTTACCGCCTGTCGGTTGGGGACAGGTGGATACGTCGGTATGAGCGCGCTGCAAATCGAGGATGTCTCACTCCAGGCCTGGCGGGTGATTGCGGCCTCAGTGCAAGGGACCTCGCACCTTGAAAAGGCCGTTCCTTGTCAGGATGTCCATGCTTATCGTCTTCTCCCTGCGGGGGAACTATTGGCCGCGGCGGCGGATGGGGCCGGCTCGGCGGAACGTTCTCAAGAAGGGGCGCAGTTGGCGGTTGAGCAGGCCTTGCTTGAATTAGAGTCCTTGTTGAGCCGCGGCGCGCCTGCTTCGGAAGCCGGCTGGCAGGATGCATGGAATGAATTGTTTGGCGCAGTGCATCAAAAACTGGCCGCTTTTGCCAGCGCGGCAAACGCCCCTTTGAATGCTTTTGCAACCACGCTGACATGCGCGGTTGTCACTGCGGACTGGTTGGCGGTGGGACAAATTGGCGATGGCGCGGCCGTGATCGAGACCGCCACTGGAGATCTGCTGCTGACTGTCCGCCCGCAGCGCGGCGAGTACGCCAATGAAGCTTGCTTTGTCACCATGCGCGAACCGCTGCAGTATTTGTCTGTCTACGCCTCCTCGCAGCCGGTGCAGGGCCTGATTTTGACCACTGACGGCCTGCTGCGCCTGGCGTTCAAACTGCCTGACTACACCCCCTCGGCCCGGTTTTTCCAGCCGCTGTTGGTTTTTGCGCGCCAGGCTGCAGCAGGCGCGGCGGCGGAGCAGGAATTAAACGCCTTTCTCGCTTCGGAAAAAGTTTGCGCCCGTACTGACGATGATAAGACACTGCTGGTGGCGGTGCGTCAGGCAAGCGGGGGCAAGGAGTGAAAGGCAGGGGGCGGACATGATCGTGTACGACAAAAGCGGCCGGGCTTACCAACTGCAAAAACTACTGGCGGAAGGCGGCGAGGGCGGCATTTTCTCGCTGGCCGGGCAGCCGGATCGCCTGGCAAAAATTTACAAACCTGACAAACGCCGTGGACGAGAAACCAAGCTGGCCTGGATGACGGCGAACCCGCCGTCGGACCCTGGCCGCGCCCGTGGGCAGGCCGCCATTGCCTGGCCAGAGGCGCTGCTTTATGCCGCTGACCGGCAGTTTGCCGGTTATGTGATGCCGTACATCGAAAATACACGTACACTGCTGCATGTATTTAATCCAAGCTTGCGCCGCCAGGTTTTGCCGGACTTCGATGTCCGCTACCTGCATCGCGCTGCGCGCAACCTGGCTTCAGCCGTCCACGCTTTGCACACCTGCGATTATGTGATCGGCGACCTCAATGAGACCAATGTCTTGGTGGCGCCGACCGCGTTGGTCACAGTGATTGATGTGGATTCTTTTCAAGTGCGGGAGCGGCGCGACGGGCAGATCGTTTTTTACCCCTGCCCGGTGGGGCGGGTGGAATATACCCCGGCTGAATTGCAGGGCAAAGCGCTCCCTGACGAAGTGCGCCAGCCGCAGCATGACGCCTTTGCCTTGGCGGTCTTGCTCTTTCAGTTGTTGGTGGGGGGCAGCCATCCTTTTCGTTCGTTCTGGCAAGGAAGCGGCGATCCGCCGCCGTTGGAAGAGAAAATTCTGAACGGCTGGTTTCCGCATGCTGCTACGCCATGCGGCCCGGTTGCGCCGCCTCCTAAAGTGTCATTGGATCATCTGTACCCGCCGCTTGTCGCGCTGATGCGCCGCTGCTTTGTAGACGGACATGAGAACCCGCGCAAACGCCCGCTGCCGGCGGAATGGGAAGCCGTCTTGAGCCAGGCCGAAAAAGCGCTCACATCCTGCGCCAACCAGCACTATTTCTCCGGCCACCTGGCGCAGTGTCCCTCTTGCGGCGCGCGGCCGGCGGCCGCTGTGGCTCCACCAAAGCCGCCGGCTGCTGTTTCCACATCGCCGGCGGTCGCTGTGACGCCTTCTGCCAGGCCGTTGGTTGTTCCGCCAAAAGCGACTGCTCCAACGTCGCTGCCTTCTTTTGCGGCTGCACAGGCGGCGATCTCTTCGGCGACGAAGACCTGTCCGAATTGTGGAATGATCAACCCCGGCAGCGAAACTTACTGCCAGAAATGCACCGCTGATTTACATGGCCTGGCGATTTGCCCACACTGCGGCAAGCCGACCGCGCTCGGCGTGCGTTCAAAATTCTGCTCGAAATGCGGGCGGGGTTTGTAAAGGAGAGATGATGGCGCGCTGCTATCGTTTGCATCGGGTGCCGGATAGCGAGGGCTTTTGCACTTACTGCGGCTCGCGGGTTGCGCCAGACTGGGCGCTGTGGGTGGTTTATGTCTTGTTTCCGCTTTGTGGAATTGCCTGGGTGACAAGTTTTGTCTTCGCGTCCCGTCCGCCGGAAGTTGTGACACTGGTCGTCACCGCCACGCGGCCGGCGTTTGTGTCAGTCACTCCGACTATCCAATCTTTCTCCCCTTTCTCCGACACCCCTGAAAATACGCCAACCAAGACATTGCCGGCGGTGACTGATACGCCCACTCCAACTTTGCCTCCCTCAGAGACCCCCTGGCTATCGCAGAGGATGGATGCTAAAGGCGTCTCGATGGTACTCATTCCGGCCGGGGCGTTCCAAATGGGCAGTGAAAATGGATATAGCGACGAGAAACCGATCCATACGGTGATGCTGGACGCCTTTTACATGGACGTATACGAAGTGACCAACGCTCGTTACCAGGAATGCGTCCAGGCCGGCGCGTGTTCTGCGCCGTCCGAGTCCAAGTCTGCCACGCGCGACAGTTATTACGGCAGTTCACAGTTTGCGGATTATCCGGTGATCTATGTGTCGTGGAATGACGCCAAAGCCTACTGTGAGTGGCGCGAGGCGCGCCTGCCGACAGAAGCCGAATGGGAAAAGGCGGCCCGCGGCGGATTGGAAGGGAAGCTGTATCCCTGGGGAGATGAGATTGATTGTGCAAAGGCCAATTATTGGGGAAAGGATGGCGGCTGTGTCGGTGATACCAGTGCGGTGGGCATCTATGCGCCCAATGACTATGGTTTGTACGACATGGCCGGCAATGTCTGGGAATGGGCAGCGGATTGGTATGCGGAAAATTATTATGCCAGCTCGCCGGCAGAGAATCCAACCGGGCCGGTGTCAGGGGAATCTCGTGCGTTGCGGGGTGGGTCGTGGAACAACGATGGCCTCGACGTGCGTGCGTCGCTCCGTGGCGGGTACAGCCCTACGGGCCGG
>CAIQJJ010000021.1 GCA_903872065.1 uncultured Anaerolineales bacterium | reverse complement strand
TGGTTGATAAAGAATTTAACCACGAATAGCACGAATAACACAAATAAAAAAACTGGCGATTCTCATTGTCTTATTCGTGTAGATTAGTGTTATTCGTGGTTGACAAAGAATTTAACCACGAATAACGCGAATAACACAAATAAAAAAACTGGCGATTTTGATTTTTTACTCGTGTAGATTAGCGTTATTAGTGGTTTAAAAAGGAAGTTCTATGAATCTTGTCTCACCCGAATCTGTTGGTCTTTCTACTTCTCGCTTGCAGCGGCTTGACGCCGCGATGCAGCGCTATATCGAGCGCCGGCAGGCGGCCGGGCTGACCACCGTACTGCTGCGCCGCGGGCAGATCGCCCACCGCGGCTGCTATGGCTGGCTGAACCTCGCCGCGCAGACCCCCATGCGCGAAGACGCCATCTTCCGTATCTTCTCGATGACCAAGCCCATCGTCAGCCTGGCGCTGCTCATGCTTTACGAAGAAGGGCATTTCCACCTGGGCTATCCCATCTCGCTCTTCATCCCCGCCCTGGGCGATATGAAAGTTTTCGTGCGCCAGGGAGAAGCCGGCCTCGAAGTCGCGCCGCTCGAACGCCCAATCACGATCTACGATCTGCTGACGCACACATCCGGCCTGGGCTACGGGTTGGATCCCATCACGCCGGTCGAGGCGCTTTACATGGGCGAGAAGCTGATGCGCACCGATGAGAGCATGGCGGAGAAAATCCCGCGTATCGCCCAAATCCCCCTCAATCATCAGCCGGGGCTCCGTTACACCTACAGCATGGGCATTGACGTCCTCGGCCACCTGATCGAACTGATCAGCGGCCTGGCGCTGGATGAATTCCTCCACCGGCGTATTTTCGAGCCGCTGGGCATGGTGGATACCGGCTTCTACGTCCCCGCCGGCAAGCGCGCCCGCCTGGCCTCGCTGTACACATCTGATCCGCAAAGCGGGTTGGTGGACATGGCCGCCCTCGACCCGGCCCAGATCACGCATTTTCTGAAAGAGGGCTGGGTGCATAAAGAAGACGCGCCGCGCTTCCTCTCCGGCGGCGGGGGTCTGGTCTCCACCTCCGCTGACTATCTGCGCTTTGCCCGCCTGCTGCGCAGCCACGGCGAGTTAGACGGCGTGCGCCTGGTCAGCCGCAAGACGGTTGAACTGATGACCTCCGTCCACCTGCGCGACGACAAATTCTGGGCCCCCGGCTATGGCTTTGGCCTGGGCGTGACGGTGATGACCGACCCGGCGCGCGCCCAGATGTTGGGCTCAGCGGGGGCTTATGGCGGCGGCGGCGCGGCCAGCACCGAGTTTTGGGTGGACCCGCGCGAAGACCTGATCGGCGTCTTGATGGTGCAGTACGCTTCGGAGACTCCGCTGCCGTTGGGCATGGATTTCAAGCTGCTGGCGCTGCAGGCGATTGCAGATTAAGAGCGCGAGGAGTGAAGAAATGGTTGAATTGGAGAATCTATCTTGTTTGCGGCGCAGGCGGAGTGGGCGCTGCTCGTCGTGGGATCGCAGCGGGCGCAATCACGATTGGCTGACGATCCCGCCCGGCGAGGCGCTCATCCTGGCCGATCTCCGCGGGCCGGCGCAGATCACCCACATCTGGATGACGCAGACCGCCCATTATCGCCACTGTTTGTTGAAGATCACCTATGACGACGCGCCCTTTCCCAGTGTGCTGGTTCCGCTGGGCGATTTCTTCTGTCTGGGGCATGGCATGGTCAACTCGTTCGAGTCGGCGCTCTTCACCGCCTCGACCCATTTCCCCTATCAGTTCGAGAAGCCCTGCGCCCTCAACTGCTACGCCCGCATGCCGTTTGCGCGCCGTGCGGTGGTCGAGTTGATCAATGAGAGCGATCAACCGCACCACCAGTATTTTTACGTGGACTATGAAACGCTGGAAGACTTCCCGCCGGACATGGGGTACTTCCACGCTGAGTTTCGCCGCGCCAATCCCTTCCAGGGCTGGGGGCCGGAGATCACCGTCAACACCCCGCCCGCCGATCAACCCAACCTGGGGCAGATGGCCTGGGAGAACAACTACGTCATCCTGGAGACGCAGGGCCGCGGCCATTACCTGGGCTGCAACCTGTCGGTGACGAATTTCACCAACAACTGGTGGGGCGAGGGCGATGACATGATCTGGGTGGACGGTTACCAGTGGCCGCCCGACCTGCACGGCACGGGCAGCGAGGACTACCTGGGCCAGGCCGGCGGGATGCATCCGAGCGCCTTCTGGCGCAATGGCTCATCCATTTTCGAGGGCTACACCATCCCCACGCCGGAGTTTGACTTGTGGCGCGGCAACAGCGGCTACCAGAGCAGCTACGTCTTTCACCTGGAGAATCCGGTCGCCTTCACCCGTTCGATCAAAGCGACGATCGAACACGGCCACGCCAATCACCTGGCCAATGAAATGAGCAGCGTCGCCTACTGGTACGCCGCGCAGCCCGCGCCGGCGGTGAACGTCCCGCCGGCGCAGCAGCGCCTGCCGGTGCTGCGCGAGAACAGCGGGCGCTGGCTGAACGACCCGGCGCGCCAATGCCCAGGCAAACCATTATGGACTTCTCCCACTTCCGCCGCCTCCCGATCATAGACAGCCACGTCCATTTCGTCCACCCTGAGCGCATGGATCAACTCCTGGCCCTGCTGGACGAAGTCCCCTGCACGCGCGCCAACCTGGTCTGCATCCCCAACCCAGACGCCACCACCCACAACCCGGCGGCGCTCTTCTTCAAGCGGCATCACCCGCAGCGCGTCTATCTCTCCGGCGCGTTGGATTACGCCCCCGTGCTGGCCGATTGGGACGCCGCGCCGCGCCTCCTGGCAGGGCAGGCGGCGGCGCTCAAGGCGCAGGGCTTCGATGGTTTGAAGATGATCGAGGGCAAGCCGCAGGCGCGCAAGCTGCTGCCGCTCCCCCTGGATGGCGAGGCCTACGCCGGGCTGTGGGCGGCGCTGGAAGCCGCCCAATTCCCGGTCGTCTTGCACGTGGCCGACCCGGACGAGTTTTGGGATGCGCAGCGCTGCCCGGATTGGGCGCGCCAGAGCGGCTGGGATTACAGCGACGGCAGCTATCCCTCCAAAGAGGCCTTGTATGCCGAGGTTGAGCATGTCCTGGCGCGCCACCCGACCCTGAAACTGACCCTGGCCCATTTTGCCTTTCTGTCGGGCGATCTGCCGCGCGCCGCCGGCTTCCTGGACGCGCATCCCACCGTCTGCTTCGACCTGGCCCCGCACCTCGACATGTATCACGATTTCAGCCGCGCCCCCGCCGCGGCGCGCGACTTTTTCTTGCGCTACCAGGATCGCCTGCTCTACGGCACCGACCTGGACACGCGTCCCCTGGCGCGCAATCCCGATGGCTACGCCTTCCTGCGCGCCATCCCCTGGCTGATCCGCTCCTTCCTTGAGACCGACGGTGAGTTCAACCTGCCCGGCCAGCCCGCCTTGCGCGGCCTGGGTCTGCCGCAGGCTGTGCTGGAGAAGATTTACGCCGGCAACTTTGAGCGGGTGTATTTTGGGAGGTAGGTTACGTTTTTTGTGATAAAATGAACCAAGAGTCCAATATTTTCGTGCCGATTTTGGATATGCAAAGAAACTGGGAAAACCGGAATGAATATGGGAAAAGGATTGATGGACATGAAGATAAAATCGTTGCTAATGTTTTGTGTTTTTGTGCTGTTGATGCTGTATGTTATGCCAGCAAATGTTGTTGCTGTTCCTACAACTACAGTTGGGACGCGGACCGAAGACCCTGGAGCGTTTCTTTCTTGGCCGCTCCCAGCAGATGTTTCACGCAGCAATATCACTCGCCTGCCTTATACGCCATGGACAACTTTTTTTCTGGGAATAAAGTACTGTCCACCCTATCCAGCATTAATTGATGGGGGAGAGTGGAAATATAGCTACCCTGGCGATTACAGCGGCAATCGAGATGCTATTGAGGATGGCGTCAGTGATGATCGTGTAAAGTGGGAGAACCGAGATGCGCCAATATGGATCGAAGAAGGAGTGGCCGGTTTTGGGGATGCAATTGCATGTTATGGTACTAATGGGAATCCTGCTCTACCGGATCATGCAGGGACGGATATAAACGCCGCAAATGGAACGGATGTTTTTGCAGCCGCGCCAGCCGATCAGGTTAACGTGGTGCCGAATGGCGCCCAGTACCGGGTTGTTTTGAGACATCCTAATGTGAATAAATCTGGGCAGGATTGGTATACGAACTACGTTCATTTGTCATCGTCAGTTTACGGACTAGGAATAACCGATGTACAAATTTCTGCTGGCGACAAAATTGGCGCAGTGGGACTTAGTCACTTGCATTTTCAGTTAAGTAGAGGAGATATTTCGACGAGCTATCGGAGTGGGAATGCACGTAATCCCTGGGGGATTGACCAATCTCCCTGGACGGGTTGTTTATGGTTGGATAGCCAGTTGTGTCCTCATCTGCCCTCCTCGGACGATGATGGTTCGGGCTCTGTGGTGAGCCCGGGCCATTTTCGTGATGTGAGTATCTTCAATCCATATTCCCCTTACATTGAGACACTTTATGACCTTAAAGCAGTCAATGGTTATAGCGATGATACTTACCGGCCCGATGACTACGCTTCACGGGGGGCAGGCGCAAAAATTATCGCTTTAACTTTGGGAGACCATCCTGAGTATTCCGACACATCGTGTCGGTGCGGTGTTTGTCCAGATAATATATTCTATCCTTATATCTGGGATCTGTTGGATCGAGAGATATCTACTTGCCCAAACGATGGAAACTGGAAACCCGACGATTCATTAACAAGAGGCGGCCTGGCAAAATTTGTTGTGTTAGCTCGCGGCGACGAGATCCCGAGTTATAGTGATTGCGCCTTACCTTTTTCTGATGTCTTTTGTGACAATCCATTTTATCCCTATATTCGGCGCTTAAAGGAAATTTTTGATGAAAAAGGCATTGGCTTAGGTTACAGTGATGGGACATTTCATCCGGACGAATATATCACACGGGCAGGGATTACAAAATTGGTAGTGGTGGGTCTGGACAAAGAAGATTTGCTGCCGCCATTTCTTGATGTTTTGCATGATCATTCTTTCTTTGATTATATTAAGTCATTAAAACTGCGTGGAATCGCCAATGGATACAGTGATGGAACATACAAACCTGATCAGCCACTCACTCGAGGACAAGCCGCGAAACTTGTGTCCAGAGGACTCGGAGAAGATCCTTATTACACTGATAGTCTAGAGCCGCCTTTCAATGATGTACCATCCAGCCATGTTTTTTATCACTATATCCGCTTTTTAAAGGAGATGAAGATTTCTAGCGGCTACACTGATGGTTCTTTTCATCCGGATGAAAATATTACGCGCGCTGGTATGGCCAAATTTATTGTTGGCGCATTAAAAGAACGCAGTATCGTTTGCCGGTACGATATGCCGTTGAAATTTGACGATGTTGATAGTAGCAATAAGTTCTATTCTGATATTCAATGTCTGGTTGAGCTTGAGATTGCAAATGGTTATCCTGATAATACCTTTAAACCAGATGACGCGCTTACACGTGGCGCAGCGGCTAAATTTATTAGTAATGCCTTTATTCGTCGCACAGATTCTGTTGTTGTAACATCGGAGTCTACAGAAATCCTTGGCAATAACAATTGTTCGGCAGCCCCTTTGTACCCTTTTTCACTGTTTTTTGTCCTCCCATTTGAAGATATCGATTGTTTTCGTGTACAGGTTGCAGGAGCTGATGAAATTCTTACATCTCAGGCAGGCGCCAACCTCCTTTCTGATGCAGGAACTTATGTTATTAATACAGATGAGATTGGATTAAACGCAGATTTGACGATAGATATTTTGTCTACGGATAATGTTGTATTGGCCTCGAAAACAGTAATTGGGCAGGAGGGAGGAGGGGCATTGACATGGAAACCTCAAGCGCCAGGTCTTTACTATATCCGGTTAAGGAATGCTCGCTTATTTGCTAAGGAAGCGGCATACGTTTATATGAGTTTGAATCAAGCGTTAGAACCAAAGGTATTTTTGCCACTTTTGAGTTATGGCAAGCAAGGTGTCATTCCGAATCCTACCTCAACATCTACACAGTTTG
>CAIQJJ010000020.1 GCA_903872065.1 uncultured Anaerolineales bacterium | reverse complement strand
TTCAAGATTGCTCAACAAACGCTGGTTGAGATTAGAAATATTTGCTCCGCCGCCAATAGCCGACAGATTCTTTCTGACGACATCAGACTTGAACACATAGGCATAAAATCTTGGAAAAACATCTTCTCGGTAAAATCGAAGACGTATACAAAAAGCAGAAAAGGTCACATCTTCTGCTAAATTATCAATAAATAAGGTCCGCCCAATCAGATTTCGATTGCCATTTGATCGAACAAACAAAATGTCTTCATCAACTAGCAAATCTTCGTCGCTAACAACCCCTTCAGGATTAATTTCGCTCAAGGTCCCGTATTGAGGTTTTAGATAATTCTGGAAATCTGCTACGCTGATAACCTTAATCCCATGGCCAAAGTTTTCCTGTGTGTAGTTTATCCCATTTCGGAATCCTGCTAACTTGCCTAGAAGTATGTTTTCCCAGTTCATACAATCCCCAGAGATCGAAAACTATCCTGTATGGCACTCATTAAATCAACCGAACTCATATTCAACGCCTCAAGTTCGTCATGTATACCCTGTAACTTTTCATAAAAGCCCTCATCTCTTTCCAAGTTTGATGTCGCAATTCCCACATACCTCCCCGGCGTCAAA
Source organism: uncultured Anaerolineales bacterium (assembly GCA_903872065.1). Classification (GTDB taxonomy): domain Bacteria; phylum Chloroflexota; class Anaerolineae; order Anaerolineales; family UBA4823; genus CAIQJJ01. The sequence continues at coordinate 4,691 of CAIQJJ010000020.1, read as the reverse complement.
CTCCAATCCTTCTCTTCAATCTCCGCCAGCGTCGCCGCCTTACACAGCCCGGCGACGTCCGCGTAGACTGCCTCGGGGAAGCGCTCTTGCAGCCAGGCGGCCTGGTGCAGGAAATAGAGCGCCTGGTGCAGGCCTTCCAGCGCCGCGTCGCGCGCCGCCTGCCAGGCTTCGCTGGCTCTGCGCACGGCCGGCCCCTCCCAGGTCAGGCTGCGCCGCGCCTGCAGGCTCTTCTCGGCGGTTTCCACCGCCCGCCCGGCCAGTTTGAAGGTCTCGCTCACCTGGCGCTGGGCGTCTTTAAAGCGCGGCTCGAAAACCGCCAGGCGCGCCCGGCAGTCTTTTTGCTGGGCGTTCGTCTCAAGCGGTTGAGCGCCGGCCCAGGCCAGGTACTGATCCACCTCGACCAGCAGGGCGTCGCGCGAGGCCTGCCAGGTTTGCCAGGCGGCCTGTCCCTCGGCCAACTGGGCTTGAAAGGCGTGGATATCGGCGGCGGCGATGCTGCCATTGGACTGCGCCGCGTTAGAAAACGCGGCCAGGCGCGGCCAGACGCCGGCGGCCGGCCCGTCCAGGGCGGCCAGGCGAGGGCGCAGCCCGGCGGCGTGATCGTGAACGGTTGCCAGGTAGCGCCGCGCCAAGTTGAGGTAGCGGTCTGTCTCGCCGCGGTAGAGCCAGGCGATGGCGGTCAGGTTGGCAAGCTGCTCTTCCGAGAAGTCGCGGATCTTGCGCGTCACCACGCGGTAGATACTGCGCGCGTCCAGCATCAAGACTGTATCCCGCCGCCCGGCCGGCTGGCGCTTATCGAAAAACCACAGCGTGCAGGGCAGGCTCAAGGTATAAAAGAAGTTGGTACCGATGGCGATGATCACATCCACATCCCCGCTCTGCAGAAGCTTCTGGCGGATGACTTTCTCACCGTGGCCGGCGTCGGTGGCCGAGGAGGCCATGACAAAGCCGGCCCGGCCGCGTTCATTCAGGTAAGAGTAGAAATACTGGATCCACAGGTAATTGGCGTTGCTCACCGCGCCGGTCTTTTGCGCCAGGCCGGGTATGCCATAGGCCAGGCGCGGGTCATTTTTAATCCGCGCTGTCTCTACACCATCCACATTGAAGGGCGGGTTGGCCATGACGTAATCGCAGGCGCCCACCAGGTCGTCATACCGGTTGTAGAAAGTATTGCCTTCCACAATCTGCCCCTCCAGCCCATGCACGGCCAGGTTCATGCGGCTCAGGCGGGTGTTGAGTTCCGCCTTTTCCTGTCCGTAGAAGGTGACGACTTGAGCGGGGTCAATGCCCTGCTCAGTGAGGAAGTAGCCGGTCCAGACGAACATCCCGCCCGACCCGCACGCCGGATCAAAGACGATCCCGTGATCAGGCTCGATGACGTTGACGATCATCCGCACCAGCGAGGGCGGGGTAAAGAACTCGCCGCCCTCTTGCGCTCCGCTCATGGCGAATTTATTGAGGAAATACTCATAGATGCGCCCGAAGACATCCCCACTGGCCTTCTGCAGCGCCTCGCGGTTGAAGATGCGCAGCAACTGCAGCAAGAGCTTGTTATCGAGGCGGGTGTACTCCTTGGGCAGCGCCCCCTGGAGCATCGGCACCTGAGCCTCGATCTGATTCATCGCTTCGACCAACGCCGCGCCGAGGTCCTGGCCTTCGGGCAGGCTTGCCAGGTAGCTGTACTGGGCTTGCTCTGGCAGGAAGATAGCCGCCTTGCCCTGGAAGTGGGCGGCTTGCAGCGGGGCGCGCACTCCGCCGCGCACAGGCAGGCCCGGCTCAATATCAGCCTTCACCGCCAGGAAGCGGTTATAGGCATGGCGCAGAAAGATCAGCCCCAGCACCGGCAGGCTGTATTCAGCCGCCGTCAGTTTGGAGTTGGCGCGCAGAAGATCCGCCGCTTCCCAAAGTTCCGATTCCAATTGTGAGAGATTTTCCATATCCTACCTGGCTTGCAGTTTTCTGTGATTATCGGCTGTTCTCTTTATGTTGTCAAGCAAAAGAGCGATTCCAAATCTGAAGTCAAAATTGGGCGTAGAACTGTCAACGGATTTTTGGGAACGGATTGAACGGATGATTGGACAGCGAGGCATCCGTTCAATCTGTTCTGCGCAATCCGTTGACAGTTTTTCCACTGCGCTCGCTTCCAGATTTGGAACTGCTGCTTGACAGCCCGGCCAGGCGCAACTATACTTTATATATATTAAATATTTATATTTATAAAACATCTCAACCTTCGCGAGCACACGATGACTGCACCCAATGATTTTCTGTCCACGATGGAGAATTGGGCAAAACTCTATTTCTTCCAATCGCTGACCGATTTTTTCAACTATCTAAAACGCACCGACCTCTCCCTGCTCCAGGCGTATGCGCTGGCCTATCTCTTTTTCAAAGGGCCGCTCAAAATGTCCGACCTGTGCGAACACATGCTGGTCTCGCCGGCCGCCGCCAGCCAACTCATTGCGCGGCTGGAGAAGCTCGAAATGGTGACGCGCGTTTCCGATCCCGCCGATCGGCGCGTGCGGAAGATCATCTTGCTGGATAAGGGGAAAGATTTTGTGCAGGAGAATTTCCGCTTCAGCCAAAGCTGGATTGGCGAAATTCCAGCCAACCTCACACCGGAACAGGCGGCCCAAGTTACCGAGGTCTTAGCCATGCTCCTGCAAAGTTCCAGTCGCAACAACCCTTTCAACACAGAAAAGTAATTCCATCCCATGCCAAAACAAGCCACTCCCCCATTCGTGTTCAAATACATTTACCCCAACCTGCGCTACGCGCTGTCGCTGGGCAGGGTCATTTACAAACTTGGCATGAAGCTGCGCACGGCCTTCAGCCAGCGGCCAGCTTCATCGCCCGTCATCCCGGATGCTTATACTGTATGCAACACGTCTACGATTGATTCGGACCTGGAGCTTTGCTGTCTCGAAGGCGCGCGGCCGGGCGACCTGGACGGATCGCTCTTTCTCTGCCAGTGCCTGGGCGCGCCGGAGGCTTTCATGGTTGGGGATACCAACCTCGTCCGCCTGGATTTCGCCGGGGCCAAAACGCGCCTGACCAACCGCTTGCTGTGGACGCCGGCGGCGCTGGCGCGCTTGAAGCTGGAACGCACCCGCCACCGCTTTGATTTTTTCGGCCTGATGTATCTCTCCCCCGGCCTGGGCATGTTCTCCTATACCGAAGGCCTGTACCTGCTGCCCGATGGACGGATCGGCGTCACCAGCGATGTCGATCGCCCCTGGGTGGTGGAGCGGGACAGTTTGCGGGCGGTAACGCCTGTTGGGCGGCGCGAGGAGTGGCTTCCGATGATGCCGGGCAGCAGCGGCGAGGTGATGGGCAGCCTGTTCGCCGCCTACAGCAATTCGCATGTCGTCTACAGCGATCCCGAACAGGGCGAGGCTTTTCTCGTCAGCTACCAGTACCGGCAGCCAGGGGGCGAACATCCGGTCAGGCTGATCCGTTGGGATGGCTACCACGCCTTTGAAAGCTGGCTGGTGGTCAATGAACAAGGGGAAGAGATCGAAATCAAGCAAAGCATCCATGAACTGGTCTTTACCCGCGATTATATCCTCCTGGCCGACACCGCTTTCGTCGCCGGGACAGAAATGCTCACCCCGTGGGTCAATGCGCCGCTGCCCAACAAGAAAACGGTGGTTTACCTGGTAGCCCGCCGGGATTTGAAGCCGGAGGTCAAAACTGTGACCGCCCAACGCGTGGAGGTGGATGAACCTTGCATCCACTTGATCCCGGAATATGAGAATCCCAACGACAAGATCACCGTGTATATGCTGCACATCCCGGCCACCAACACGGCGGAAATTTTGCACAGCGCCGATCGCGACCTGGATGGAAAGCTCTTCCCGGCGCGCCTGGTCGGTTATGGGACGCTGCCGGTGTTGGATTTAAGCAGCGTTGGCAAGCATGTCATCAACGTCCAGCCGGCGGCGGTTGAGAAATCCGAATATATCGCTGAACTGCCCTACTGCTGGGGGCCTTACCTGTATTCCTACATGGGGCGGCAGATCAAGCCTTACAACGGGCAGGATTTGTTCGTGATGTTTAAAGGTTTTGCCAAAGACATGCTGCCCAGGCGCATTTTCGACGCCTATCACCAGGTTGAAAAACGCCGCGTGCCGCTCGAGGCCATGCTGGACGGCCAGGGAATGCGACACAATAATTCGATCTGCCGCATCACAAGCGCCGATTTCGCCATTGCAGACGCCTACACCTTTCCCGACCGGGTGCTTTTGTACACGATGGCCTGCCTCACTTCGACCGACCCGCAGGGCGCGGGATATGTCATCGCCGGCATTGTCGCCGACCAGGCGGCCGGCGAACGGTCGTCAGGGCATGAGTATTGGTTGTTCGAGGCGGACAACCTGGCAAAAGGGCCGGTTTGTAAGCTGGGCCACGAGTCCTTGAACAATTCTACGCTCTTTCATACGGTGTACATCCCCAGCGCGGCAGAGGCGCAGCTCGCCCAAAAACCAGTCTCCTACCACATCCCGCTGCGGGAAGATTATCCCAGGCAGGAGCTTGAAAACTGGGAGGCCTGCGTCTTGCAAAGCTTCGAGGAGGTCATCTGGCCCTATTTCGACCGCTCCAACCCGGCGGAGACCAGGAAGGCCGAGGCAGCCGCCAGTCAACTGGCGGCGCGGCGCGTGTCCGAACATTATGGCCGCGAACACCTGATC
>CAIQJJ010000019.1 GCA_903872065.1 uncultured Anaerolineales bacterium | reverse complement strand
CCGGATGCTTCGCCCTGGTCGCGTCATCCGAGAAATGGTCTCTGGGACGATCGATCGTGCCGGATGCTTCGCCCTGGTCGCGTCATCCGAGAAATGGTCTATGGGACGATCGATCGTGCCGGATGCTTCGCCCTGGTCATAGTCGCGCGGTGTGGCTGGATGCTCGAATCATCCGGCGCGACGTTCATCATTCATCATTGCCTATAGACGGAAAGAGGGCGAAGCATACGGCACAATGGATCGTCCAGAGGACGAGGTTCGGGGCCGTATGCTTTGCCCCTACGCCCGACCGGGGTGTATGGAGGGAGGACAAGGCCGCGGCCGGACGGGGGGACCTCGTTTGCTGGAGAGGCGCGGCGGAAGATACCCCGATTCGCGCGCCTCAACCCGCCGCGGCCAGCGCCTGCCGCGTCCGGCGCACATATATCCCCTCCGCCCAGAACAAGATCAGCGCCAGCCATACAAAGCCAAAACCGATCAACTGTATATGCGTGAACGGCTCCTGATAGATCAGCACCCCCATCAAGAATTGCAGCGTGGGCGCAATATACTGCAGCACCCCCATCACCGAGAGCGGCGTGCGCCGCGCCGCGGCGGCAAACAGCAGCAGCGGCACCGTCGTCACAATCCCCGCCCCGGCCAGCAGCAGACTGATCGTCCAGCCGCCGTGTCCGAAAGCGCCCTCCCCCCGCAGTTCGGCAAAGAGCAGGTAGCCCACCGCCAGCAGGAACATCAGCCCGGTCTCCAGCGTCAGCCCGTGCAGCGAATTGAGCGGCGCGAGCTTCTTCACCAGCCCGTACAGGCCGAACGAAAAGGCCAGCGCCAGGGCGATCCACGGCAGCGTCCCGTAGGTAACGGTCAGGTACAGCACGCCGGCGGTCGCCAGCCCCACAGGAACCCACTGCCACGGACGCAGCCGCTCGCGCAGGAAAATCACCCCCATCAGCACGCTGATCAGGGGATTAATGAAATAGCCCAGGCTGGTCTCAACGATAAACCCGGCGTTCACCGACCAGACATACACCAGCCAGTTGACGCTGACCAACAGCGCGGCCAGCAAATAGATCGCCAGGACGCGCGGCTTGAACGCCGCGCGGCGCAGACCGCTCCACTGCCCGCTCAGCAGGACAAAGCCCATCAAGAAAATGAACGACCACGCCATGCGATGCCCGATGATCTGCAGCGCCGGCACGCTTTTGAGCAGTTTCCAATACGCCGGGAACAGGCCCCAGATGAAATACGCCGCCAACCCATACCAGATACCACGATTCTTCATACCTTCTACTCCATTTGAAGCGACAAGTATACTATAATTGCATCTATGTCTACTTCTGAAAAATCTTCCATTTCATGGGCCCCGCGCGTGCCGCAGGCCCTTATCGCCCGCCTGTATGCGCTCGACGCCCAGGGCATCTACGACGACGAACTGCTGGATGAAGTCGGTTGGATGCTCTATCACCGCTGCCAGAGTTTCCGCCAGGCGGTGGAAGCGACGCGCGGCCTCGTCCACTGCCCGGCCTGCCGCGCCGAGATCGTCCATCGCGCCCAGTCGGATGAAATCCTGGTTTGCGCCTGCGGCTGGCAGATGCCCTGGCGCGAGTATTTCAAGACCATCCAGCGCCAACAGTTGAGCGGCGCCGACCCGATCCTGGCCTTTTTCGCCGAATTTGTCGCCGCCTTCCCGCACGCCGCCCAGGCGCGGGAGAAGATGCTGCTCATTGACCGCCTGCTGCACGGCTTCCACTACCACCTCAAGTATGGCCCGACGCGCGCCGCGGCGGTCAACCTGATCACCGGGCGCTATCATGAGGTGATTGAATTTCTCGACGCGCTGACCTACGGGCCGGGCAGTACGCCGGGGCTGCCCGAAGCCCGCCAGGAATGGCGCGCCACCGTCGACGCGACCGCCGGGCCCTGGAATGACGATCGCTTAAGGCGCACTTAATGGCGTACTTAATGGCGCACTTGATGACCTCCAGCCGCCGCCCTCTCCTCTTTCTGCTGCTCTTTCTGTGCCTGCTCTCCTGCCGCACGTTGACCGGCGGTTGGCGGGAGACCTTCGGCCCCTCGGCGACAGTTCCCTGGTCGGCGACCGCAGTTGGGTCGTCCACTGCAGTTGTTTCCTCAACTGCAGTTGTTTCCTCAACTGCAGTGGATTCCGCGACCGAAGTTGCATCCGCAACTGAAGCCGCGCCGGCCGCCACAGTGGCCCTGGCAACGGCGACAGCAGACGCGCCATTGGCAAGCGAGACCGCCCAGGCCGCGCCGCCCCTGCCCTCCACCACGCCGGTTGCTTTCCCCTCGCCCACCGCCCTCCCTTCGGCATCCGCTGCGCCTCTCGCTACCCCGCTTCCGCTGGCGCTGCAGTTGAGCGTTTTCGAGGATCTGTGGCAGACGGTCAATGACACGTATCTCTACCCCGATTTCAACGGCCTGGACTGGAACGCCATTCACGCCGAATACCGCGCCCGCATCGAGGCCGGCCTGAGCAACGCCGACTATTACGCCGCCCTGGCTGAGATGGTTGACCGCCTGGGCGACGATCATTCAGCTTATGTCAGCCCTGAAGACGCCGCGGCTGAGGACGCTGCGTATGCCGGCGATGTGGATTACGTGGGGATTGGGGTGTACCTGAGCGCCGTGCCGGAGCGGCAGCGCGCCGTGATCCTGGCCGTCTTTGCCGGCAGCCCGGCCGAACAGGCCGGCCTGCAAATGCACGACAGCATCCTGACGGTGGACGGCCAGCCGATCCTGGACGCGGACGGTTTTCTGCAGCCTCTCATTCGCGGGCCGGAGGGATCATCCCTGGCGATGGAGGTGCAAAACCCGGCCGGCGAGACGCGCCAGGTGACGCTGACTCGCCAGCATATCACCAGCCCGCTGCCCATCCCTTACGAAGTCTTGATCAGCCCGGCCGGCCAGCGCATTGGCTATTTGATGCTGCTTACCTTTAGCGACAGCACGGTAGATGAGCGGGTGGGCGATCTGCTGCGCGAGATGAACGCCGCCGCCCCGCTGGACGGGCTGATCATTGACAATCGCAACAACGAGGGCGGCGCGGGGGATGTGTTGGAAGGCGTGCTGACCTATTTCACCTCCGGCATCTTGGGCGACTTCATCAGCCGCCAGGAGGAGCGCTCCTTGCGCATCCGGCGCAGCGGCGATGTGGAAGGCTCGAAGACTGTCCCGCTGGTCGTCCTGGTCGGCAAGGATACGGTCAGCTACGGCGAGGTCTTTTGCGGGACGCTAAAGGATAACGGGCGCGCCTACCTGATCGGCGAGACTTCGGACGGCAATGTTGAGACGCTGTGGCGCTATGACTTCGAGGATGGTTCGCGCGCCTGGATCGCCAACGAGTCTTTCCGCCCGTTCAACCATCCCGAACAGAATTGGGAGCAGACCGGCATCATCCCCGACCAGGCTGTCCCCGCCCCCTGGGATTTGTACACGACGCAAACCGATCCCGCCGTCCTGGCCGCGTTGGAGCATTTCGATCAATAATCCCTTTGTAGTACAAAACGAATTTGCCTTCTTATTCGTGAAAATTAGCGTTATTCGTGGTTAATTTTTGCGGCGTTAAATGCTCCGCGATCTCAGCGCTCTCGGCGGTGAAAATCAGTTTTTACTCAATTTGCTGCGGTCTCGTCTTAGCGGTGGTACAATGCGGCGATACATGCAATCTTACCGCCGCGCCGCAAGCAAGGCGCCGGCGGATACCTTCACAGGAGAATGGTTATGGAAACTTACGATGTACTCGTCCTCGGCGCCGGCCCCGGCGGATACGTGTGCGCCATCCGGGCCGCGCAATTGGGCCTCAAAACCGCCATCGTAGATAAACAGTGGTTGGGCGGCGTCTGCCTGAACGTCGGCTGCGTGCCGTCCAAAGCCTTGCTCAAGAACGCCGAAGTCGCTCACACCCTGCGCGAACGCGGCAAAGAGTTCGGCTTTACCGTAGAAAACCTCAAGCTCGACTACAGCGTGGCAGTCAAACGCAGCCGCCAGGTGTCCAACCGCCTGACCAAGGGCGTCGAGTTTTTGATGAAGAAGAACAATATCCCCGTCTACATGGGGACGGCCAAAGTGACCGCCGCGCCCGGCGCAGACTCCCCGGCCGGCGTGAGCGTGACCGCCAAAGACGGCAGCGTCACCCAACTCAGCGCCAGGAATGTCGTCGTCGCCACCGGGGCCAGCGTGGCCGTGCCGCCGGTCTGGACGGTGGACGGGCAGAAGATCATCACCTACCAGGAAGCCATCTTGCAGGAGAAACTGCCCAAGTCCGTCGTGGTCATCGGGGCGGGCGCAATTGGGGTTGAGTTTGCCACCGTGTGGAGTTCCTACGGCGTGTCTGTGACCATCGTCGAGATGCTGCCGCGCGTCCTGCCGCTCGAAGATGAGGAAGCCAGCGCCGAACTGGCCAAGGCCCTGCAAAAGCGCAAGATCACCGTTTTGGTCGGCCACAAGGTGCAGTCGCTGCAGGCGGTCGAGGGCGGCGTCGAGGTCAAAGTCTCGGCGGAGGCCGGCGAGAAGGTCTTGAGCGCCGAGCAGGCCCTGGTCGCCATCGGCTTCAAGCCCAACGGGCGCGGCCTGGGATTGGAAGAGGCCGGCGTCAAGCTGACCGAGCGCGGGGCGGTTGAAATTGACGCCCGCATGGCGACGAATGTCCCCGGCATCTGGGCGGTTGGCGATGTGACCGCCCGCCTGATGTTGGCGCATACCGCCTCGGCCCAGGGCATGGTCTGCGCCGAAGCCATCGCCGGGCGCGAGACGTCCCCACTCAATTACGAGATGATGCCGCACGCCACCTACTGCCAACCGCAGGTGGCCTCTTTTGGTCTGACCGAAGCCCAGGCCAAAGAACGCGGCTACACGGTCAAAGTCGGGCGTTTTCCCTTCCAGGCCAATGGCAAGGCCCTGGGCCTGGGCGATTACACCGGCTGGGTCAAGATGATCGTGGATGAAAAATACGGCGAAATTTTGGGCGCGCACCTGGTCGGCCCGGAAGTGACCGAACTGCTGCCCGAACTGACCCTGGCCCAGGCCAACGAACTGACCGCGGCCGAAATTGCCCACAATGTCCATGCGCATCCCACCCTCAGCGAAGTGCTGATGGAAATGGCCCACGCGGCCGAGGGACAGGCCATTCACGTCTGACGCCGCCGCTTGTGGATAACAACCTCACCCTCTTTTTTGTCATGGCCGCCGGCGTCGGGCTGTTAATCGGCCTGTCCAAAGGCGGCCTCGGCGGCTTGATGGGCTCCCTGGCGACCCCGCTGATGGCGCTCGTCATGCCGCCCTCGCAGGTCGTCGGCCTGTTGCTGCCCATGCTCATGTTCGCGGATGTGTTCGCCGTGGCCAGCTATTGGAAGCGCTGGAGAGGCCGCCTGGTGCTGCTGCTGCTGCCGGGCGGCGTGGCCGGCGTCACCATCGGCACCCTGTTCATCACCAACGCTCCCACCGAGACCCTGCGCAATGTGCTGGCGTGGATCGTGCTGATCTTCACCCTGTACAAGGTCTTTGAACCCCGGCTCTTGAAATACCTGTCCTACCGCCCGCGCACCTGGCATGGCTTGCTGGCCGGCACGATCGCCGGCTTTGCCTCGACGCTCGCCCATGCCGGCGGCCCGCCGGCGGCGATCTATCTTTTGATGCAGGGCGTCGATCCGGTCGAGTTCATCGCCACCAACGCCCTGTTCTTCGCCATTTTGAACTGGATTAAGGTACCCTATTACGCCTACGCCGGTCTGTTCAACGCAGAGCGCCTGCTGCAAGTGCTGTGGCTGATGCCGATCATCCCGGTCGGCGTGCTGATCGGGCGCTGGGCGGCCGGCCGGATCAACAAGCTCTGGTTTGAACGCATCATTATCACGGCGCTCTTTGTCACCGCCGTGATGCTCTTGCTGGAGTAAGCCGGCCTACTTTTTCACTGGAAAATATACTGTATAGCGCTCGTCGGCGACTTCGTAGAGCGGCGCGAAGCGGAAGTTTCTCTCCTGGCCGCGGGTGCGGTAGCCCGCCTGCCAGTTTGTCCACTCGCGCTCATTGTCCGGCGCGAGCAGCGTGTGCGCCTCGCCGTGCAGCGTGCAGCCTTCGTCGCACAGGCCGGCCAGCAGCACCGGGCCATCCAAAAAGGCGACCGTCTCCGGTTCGTCGGGGATGGCTTCCGTCCAGAGCGACTTGGGCAGCTCCAGGCGGATGGCGTCGTCCTTCCAGGCGCGGCGCAGCTCGCAGAAGGCGGCCTTGCCGGCGCAGGCCTGCCGTTCCCCATTCACGCTGACGGCCGCCTCGCCGGCCAGCCATTCGGGCAGCCTCAGCTTCAGCGTGAAGGTCGTCTCCTGCGCGCACTGCACGTTGAGGTTGATTGCCCAGCTTTGCGGGCGGTGCAGGGGGCCGTCGGGCTGCGCCGGCTGCGGGGTGGAGTTTTGCAGGTCGAAATCCTGCCGCAGCGTCACCGGCGTCCCGTTTTGCTCCCAACGCGCCTGCGAGGGGATGTACTGGCAGACCATCACTCCTTGTTCGTCCTGGTAATACGTATAGGCATTGTGCGTGGTGTGCGCCTGCACCAGCGAGCCGTGGCAGCACCAAAAGTCATTCGTCGGGCTGCCCCAGCGCTTGCGGCTGCCGGGGTGCAGCGGCAGGAAATAGGTGATCATGCCGTTGTGCGGGTGCTGCTGCGCCAGCGTGCCGTTGTAGAGATTGCGCTCCATGTAATCGGCGTAACGGACGTCGCCCGTCCAGCGCAGCAGGTAGTCCGCCAGGCGCACCATGTTGTAGACCACACAGTGTTCCTGCGTCTTGTCGCCCAGGCGGGCGGCGTAGGCAAAGGGCGGGTTCCAGACCTCGCCCGTCGTCTGGCTGCCGGTGGCAAAGGCCCCCCGCTCCGTCACCGCGCACTGCCAGTAGGCCTCGGCGATCTTGCGCCAGCGCTCGTCGCCCGTCACCTCGTAAGCCCGCGCCGCGCCCTGCGCCTCGGGGATGGTCGTGTTGGCATGGCGGTTGGTGAGCGGGTCTTCGCCGGCCAGCAGGCGCTCGAACAGGCGGCGGCGGTCGTAGCGCTGCATCAACTGCAGGTGTTCGGGCTTGCGCGTCGCGCCGTACAGGTCGGCCCAGGTTTCGAGCATCCCGCCAGTTTCCACATCCAAAATCTCATCCAGTTCTTCCTGGTTGAACTGCGCCGTCCAGCGCGTGAACCAGCGCGCCGCCTTTTCCAGGATGTCCAGTGCCTGGGCGCTGCCGGCGTAGGCGTACATGTCGTACAGCCCCATCAGGGTCTTGTGGATGGTGTAATGCGGCGCCCAGGTGGGCTTGCCGCGCCCGATCCAGTCCAGGTATTTCCAGGGGATGGAAAAGACCCACTCGCCGCCGTTCTCCTGCTGGCAGCGCCCCAGTTCGGCGACGATGGCGTCGGCCTTGCCCTTGAGTTCCGCGTCGCCGGTGGAGGCGTAGCTGCGCGCCGCCCCGGAGAGCCAATGCCCCAAGAAGTGGCCGCGCACCTGGCTGGTGGGCGATTCCCAGCCCCAATGGATGTCGTCCGGCGGTTTGGCGGCCGGCTGCCACAGCCCGGCCTCCTGGTAATAGTTTTGCAGTAAGTTCTCAGAGCGCAGGCTGACCAGGTAGCGCCGGTTGAGCTCATAGCGCTGCTGGAACAGGCCTGGCAGCAGGCTGACCTGCTGCAGTGGAAGAGAGCGGACAGGGGTGGTCATAAAGTCTCCGGGGAATGAGGGAAAACCGTGATGCGCAGCAAAGTGCTGCCATACGGAACCAGTTCGATCGTCTCCGCCTCGGCCAGTTGCAGTGCTTCGGGCAGCGGCGGGGTGAAGGTGAAGCGCCCCTCGGCGGGGAAGTCTCCCCTCTCTGGGCCGGTGGGGGTCATCCAGTGGGTGTAGCGCATGATCCGCTCCACCTGGATCGCCTGCCAGTTGCGCACGCGGCGCGCCGGCAGGCGAACCGACAGGGGGTTGCTCTCCGGCTCGAAGGGATAGCCCTGCGGCTCGCGCCAACGCACCTCGGCCAGGCGCGGCAGGCTGGCCTCGTCCACGGCGAGGGCGTAGTTCCAATCGCTGGCCGGGGCGAGATTCCAGGCGTCGAAGCCAGGCAGGGGCGTGTACGGCTTGGGCTCCGCCATCTCGCCGTAGACCTTGCGCCGCTGCTGATCGGTGCTGTTGGCCTGCTCGATTTCCAGGCGCGCCGTCACCGGCAGGCTGAGCGTCAGCGGGCCGTAATGCACCGAACGCGCCGGGAAGATCGCCGGCGCGCCGGCCGCGTTGAGAGCGGTCTGCCGTTCGATGGCGTGCGGCCCGTCGAGGGGCGCTTCCAGGCGCACGGCGCGCTCCAGGTCGTTGGACGTGGTCATCTTCAGCGGCCAGGGTTCCAGGCGCAGTTCAAACGGCAGGCGCAGCGTGACCCGGTCGCCGGGCTGCCACTCGCGCGCCAGGGGGACGAAGGTCGCCGGGGCCAGGCTCGCCTCGACCGGCTGGCCGTTGACCGATAGCTCGGCGCGCCGGCACCAGCCGGGGATGCGCACCGAGAAGGTGAAGCGCGCCGCGGCCTGCGGGGCGATCTCGAACTCGATGGCCTCCTCAAATGGATAGCGCGTGTGGGCGGTGATCGTCACCGGCGTGTGGTTGGGGCCGGCGGTGGTCTCCAGGCGGCCCGGCCCGTAGAGCGCGGCGATGATCCCGCCCTCTGGGCTGCGCTGCCATTGGTTGGCGATGTAATTGGGGACGGCGCGATGCAGGTTGCCGGGGCAGCACTGCACCTCGTGGTCGGGGCGGAACTGCATCCAGTTGGCCCCGCGCATGAAGCGGTTATGGTTGGAAAAAGCGTCCGCCGCAATCTGGTTGGGGCAGGACAGGTACTGCAGCCGCTTGAAGTCCTTCGTCACTGCGCCGGGCAGGGCGTTGAAGATCACGGCCTCGATCTGATCGGCGTAACGCGCCGCGCCGGTCGCCTCCAGCAGGTAGCTCAACGACCAGGTATGGTCGGTCACGTCGCACATCTCGTGGCTGTCGAGCGGGTCTTTGCCGCGCAGATGCTCAGAGCAGGAATGCAGCCCCGAAGCCAGCAGTTGGTCGCGGGCGATCTTGTCATACGCGTGCAGGGTAGCCGAGAGATACTCCTCGTTTCCGTCCGCCATGTACAAGATAGCGCCCAGCTTGGCGATTTCGTTGAAGCTGACGCCATGCTCCGAATTGACCCTTTCCGAGCGCATCATCTCCAGGGAGCAGTCGTTTTCGGGAAAGCGGGCGTTGAAGCGCGCGTACAGGTCTTCGGCCAGTTCAAGGTAGGCCGCCTCGCCGCTCTGTTCGTAGAGGTTGACCAGAATCTCCACCCCGGTCACATCCCGCAGCCCGTCCATCGGATGGGGCAGGGCGGCGTAATGGCGGCGCAGCGCCTGCAGATAGGCCGCCTCGCCGCTGATCTGATACTGCGCCAGCACGGCGCGGAAGAACACCGTGTGCGGCCAGCGGTCTTTGTCGCGCAGCATGGGCGGCCCAATGAATCCATCCGCGTCGGGGTGTTGGACGGCGTAATCCAGTTCTTCCAGCGCCGCGGCGTAGACCTCGGGGCGCTGCGCCAGGCGGCCGCATTTCAGCGCGCCGTCAATCCAATAGGCGGTCTGCTCATAAGGCCACCAAACGTCATACGCCCCGGCGGTGGAAGCGCCGTGCGCGCCCCAGAACTTAACGCCGTAAGGCTCGCCAGCCGCGCCCGGATGTCCGGTCAGCCCATCCGCCTGCCGCTGCAGGGTCTCCATCAACCACCCGGCGGGACGAACCTCATGAAGCGCCGCCGGCCGCATCTTTGCATACCTCATCATTGCCATCTCTCAACTCCTTTCTTCTCTTTCATCCTTCACCACTGCTTTCTGCCTTCTGCTTTCTGCCTACTGCCTTCTGCCCATTTACTCCGCATCCGCCATCGAAACAATCTCACTATCTTCGATCTCACCGTTGCCGTTCTCATCGTAGCCGATCTCCAGATCGCTGCCCTGCCCGCTCCATTTGCCAAAGTAAAAGTACATCAGCCTGTCGGGGTCAATCGTGAGCGTCGTCTCGCCGGTGTCGAAGGTCTCCTCCTCGCCATCCTCGCCGATGCGCGTGATCGAGATGTAGAACTCAGCCGCCGCGTCGGAGGTGGTCATGAAGGCAAAAGTGTCCTCTTTCTGATCGAACAGCACGTGGATGTCAGTGCCTGGCGAAACTTTCACCGCTTGCAGCGCCAGTTCAAAATCCGCCTGCGGCTTTTCGATCCCCACAATGATCTCCGGCGTCTCTTCGGCGTCCGTGGTATAGGTCAGGAAATCGCCCTCGCCATCGAATGCCAGCGTGTCCAGTTGTTCCGCTTCCATGCTCAGGCCGTCAATCCCGATATAAAAGCCCTTCCCGATCATCACCAGCGAGGCGGGGATGGCGGAGGCCTGCGCGTCGCCGTAGAGATAGGCGACAAAGCCCAGGCCGACCGGCATCTGGAATACCGGCGGTACCTCGCTCAACGGCCCGGAAAAGACCGGCTGCACCCTGGCTTCTGGAATCTGGTTGACAAACTTATCGTCTTTGTCGTAGCCGATCAAACGTCCCTGGTCATCTTCCAGTTCGACGTTGAGATAGCCTTCGATCCAGATCTGGTTGAACTGCGGCGCGGCTTGGGCGAGCAGGCTGCCGCCTCTGCCGCTGCTTTGGCTCTCGCAGAATGGGCAAGGGAAGACGCCCAGGCGCGACTGATTGCTGGCGAGGATGATCGGATTGTTGGCGTCACCCTGGTACAGATCAGGCGCCACCGAGGGGTTGATCGAAGCTTCATATTCCCAGGTGTTGGCGTTGACATCCACCGTGACATGCCGCTCCTGGCCGGGGTAATTGTTGTCGTAGACCATGATCCAGTAAACGCCATTCCCCTGCTCTTGCACGGCGTACGCCGTGATCGCATGGCCGCCGGAGCCATCCGCCTTTTGGATGCCCAGGCGAAAGAGTTCGCGCGGGCTGCTGGCGTATTGGGCTTTGAGATACTCCACCGCCTCGGCCGGGGCCAGAACCTGCTGCTGTTCCCAGATCGTCATCTGGGTGCTGAACCAGTAGGCCAACTCGCGCTGCAGCAGTTCATTGTCTTGAACTTGCAGATCGATCGTGCGCCCCGCGCCGAACTGGTTGGGGTCAATCACCCCACTGTAGATCAACTGGCTGAGCGCGGCAAAACCTTCGCAGTGGCCGCCGTTCATGCTCGCATTGGATTCCTCCATCCATTGTTTGGCAGGTGGGGTCAGGGCGCAGGTCTCATCTGCTTTCGGGGCGGCGGCGCATACCCCGTCGCCAAACAGCCGGCGCATTTCCACCGAGGTCAGGTTGGTGATCGGGAAAGTCTCGCCGGAGGGGCTGTAGCCCACATCGCCGTAGTTCTCATACGCGAAGCCATCCGCTGCCGGGCGAAAACCGGTGTCTGCGCCGTTTCCTGATGCAGACGGATTTTGTTCCGCCGCCGGCTCTGGCGTGTCTTGCACAGCCGCCGGGGACTCAGCGTCCGCCGGGGTTTCAGCGGCTGCCGGGGTCTCAGCAGCCGGCTGCGCCTCCTCGCTGGAGACTTCTTCCTCCGGCGCAGCCTCTTCTGCCGGCTGCTCCGGGTCGCTGTTGAGCGACTCCGGGGTGGCGGTGGGGACGCTTTCCGCCGCCTCGGATTCTGTCACGTCGGAGCCTGATGGCTCCTCGGCCTCGTCCGCCCCGCAGGCGGTGAGAAGCAGGCTGGAGATCAGTACAACGATCAGCAGCAGAAATGGCGCATGAAGCATTTTTCGTGGGGACATAGCAATTCTCCTGAAATTTGGGTTTGACGATAGGGTGCATTATACTTGCCGCGGGCCGATCATGCAGATCGGAAAGCGTTTCCTCAAGCGTTTCTTCAGGCGTTTCTTCAGGCGTTTCTTCAAGCGTTTCTTCAGGCGTTTCTTCAGGCGTTTCTTCAAGCGTTTCTTCAAGCGTTTCCCCAAGCGTTTCCCCTTGATCTCCAAAACGTTTTGGATTATCATCAGTCCCAAGCAGTCTCCGAAACGTTTTGGTGCTGGAAAGACACGATCTTCAGGAGGTTCTCATGGCTAAAACAGTTGTTGCGGCGGCCTTAGGCGAGTGCGTCCACGTGGCCGGCGTGCTAAACTTTCTCCGCCTGGCCGAATCCGCCGGCTGGCGCACCGTCTTTCTTGGCCCGGCGACGCCCGTGGCGCAAGTGATCCAAGCCGCCCGCCGCGAGCAGGCGGCCCTGGTGGGCGTCTCTTACCGCCTGACCCCCGAAACCGGCGAGCGCCTGCTGGGCGAATTTGCCGAGGCCGCCGCCGACCTGCACGAAGCAGGGGTGCGCTTTGCATTTGGCGGCACGCCGCCGGTCGCCGCCCGCGCCCAATCCCTGGGCTTTTTTGAACGCGTCTTCGACGGCAGCCAGCCGCCTGAAGCCGTCCTGGCTTACCTCAAGGGGCAAACCGCGGCGGTCGCCGGCGAAGCGGATTTCCCCCAAAGCCTGGCCGCCCGCATTGCCTGGAAAGCGCCCTATCCTGTGCTGCGCCATCATTTTGGCCTGCCGGGGCTGGCCGCCACCCGCCGCGGCATCGAGCAGATCGCCGCCGCCCAGGCCCTGGATGTGATCTCCCTGGGGATTGACCAGGACGCCCAGGAGAATTTCTTCCACCCCGAACGGCAGGATGCCCGCCGCACGGGGGCCGGCGGCGTACCGGTGCGCACGCCGCAAGATTACCGCGACCTGTACACCGCCAGCCGGCGCGGCAACTACCCGCTGCTGCGCACCTATTCCGGCACAGACGATTTCATCCGCCTGGCCGAGATGTACCTGGAGACGATCAACATCGCCTGGTGCGCTATCCCGCTCTTTTGGTTTAACCAGATGGACGGGCGCGGCCCGTGGGATTTGGCGGGTTCGATCCGGCAACATCAGCAGGTGATGGCCTGGTACGGGGAGCGCCGCGTCCCGGTCGAACTCAATGAGCCGCACCATTGGGGCATGCGCGATGCGCCGGACGTGGTCTTTGTCGTCGCGGCTTACCTGGCAGCCTACAACGCCCGCGCCTTCGGCGTCAGCGACTACATCGCCCAGTTCATGTTTAACAGCCCGCCCGGCGTCTCAGATGCGATGGATCTGGCCAAGATGCTGGCGATTATAGACCTGATCGCACCGCTCGCCTCCGCCCCCTCGCTCTCCGCAAGCTGCAAGGGCAAGCGCCTGCCGCATGGACGGCCTTTCCGCATCTGGAAGCAGACCCGCACCGGTTTGCTCTCCTATCCGCTCGATCCCACCGCGGCGCGCGCTCATCTGGCGGCCAGCGTCTACCTGCAAATGGCGCTCCACCCGCACATTGTGCATGTCGTCAGCCACACCGAGGCCGATCACGCCGCCGCCGCCGAGGACGTGATCGAGGCCTGCGGGCTGGCGCGGCGCGCCATCCAGAACGCGCTGCAGGGCGCGCCGGATATGACCGCCGACCCCCAGGTGCGGGCGCGCCGCCGTGACCTGGTCGCCAGCGCCCACCTGACCCTGCAAGCCATCTGCGACCTGGCCGGGCCCGACGTCCCCGATCCCCTCACCGACCCCGCCACCCTGGCGCGCGCCGTCTCAACGGGCATCCTGGACGCGCCGCAGTTGCGCAACAACCGTTTTGCGCGCGGGCAGATCCTCACCCGCGTGATAGACGGCTGCTGCGTGGCGGTGGATTCGGCCGGGCGTCCGCTAGGGGAGGCAGAGCGGTTGGCGGCTGTTCTGGCATAAGAAACCCCGAAGAGGCGCTTCGACAAGCTTCACGCTTCGACAAGCTCAGCGCGCCTGGGATGGCAGGCATCCTGAGCTTGTCGAAGGATTGCCGGAGGATTGGTCGAAGGATAGCCGTCCTCGAATAAGAGACTCGAATACACGAATGAGGGACTTCGATTCGCTGCGCCTCGTCCGCGGGAGATGCGCGACGACGGGACGGTTCTTATTCGAGTATTCGAGTTCCATTCGAGGATGGCTGATTCGCGATCTACAATCTGGCTTTGTGATGAACTATCGAAGAAGCGCTTCGACAAGCTCAGCGCGCCTGGGGTGGTAGGCATCCTGAGCTTGTCGAAGGATTTCCGAGGCAGAGGCGCTTCGACAAGCTTCACGCTTCGACAAGCTTCACGCTTCGACAAGCTTCACGCTTCGACAAGCTTCACGCTTCGACAAGCTTCACGCTTCGACAAGCTCAGCGCGCCTG
>CAIQJJ010000018.1 GCA_903872065.1 uncultured Anaerolineales bacterium | reverse complement strand
GGTATTCTCCTTCGGGCGGGCGCGATTGAACATGAACAGGTTGGGCGTTGCCCATTCCGAGTCCATCTGGTGAAAGCGCACCATATTGACGCCGAACTTGGCCAGGCGGCGGGCGACCATTTCACTGTAAGCGTGGTCGGGAAAACAGGCCCCGCTGTTGAAATTGACGCCCCAAAAACGAGCTGGCGCGCCGTCCGCGAAGACCATCTGGTCGCCGCGCACTGTGAGAAAACCGTGCTTGCCGGCGGGTTTCTCGGCGGCAAAGACGAACGATAGATCGAGTGGAACGCGATCAGAAGCAGAGAGGATAAAAGGAAAAGCTGGCATAGGAATCCTTATCAATGATAAAACGGGTAGCATCAGGCGCATCGCGCCTGGCGCTATGATACCATTCTCTACGCTACTTGGCATGATCAGGCGCGCTGAGCTTGTCGAAGCGCGAGTTTGCGTCCCAGGCGCGCTGAGCTTGTCGAAGCGCGAGTTTGCGTCCCAGGCGCGCTGAGCCTGTCGAAGCGCTGCCATCCTCCGGCAATCCTTCGACAATCCTTCGACAAGCTCAGGATGCCTGGATGTTGGATGCCTGCCGCACAGGCGCGCTGAGCCTGTCGAAGCGCTGCCATCCTTCGACAATCCTTCGGCAATCCTTCGACAAGCTCAGGATGCCAGGATGCCTGGATGTTGGATGCCTGCCCGCACAGGCGCGCTGAGCTTGTCGAAGCGCGAGTTTGCGTCCCAGGCGCGCTGAGCCTGTCGAAGCGCCTCTCCCCCTCAACGCATCCTCCGAAGCCAGCCCCGACTCAGCCATCTCCGAATTGGCTACACGAATATTCACGGCCCCGTCGCGGCGACCCTCCAGCGGACAAAGCGCGGCGAATCGAAGACTCGCATTCGAGTATTCGTGTCTCTATTCGAGGACGGCTTGCCAACGCTTCAGCCATCCCAGGCGCGCCGAGCTTGTCATCCTCCGGCAATCCTTCGACAATCCTTCGACAAGCTCAGGATGCCAAGATGCCTGAATGCCTGGATGCCTGCCCGCGCAGGCGCGCTGAGCCTGTCGAAGCGCTGCCATCCTCCGGCAATCCTTCGACAAGCTCAGGATGCCTGACTGCTGAATGCCTGCCCGCACAGGCGCGCTGAGCTTGTCGAAGCGCCGCCATCCTCCGGCAATCCTTCGACAATCCTTCGACAAGCTCAGGATGCCTGACTGCTGAATGCCTGCCCGCACAGGCGCGCTGAGCCTGTCGAAGCGCTGCCATCCTCCGGCAATCCTCCGGCAATCCTTCGACAAGCTCAGGATGCCTGAATGCCTGTGGATGCCTGGCATTTGCAACATTTGCAGTTAAAATACCCATCATGACACAGACCCTCTTTCACGCCCTGGGCTCAAAAATTGCGCTGACCATAGACGGCGACACGGCGGAACTGCGCGCCGCGCTGCGCGCCGCCCGCGGCTGGTTCTTGGATTGGGAGGCCCGCTTCAGCCGCTTCAGCCCTGAAAGCGAACTAAGCCAGCTCAACCGCCGCGCCGGGCAGGAAACGACGGTCAGCGACGAGTTCTGGCGCGTGCTGCGGGCGGCGCTGCGGGCCGCCGAGTGGAGCGGCGGACTGGCCAACCCGGCCATCCTGCCGGCGCTCGAAGACGCCGGTTATGACCGCCCCTTCGCCCAGGTGCTGCAAGGCGACGCGGCCGCCAGCGCGCCGCAAGACGCCCTCCCCACCGCCTCGATGGTAGACAACTGGCGCGCCATCCAACTCTTCCCGCGCCGGCGCAGCGTCCGCCTGCCGGAAGGGATGCGCCTCGACCTGGGCGGCTTCGCCAAAGGCTGGGCGGCGGATCAGGCGGCGCAGCGGTTGAGCCAACTGGCGGCGACAGTCGTGGACGCCGGCGGCGACATCGCCATCCGCGGGCGGCGGGCGGATGGGACGGACTGGAGGATCGGCGTCGCCGGCCGGCGCGAAGGAGATCCCCCCCTGGCGATCCTGCAACTGCACAGCGGGGGCGTCGCCACTTCGGGGCGCAACTTCCGCCGCTGGATGAAGGATGGCGTGGCGCAGCACCACCTGATCGATCCGCGACGCGGAAAGCCGGCAGAGACAGACGTTCTAAGCGCGACGGTGATCGTCCGGCGCGGCGCGGGGGCGGCGCTGCGGGCGGAAACCGCCGCCAAAGTCGCCTTGATCCTGGGCAGCCAGGAGGGCGCCGCCTGGCTGCAGGCGCGCAAACTGCCAGGGCTCCTGGCGCTGGAAGATGGCAGCGTGATCAAGGTGTGAGACGAAGGACTTAATGCGCGCGCCGCATCAAAAGGATTCAGCTTTTATAGCCCGTGGCCGGGGCAAAAGGAAAGCGCACCGCTTCAATGGTTGGCCCCAAGATTTCGATCTTATCCAGCAAGTTCGTTCCCAGGTCGAGGTTGTAGGCAATGTTCAAATAATTGTCAGCGCGCGTGAAAGGCGCAGCCGGGTAGCGCGCCGTGGGATCAAAGCCCATGATCGCCGTCGCCGCCGAGTCCGCCGCGACCGGATCGCGGCTGGCAATCAGCAGCCCCGGCGCAACCTGGCGGGCGTTTTGCGCCCATGAGCCTTCGCCGGCCTCAATCGTCTTGATCCCATCAATCAGCGCCAGGTGGATCGGGCGCGCCATGTTCAAATCTACCACGATGCGCGGCAGGCGGCTCTTCGAGTCCTCATGAAAGGCCGAGCGCGTCCCGTCGCTGTTCTTCACGCGGTAGAGGGGATAAGGAACCATGCCGACCAGGTTTTTGAGCGAGTGGGTCACGCCGCATTCGATATGACACTTCATTTTCGCCGCCGAGATGAAGGTATCCACCTCGGCCAGGATCGGATTGACGGTAAACTCCTGGTAGATCAGCGCCCCCGGCCCGACCGGCAGGGTGGTAAAGCCGGCGTAAGGCTTGGCGTCATTGAGATCGATCAGGGTCGCGTTGAGCGATTTGGCGATCTCTTCATAACCCCACTCGGTATAGGACTGCCACTCATACACCGCTTCGACGATGAAAAGCTGGCTCGCCCCGGCGTCCAGCAGCAGTTCGCCCAGGGCGCGCACCACCTCCGGGTGGGTGGCAATCGTCTCAATCGCCGGCGCGCCGTCGAGATGATGCGCCGAGACGCCGCCGGTGAGGTTGACTTTAATGGCAACTTTGGCCCCGCGCGGCAGAATGGGGGTCTCGCCGCCGCTCAAGCCGCCCAGGTCTTCGAGCATCTCCTGGAGGCAGGCGCGCAGCGCCTTGCGCTCATACGTGGCCTGCTGCGCAATGCAAACCTGCGCATCTGGATCCCACGGCACCGAAGCAGTGGAAGTGGCGGTCACTTCTGCGCCTGTTTCTACGACCGCGGCCGGCGTAGAGGTGGAAGGCGCGAGAGTCAGCGTGGGCGGCGGGGGAAAAGTCGGCGAGGCGGTGGGGACGAGCGACGACTGGCAGCCGGCGCTTGCTCCGAGCGCAGCCGCGCCCACGATTTGCAAAAACTGGCGGCGGGAAAGGGCGCGCCTCAACGTCACCATCCCATGGCGTAAGCAATCGCCTGGCGCGGGGAAGCGCCGGCCGAGAGCAGCCCTCGCGCGGCGTCGAAAGAAACCGCCAGCACCCGCCCATGCGTCCAATCGCCGGCCCGCTCAAGTTTGTGACCGCGGCGAGCTAGCTCGTCCAACACCGGCTGCGGCAGGCGCGTCTCCACCGAAAGCTGCTGCGGGAAAGCCTGGCGCGGATAGAACGAGGATGGGAAATGGTCGGAATGCACCATGGGCGCGTCCAGCGCCTCTTGCAGGTTCATGCCAAACTCAACCACATTCAAGAAGAATTGCAGCGTCCACTGATCCTGCATGTCGCCGCCCTGGGTGCCAAAGCCCAGGTAAGGCTGACCGTCCCTCGTAACCAACGTCGGGGTCAGCGTGGCGCGCGGACGCTTGCGCGGCTGCAGTGCGTTCGGGCGCTGCGGGTTGAGATAGAACATCTGGGCGCGGGTGCCTAACGGAAAACCCAGGCCCTCCATCACCGGCGAGGATTGGAACCAGCCGCCGGAGGGCGTGCAGGCAACCATATTGCCCTCGGCGTCCAGTGTATCAAGGTGGGTGGTATCGCCCGTAGCCGGGGTAAGATCGGGGGCGTTTTGCACGCCGAGCGCCAGGCGGTTATCTTCCAACACCGAGCGGTTAATGTACTCAGGATAGCCGCGACCCACCTCGCCGGCGATCAAATCGGGCGAGGCGGCCTCGCGCAGCAGAGAGCGGCGCTGCGCGTTATAGGACTCGGAGAGCAAAATGTCGAAAGGCGGCTGGTCGAAGAGCGGGTCGCCATAATAAGCTTCGCGGTCGGCAAAGGCCAGCTTGGCGCATTCAGCGAGGGTATGCAGGTATTCGGCGGAATTATGCCCCATGGCCCGCAGATCAAAACCCGCCAGGAGCGCCAACTGCTGCAAGAAGACCGGGCCTTGCGTCCAGGAGGAGCATTTATGCACCTGCAGGCCGCGATACTCCAGGCTGAGCGGCTCTTCCAGGGCGGCATGCCATTCGGCAAAGTCTGCCAGGCTGAGCAAGCCGGTGTGCGCGCTACCGCTGGCATCCAGCACCGGCTGCGAGGCAATCGCCGCGACCATCCGTTCAGCGATCTCGCCCTTGTAAAAGACATCCCGCGCGGCTTCGATGCCGGCCACGCGGCTCTTGCCGGTTTGGGACTCGGCAGCGGCCATCTTGCGCAGAACTGCCGCCCATTCAGGCAGGCGCATCCGCTCGCCGGTCTCAGGGACGCGCCCGCCGGGCAGCCAGATTTTGGCGGTGCTGGGATAACGCTCGGTAAAAAGCAGGCGCAGGCGCTGGATCGCCTCGCGCAGGCCCTCGTAGAGGGGGAAGCCATCTTCGGCCAGTTCAATCGCCGGCGCGGCCGCCTGCCCAAAGCTCAACGTTCCAAAACGCGCCAGCGCCAGGCAGCAGGTGTCGAGCATGGCCGGAACGCAGGCCGGCAAATACCCATCGCCGGGGATCAGGTCAATGCCATGCTGGCGGCACCAGTCAATCGTCAAGGCCTGCGGCGACCACCCCATGCCGCTGACGGCATAGGTCTTGCGCTCTTTGGCAGAATAAATCAGCGTGGGGCATTCGCCGCCCAGGCCGTTGTTCTGCGGCTCAACCAGGTTCAAGACCAGGCAGGCGGCGGCGGCGGCGTCCACCGCGTTGCCGCCCTGCGCCAGGATGCGAAAACCGGCCGCGGTCGCCAGGTAATGGCCGGAGGTGACCACACCGCGCCGGGCCAGGATCAGAGGACGGGTCATAAAAGGAGGCATCTTAACTCCCAGAAGAGACAGCCGCCGCCGGCGCAGGAAGCTTGACCTGCAGCGCCACAAGCAGGTTGAGCAGCGCAATGCCGACGCCGAATAAGAATACGTATTGAAAGCCAAAACGATCCCAGATGACGCCGCCGATCAGCGCCGCCGAGATGGAAAAGATGTGATCGATTGTCACCGAGGCGGTCAACGCCGGCTGGACATCCTCAGGCCGCCTGGCGATCTTCTTCATATAAGTTGCGCGCGCCATGCTCACCGAAAAGACCATCTGATCGAGCAGGTAGCAGGCGCACACCACCAGAAACGCGATCCCCTCAGGCAGCAAGAACTTGGCGTAACCATAGCCAAAGCAAATAAAGACCAGGATCACCGCTTCAGAAGCCAGGACAAAGCGCTCGCCCAGGTGATCGATCGCCCAGCCCAACAGCGGCTGGAACAGGATGCCGATCACCCGCCGATCATCAGCAGCGTGGCGATAATTTGGGTCGGCTGGTTAAAAATGGTAACCAACACCCAGGGGGCGAAGGTGATGAAAAGCTGCTTGCGCGCCCCCGAAATGATCGCCATGGTGTAATACAATTTGTATTCGCGGTGCAGTTGCAAATAAGAGCCAGCGCCGTGCGTGACAGTGGGCTGCATGGTAAACAGCAAGGCGGCTGCAATCGCCAGCACAATGCCGGAGATTAGAAAGACAGTCTCAAACGTAAAACCCAGGTAGCGAAAACCGATCACCACCAGCAAACTGCCGGCGATGGTAGCCACGTTGCGAATGGAGTTCAATTGTCCCAGCCGCCGCCCGGTTTGGCCCTCGCGCGCCAGTTCCATCCCAATCGCCGAGGAGAGCGGCATATTTAAATGCTGACCCATGCTGTAGATAAACAACCAGATCAACATGATATTGAAGGTCGGCGAGGCAAAGCCCACCAGAAGGACGCCCACAGAGCTTAAGATCATGCACAACACGGCCAGGCGGCGGCTGCACAAAAACCACAGCGCCGCTGAAACAAAGACCACCAGAAAACCGGGCAGTTCGCGCGGAAACTCGATGAAAGAACGCTGAAAGGGGGTGATGGTAAAACGTTCGTTCAGAAAGTTGTTATAGGTTGAGTCGAACAAGCTGGAGCCAAGCACCATCGCCATCGAGGCGATGGCAAACAGGATTAACTCGCGAGAGGCGCGCTGCACGCGCGCAGAGAAAGTAGCCACAATGTTGCTCAAGAGATTACTCCTATTACGGCAGCATGACCTGTTTTTCAGGGCTGCGCAAACGGTTGAGGAAACTTTGCAGGATCATGTTCAGCCCCATTTTGAGCATCCCATGATCAAGATAAGCCTGCAATTCCTCATTGGTTTTGAAAGTGATAATGCCGCGCTGCTGGTTCCGGCGCGTCTGGTCAACCAGGCCTTTCATCAATTGGGCATACACCTCACTCACCGGCCGGCCATTTTTCTGCGCCAGGCCAATCGCCTTGGCGGCCAGGCGGCCGCTCAGGGCTGCCGCGTCCATACCAACGCCGCGCGTCAGGTCAATCAGCCCGGCGGCGTCGCCCACCATCAAGAAATTCCGCTCCCCCAACCAGATGCGCTCTTCATCGGTAAACACCATGCTGCTGCTGTAGCCTTCCTTCTTGACGATCTGGACATTCGTCAAGTGGTAAAGCTCTTTAACACGCTCGAAAAAGCCATCCAGGCGCTGGTAGATATCTTTATCATAGCCGGTGCCAACCACCCAATAGTCTTTGCCATCGCTGAGGGTCTTGTTGTAGACCCAGGCAAACATCATGTTATTGTACTCGATATTCCAGAATTGATAGAGCTTGTCAGGTTCCAGATCGCCATCGGCGGTGAAGTAATAATTGAGCGCCGCGCCGGTGCTGCCCTTCTGGAAGCCTTCTTCTCGCTTGAGCTTGCGCCGGATGATGGGGCGCATGCCGGTGGCGTCAACCACATACCTGGCCTTGATCGTCTCCGGGCCGGTGTCCGCCTCCAGGTGGATCAAGACGCCGTCGCTGGTCTCTTCAAAGTCTCGAAAAGCGCAGCCATCCCTGAACTCCGCGCCGTAACTTTGCGCCAGGAGGCAGAGCCATTCGTCGAAAGTATCACGCATAAAGTTGAGCATGGGAAAGCCGGCCGAAAGCACCCGCCCGTCAGGCAGGTGCATTTCGATCTTAGAGAGCGTGTGATGGCACAGGCGCTCACGCGGGATCGGATCACCAATGATCTTCTCGAAATAAGGAAACTGGATGCCTGAGCAGGGCTTTTCCCTGGGCAGCCGGGCGCGTTCGACCAACAGGGTTTTCAGCCCCTGCCGGGCGCAAAATTTAGCCGCCACCGGCCCGGCAATCGCGCCGCCGGCGATGAAAACGTCATATTCTTTCAACCGCGACTCAATCATCTGGCGCCTCCACAATCAGCACACGCAAAAGCCATCAAAATTTGGGAGAACACAAAACGCCACAAAAGTCCTTGTTTGTCGTCTTTTTTACGGGATGTTTGATCTGAACTGTTCACAGAGACCCTCTTCATTTTGGCTGGTCAAAGTATCAAAGTAGATGAAAGAGATTATATATCAATTGCTCTCTTTCATCTACTCCTGTTCCGTATTATCTCAATAATGAGGGGAATTTGGGATTGGAACAGGATTGGAGAAGTTGGTTGGCAAAATATGCGCCAGCCAAATCATCGCCGCCCATCCCCAACTCAGCCTTTGCTGCAAATAATGGCGAACGATATGACAATCAATAAATTTCTGGTAAAACCAATTTCAATCATAGTATAAAGCAATAGTATAATATGCCCCTATCTTTTCAGTGGTGATTTCTGGTTCAGTGTCCATCTCCCAAGCTTACCAGATAATTCACTTTTTCCCATTGCTCTTACACAAATAAACAGAAATCACTCATCATTGGGCATTTGCTGGATCACACACAGGGCATTACAA
The DNA here is from genome assembly GCA_903872065.1 of uncultured Anaerolineales bacterium. Classification (GTDB taxonomy): domain Bacteria; phylum Chloroflexota; class Anaerolineae; order Anaerolineales; family UBA4823; genus CAIQJJ01. The sequence continues at coordinate 2,334 of CAIQJJ010000018.1, read as the reverse complement.
AGCAGATATCATGAGTTGCGCTCGACCCAAAGGATGAAAACGTTTTTTTGTAGCAATGGATTCATCCGTTCTGGTCAGGCAAACGACTGACGTCGCTGTTATAATTGAAACCTTGGATTTGAAGCTCAGGCTTCAGCAGTTGCCGCATCACAACTATGAATATTTACGTATGCTTCTAAAGTTTTCAGGTACAGAAGAAGCTCAAAACACGGTCTTTTCTTCTATTTTGGAACAGAACCATACTCGAATGGCGTCCCAGGCTCGAAGCAATCTGATTTCTATCAAAACCCATGATCATTCAGGCGCAAAAAGACCTGGCCGCGCTGTCAGAAAAAAATCAAAGGTTGTAGGCGCATAATGACCCAAAAGAGAATCTTGATTGTTGAAGATGATGGGATTATCGCTTCCCATTTGCAGCATTTGTTGATGACCTTCCACTATTCGGTTGTGGATATCGTCACCTCTGGCGAAGAGGCCATCCAACAGGCGATTGGGGTAAAGCCGGATTTAATCCTGATGGATATTGAACTGGCCGGAGAAATGAATGGCGTCCAGGCTGCCAAATATATCCGCGAGCAACTGGGTACGCCAGTGGTTTACCTGACTGCCTATTCCGAGGATGCTCTGCTGCAGCAGGCAAAAATTACCGAACCGTTTGGCTACCTGATTAAGCCAGTGCAAAGTCGCGAGTTAAAGGCTACGCTGGAAATCGCTTTTCATAACCACCACCTGGAAGAAGAGGTTAAGAAGCTCAATCGAGAGCTAGAACAGCGCGTAATAGAGCGCACCGCACAGCTTGAGAACGCCCTGCAGCAAGAAGTGGCCATGCGCGCCGAATTAATCCAAAGTGAAAAAATGGCTGCTTTGGGTCGTCTGGCAGCTTCTATTGCGCATGAAATTAACAATCCCCTGACTGCAATCCAGAGCTGCCTGACCTTGCTGGATGAAGAGCTGCAAAGCCGCGCTCGCCCTGATCGCCTGGCGCGTTATATAGACACCGCCAAAAGCGAGATCGAGAGCATCGCTGGAATTGTCCGCAGAATGCGCGAGTTTTACCGTCCCCTGAAATACGAAGGGAAGCCTGTTACCAACCAGGCTGTCGGCGACTCGTCTGCGCATAATCTCCAAACCAGCAATTTTTATCGCTTTGCAGAGGGTCAATCGCAGTGGATTGATCTACATATTTTGTTAGAGAATGTTTTACAGTTAAGCGCAACATCGCTTTCCGACTGTCACATTAACGTTAAACGGAAATGGATGGTTGGTTTGCCCCTGGTCAAAGGCCGGGCCGATGCTCTCAAACAGGTTTTTCTTAACCTGATTCTCAACGCCACAGATGCCATGAAACTGCAAGGCGGGGTTTTACAGATATCCACCGGGGTGCAAGAAACTCACATTCAGGAAAACCCGCCTCAGTCGTGGATCTCGATCGAATTCAGCGACACAGGGCACGGCATCCCACCGGATGTGTTAGACCACCTTTTTGAACCATTTTTTACCACAAAAACGCATGGCTCTGGGCTGGGACTTTCAACGAGTTATCAGATCATTACCGCCCACCATGGTCAGATCAAAGTATCCAGCCAGGTTGGGGTTGGTACTACGTTTACGATCCTTTTGCCCAACCTGAAACCTGACCCTATAGCGGACGCCGGTTTCAACCGGCTGCCAGGAGAATAGAGTATGAAAACCAAACGAGTTTTAATTGCAGATGATGAGGTGCGTGTGGCGACAACCCTGGCGGACAGTTTAGAAAGATTGGGGGAAGAGTATGTTTTCGATATTGTTCATAATGGGATAGATGCTCTGGCTCACCTCAAAGAAAAAGATTATGTTTTGCTGATCACAGATTACAAGATGCCCGGGATGAATGGGCTGGAACTGGCGCAGGCGGCCCGGCAGATCAACGATAAGATACAGGTGATCTTGATGACGGCTTACGGAACAAGCGATTTGCGCAATACAGTTCGTGATGGATCTACCAGCGGTTATATTGAAAAACCCTTCTCCGTGGCTGAAATTCGCGACGTCGTACGCAGAGCGATTGAAAATACGCGCCCTGGCGCTCATTCAGCCAGCCACGAAAAGCAAACCGTTGTTCAATCTGCGCAGAAGTGCTTGAAAGAACTGCAAGCGAACACCGGCGCACGTTGTATCCTGTTGATTAACTCCAATGGCTTTCCATTAGAAGTGGTGGGAGGAGATAAAACGTTGGACGTAGTCAGCATCGGCGCGCTGGTGGCGGCTAATTTTATGGCTGCTGCCGAACTGGCAAATCTGCTGGGCAATCGCTCGGTCTTCAAATCCAGCTATCATGAGGGAGAAGACTTTAAT
>CAIQJJ010000017.1 GCA_903872065.1 uncultured Anaerolineales bacterium | reverse complement strand
GGTGGGAGGCTTCAACGAAGTTATCCAGGTAGTGCTTTGTCCCGCGGCGGTGGTCTGTACCGCGGCGGTGGTCTGTACCGCGGCTGGCCCTGCTTTTGCAATGAGAGTCTCGCTCAGGATGCGCTGTCCCAGGCCGGTCAGCGTTGATCCAGGCCCGACCTCGACAAAGACCGTAAAGCCTTGACGGTGGAGAGTCTCGATGGAGCGCATGAACTGCACTGGCTGGCGCACATGCTCGCGCCAGTAACGGGCATTGACCGTTTGGCGTCCAGGTTCGCCATCGCGGGGATCTGCACTACGGGGGTGTTCTGTCCCGCTGAGATTGGAAATAAAGCGCACCTGCGGCGCGTGATAAGTCACCTGGGCGGCGATGCGTTCAAACTCATCCAACATTGGCTCTACCAGTGGCGAGTGGAAGGCATGCGAGACTTTGAGGGGGCGCGCCTTAATGCCCTCCGTTTTCAAGGCGGCTATGACAGCCTCAACAGCGGCTTTGTCGCCGGAGATGACGGTGTTATCTGGGGCGTTGATTGCGGCGATGCTGATGCGCGGCGCAGCACTGGGGCCAGGCGCTGCCGCATGGTAAGCGGCCAGGGCGCGTTCGACAGTTTCCAGTGGGGCAAAGACGGCGGCCATGCTGCCGCCCTCGGGCAGCGCGCCCATCAGGCGACCACGCGCCATGATCAAGCGCATACCATCCTCCAGGCTGAGAATGCCTGCCAGCACTGCCGCGACGTATTCACCGACGCTGTGTCCCATCACAGCAGACGGTTTAAGACCCCAGGCAAGCCAAAGCTGCGCCAGGGCATATTCCAGTGCAAAAAGGGCGGGTTGGGTGATGGCGGTTTGATCCAATACTTTGCCTGACCCATCCGCCTCTCCATATAAGACTTCCAACAGCGACCGCGACCCGGCTTCAGCGCCGCGCTTGGCTTCAGCGCTGCGATCGGCTTCAGCGCCGCGCTCGGTCTCAGCGTCACGCTCGGTCTCAGCGCCGCGCTCGGCTTCAGCGTCACGCTCGGTCTCAGCGCCGCGCTTCGACAGGCTCAGCGCGCCTGTTCCCACTTCCCACTTCCCACTTCCCACTTCTCCCACTGCCCCGCTTGGGTGCAGACCGCCGGCCTGCCGGATTAACTCATCGCAGCGATCCAGCGCCGCGCGGAAAATGGGCTGCGTCTCGTACAGTTCTCGTCCCATGCCGGGGTATTGCGCCCCCTGCCCGCTGAAGAGGAAAGCGACCTTTGGCGGTTCACTGGGCAAAAGCTCGATGCCCATGTTGTCCACCAGTCCGTCCGTTGTTGCGCGGCGATCAAGAGCATCGCTTGGGTCAACGCTCATCGCATCGCCAGCGAATGAATTCGCCTGGAAAGCAGCCAACTTCTCCCTGGCCTCGGCGTGACTGGCAGCGACGAGCGCCAGGCGGACAGGGAGGCGCGCCCGCCCACGGTTGGCAGTGAAGGCGATATGGGCCAATTCCTGTTCAGGATGCGCCGCCAGGTGGGCCTCGTAGCGCTCGGCTAAGGCTTTCAAAGCGTGACGGGTGCGGGCGCTAAGGGTTAAGAGCAAGGGGGCAGTGGGAATGCCCGTTGTGCTTTGGTCAACGCCCGTTGTGCGGCGATCAAGAGCATCGCTTTGGTCAATGGTCGTTGTGCGGCGATAAAGGGCATCGCTTTGGTCAACGCCCGATGCTTCGACGACGATGTGGGCATTGGTGCCGCTGAAGCCAAACGAACTGACGCCGGCGATGCGGCGAGGGTAGCTCGCCGGCCAGGGGGTGAGCGTTGTAGGGATGACCGCCGGTACATTCTCCCAATCAATCAGGGGATTGGGGGTTTCAAAGTGCAGGTGAGGGGGGATTTCGCCGTGCTGCACCATCAAGATGGCCTTGATGAGACCGGTGATTCCGGCCGCGGCTTCGAGATGCCCCAGGTTGGTCTTGACCGAACCCAGATAGAAGGGCTGCCCGGCGGGCCGTTCCTCGTTCAGCACGGCAGCCAGGGCTTGCACCTCGATTGGGTCGCCAAGCGCCGTGCCGGTGCCGTGCGCCTCAACGCAGCCGACCTCTGCCGGGCGGACGCCGGCGTTGGCCAGGGCGGCGCGGATGACGGCCTGCTGGGCAGGGCCGTTGGGGGCAGTCAGTCCGCTGGATGGCCCGTCCTGGTTGACGGCGCTGCCGCGCAAGATGGCGAGAATCGGGTCGCCGTCGGCCTGGGCGTCGGCCAGGCGTTTGAGGACGAGGACGCCGCAGCCTTCGGCGTCGGCGAAACCATCGGCGCGGGCGTCGAAGGTCTTGCAGCGTGCGTCGGGGGATAGCATGCGCAGCTTGGAGAAAGCGATCTGATTGTCGGGCAGGAGGATCAGATTGACGCCGGCGGCCAGGGCCAGGTTGCACTCGCCAGCGCGCAGGCTTTGCATGGCAAGGTGCGCAGCGACGAGAGAAGAGGAGCAGGCGGTATCGAGGGAGATACTCGGCCCTTGCAAGCCCAAGATGTAAGAGATGCGCCCGGAGGCGATGCTGTGAGCGACGCCAGAGCCGTAATAGGCATCCAGGCGCGACGGATCGTTGGTCTTGAGGTAGAGGCTGGCGTAATCGGAACTGGCGATGCCGAGGAAGACGCCGGTGGGACTGCCGGAGAGGGTGTCTGGGGCGATGCCGGCGTTTTCGAGCGCTTCCCAGGCGACCTCAAGCAGCAGGCGCTGCTGCGGATCCATGCCAAGCGCCTCACGGGGGGCGATGCCAAAGAATTGGGCGTCGAAGCGGTCAATCTGATCCAGGAATCCGCCGCGACGGACGTAGGATTTGCCGGGGGCGTTGGGATCGGGATCGTAGATGGCGTCCACATCCCACCGGTCAGCGGGAGCTTCGCGGATGGCGTCCAGGCCAGTGCGCAGGTTTTGCCAAAAGCTTTCGCCGTCGTTCGCCCCGCCGGGAAACCGGCAGCCGAGGCCAATGACAGCGATGGGGGCGCTGCGAGTGGCGGCAAGGGCGGCATTGGCTGTCGCGGCAGATTTCTCTGCTGCGGCCAACCGGGCCTGCATTTCTTCAAGCGCCAGGAAAGCCTGTTTCAAAGGTGAAAGCGGCTGAGACCCCGGCCGCGGCGACTTGGGCGATTCGGTCGGGGGCGTTTGTTCTGAGGAATGGGACTGGTCAGGAGTCATTTGAGATTCTTCAACTTTTCTAGCAGCATGGCTTCAACTTCTTCATCTGAAAGATCCGCGATGTCGGGGGCTGCCTCGCTGGGAGGAGTGGGAAGTGGGGAGCGATATAGATCATCGCTGTGGGGAGTGGGATGTGAGGATGGATGCAGATCGGTGGTTTGCGCCGCAGAGGCGATCTGGGCTGCCAGCATCTCCGCAATCGCTTCAATGTTTGGGTAATCAAAGATCAAGGTCGCGGGCAGTTTGCGCGCCAGGTTCAATTTGCTGCTCAACCGCCCACGCAACTCAACAGCCATCAGCGAGTCGACGCCCAAATCCATCAAGCGCGCCCGCCGATCGGGCGGCTGATCGGGCGCCAACCGCAGAACGTCCATCACCTGTTGGCGCACGAAATCAATCAGCATCTCGTGGCGCTGATCCGCGGCAGCTTCTTGCAGTCGAGAGTAAAGGTCGCTGACGGGGCTCTGTCCCGCCGCGGCCGGAGTCTCAGCCGCCGCGCCCTGGCCTATACTGCCCACTGCCCACTGCCCACTGCCTACTGTCCCCTGCTTACTGCCCACTGCCAACTGTCCACTGCCAACTGCAATGTTCTGTACCGCTGCATTCTCTTCCCGCGGTGGGCGGACCAGGATGACCGATTCGCCCAAGACTTCCGCCGGTGAGCCGGGCGGGGGGAAGATGGCGACCTCGACGAAACCCTGCGCCCGCAGTACCTGTTCCCACTGGGCAGCGGAGAGCAAGGGGCTGTCGGCGCGCATATCTCCAAAGCTTTGCCAGCCTTCGATGAGGCCGGTGGTAATATCGTACCAGGGTTGGTGACGGGTGGCTTCGAACAAGATCAGCAAGCCGTCGCTGCTCAACAGGTTACGCACGTTTTGCAGCGTCTCGCTCAGGCTGCGGGTAGCGTGGATGACGTTGGCCGCAATGATCACGTCAAACTGATGTTGTCCATACCCTTGCGCCAGGCCGTCCTTTTCTACATCCAACAGCCCATACTGGATGAAGTCGCGGCTGCCCGCCGCGTTGAGCTTTTGGCGGGCGCGGGTGAGGAACAGTTCTGAGACATCAGTAAAGTGATAGATGACCTGTCCTGCAGTAGGGCGGCGGCTTAATTCGCTGATGACCGCCGCGCTGGTGGCCCCGGTGCCAGCGCCGATCTCCAGGATTTGCACACGGCGGTCTGTACCGCGGTGGTCTGTACCGTGGCCGGCGCTTTCAACAGCAGCAGTCGCTGC
>CAIQJJ010000016.1 GCA_903872065.1 uncultured Anaerolineales bacterium | reverse complement strand
GGGATGCGCCAGGAGGAAGGGCGCGCGCATTGGCGATCCGTCCGGGCGAGGGGATGGGCGGCGGTAGGAAAGGGCGAAGCATCCGGCACGATTGATCGTCCCATAGACCATTTTTCGGAGCCGTATGCTTCGCCCCTACGCGGGTTGCGACGATCACGATGATTATGATGGTCTATTCACTCACACGGTGTATTTCACCCGCGTCGGAGTTGGCCGCACCGCCCCCAGGCCAAAGTTCCGCCCCGGGTTGGGGTCGAGCAGTTCCAGCTTGAAGCGCTGAAAGAGCAGGGTGGTGATCGTTATCATCTCGTTGTTGGCAAAGTTCATCCCGGCGCACTTGTGCCCGCCGCCGCCAAACCCGATCATGGCGAAGCGGTGAACGGCATCCTCGCTGCGTCCCGGCGCATAGCGCAGCGGATCAAATTGTTCCGGGTCCTTAAACAAGTCCGGCAGGCGGTGGGCGACCGCCGCCGAAACGATGATCGGCCAGCCGGTGGGGATGACAAAGTCGCCGACCTCAATATCCGCTTCCGCCACCCGCATCAGCATATCTGCCGAGGGATGCAGGCGCTCCACCTCGCGCACCGCCCAGGCGATGTGCTGCAGCTTGCGCAGGGTCGGCCCATCCAACGCGGCCCCCGGCGCGACGTTTTCGCCGATCTCCGCTTCCACCCTGGCGCGATAATCCGGGTGGCGCAGGATTTCGATGATCGTCCAGGCCGCCTGGCCGGCGGTGGTCTCATGGCTGGCAAACATAAAGGCCCGCAGCAGGTCAATGATCGTCAGATCGTCCGCCAACTGACCGCTGGTCGTGCGAGTGTTGATAAAATCCTGCAAGAAGTCATTGTACTTCTCAGGGTGCGCGCGGCGTTCAGCGATCAGCGGCTTAAGCAGCTCGCGCATCCGGGCCTTGGCGCGGTCGCGCCGGATATTCTTGGGCAGCGGCCAATGGGGCGGCGTGGTCATGTCCAGGGCCTTCCCAATCGCCGTGTAGAGCGTCCAAAACTCTTGCCCGATGCCCTTCTGAAAATCATCCCCCATCAGGGCGCTGCCGGCCACCCGCTGCACCAATTGATTCATCTCGGCGGTCACTTCCATCTCGCCGGACGTCCCCAACCCGTCCAGCCAGGCGGTCACCTCCCGCTGCATGATGCCAACGTAGCGCGCCATCTTCTCATGCTTAAAGGGCGCGTACACAACCGGACGCTGCTCTTTGTACGTTTCCTTAGAGGCCAGGAAAAGCACATTGCCGATGGCGGCTTTCAGGTTCTCGTAGGGTTTGTCAATGCTCAGGGTTTTGTCGGTTTCGGTAAAAAACATCTGCTGGTAATCCGGCCCGATCATCACTACCACGGGGCGTGTTCCGAACTTGATCGTGAACACCGGCCCCAGTTGGTGCAGCCCGCGCGTCAGCAGGGCGTGTCGGTCGCGGCCAAACTCAAGCAGGTTGCCCAGCAAGGGCATTCCAGGTAATTCTGGTGGAGTGGGTTTCATAACTACCTCTTAATTCGACTAGATTTATCCAGATTATACCACCATGAACGGCGGCCAGGATGGGGCGAGGGCGAGGCGGAAGCCAATGAAGGTGTCGCGGTAGGAGGGCGGGAGGGCGAGGCGGGAGGCGCAGCGGGCGAACCAGTTGTCGTTGCGC
>CAIQJJ010000015.1 GCA_903872065.1 uncultured Anaerolineales bacterium | reverse complement strand
ATCGGCGCTTCGACAAGCTCAGCGCGCCTAACTTCAGGCGGATTCGACCAGGGGCCGGGGGGAAAGGGGCGGGTCGGGGTAAAGCACCAGGCGGCGGTAGGCGAACCAGACGACCCACAGCATGAGCAGGCCGCTGAATGCGCCGGGCGCCCAGGTTCCCAATGATTGCAGCAGGAAGCCGCCCAGGGAGGGGGCAAGGATGCGGGTGAAGCTCTCCAGGGAGGTGGCCAGGCCAAGCGTGCCGCCGATCTCTTCGGGGTAGACGGATTTGCTCAAGGCGCTGCTCAAGACGACGTTCAGCACGCCGCCAGCGAAGGCTAAGGGGGCCATGACGATCAGCAAGGAGATCAAGTTGGGGACGAACGCCCAGGCGCTCACTGAGAGGGTAAAGATGACCAGGCCGCCCAGGATCAACTGTTTGTCGCTAAAATGCTTTGCCAGGCGGCCAATGGCGAAGCCCTGCACAAACACGGCCAGGATGCCGACGTAAGCCAGCACGTAGCCGGTGGAGCGGGCGTCGAAGCCCAGGCGGTATTGGGCGTAGAGGGCGAAGACGGTCTGGAAGATGGAGAAGGCCAGGCCAAACAGGACGCGGATATGCAGCAGGGGGCCGACGCGAGGGCGGGTGATGGCTTTTTGCAGGGCGGCGAGGCTGAGCGGTGTGCGGGCGCGGTGGGCCTGGAGGGCGGCGATCTCGGCGCGGCGGCACTCGGAAAGCGATTCGGGCAGGTAGACGTAGATCAGGGCCAGGTTGGCAAAGGAGAGGGCGGCGGCGGCAAAGGCGGGCGCGGAATAGCCCCAGGTGGAGAGGAAGCCGCCGGCGGCCGGCCCGATGATGAAGCCCAGGCCAAAGGCGGCGCCGATCAAGCCCAGGCCCTGGGCGCGGCTGCTCTCGTCGGTGACATCGGCGATGTAGGCCTGCGCCACGGAGAGGTTGCCGCCGGTCAGCCCGTCCAGGATGCGGCTGGCGAAAAGCACGGCGACGACGAACAGGTTGGCGGAGGCGGGGGAGAGGCTGCGCGCCAGCGCCTCGCCCACCGGCTGAGCAAAGCCCAACAGCAAGAAGCCGCCGAAAGTGCCGGCGACGCTGAGCAGCAAGATCGGCCGCCGCCCGTAGCGATCGGAGAGGCGTCCGAGGAGGGGTGCGCCGATCAACTGCGCCGCGGCGTAGGAGGCGACCAGCAGGCCGACGATGAAGGGAGTAGCGCCGAAGCTTTCGGCGTAGTAAGGCAAGAGGGGCAGGATCAGGCTGAAGCCCAGCAAGTCTACGAAGACGATGAAGAAAAGGGGCAGGAGTAGTTTGCGATTCATGGGAGGAAACCTTTAAAGTGGAGGAGGGATGTTAGCGGGATTATAGTCCGACGTTGAGCATTTGTCAATGTTATGTATATATTTTGTATGATATTTTTCTACCTGAGGGCGCAATGGAGGCCATCCACTCTCGCCGCCCGCACGCCTCGACCTGGATTCGAGGCTTCAGCCGGTTTGCCGCGCATAGCCCATCCAAGCACCTCACCCCAACCCTCCCCAACGGAAAACCACCGTTGGGGAGGGGGCGGCTCCAGACGCGTACCCGCTTTCATCTCGGCGCT
>CAIQJJ010000014.1 GCA_903872065.1 uncultured Anaerolineales bacterium | reverse complement strand
GGTGGAACATTGTCCACTGTAGTGGCCGGCTGGGGCCTTGCCGGAATGGCAGGACTGGCAATCCGTCTGTCCGCTGTGGCTAAACGTTGCGCCCGACCAACTGTTGGTATTATGGCAGGTGGAACATTGTCCGCTGTAGTGGCCGGCCGGGGCCTTGCCGGAATGGCAGGACTGGCAATCCGTCTGTCCGCTGTGATCGAAGTTGACGTCCTTCCAACTGCTGGTATTGTGGCACTTAGAACACTGCCCGCTGTAATGGCCAGCTGGGGCTTTACCAGAGTGGCAGGACTGGCAGTTGGTTTGCCCGCTGTGATCGAAGGTCACGTTCTGCCAACTGCTGGTATTGTGGCAATTAGAACACTGCCCGCTGTAATGGCCGGCTGGGGCTTTACCAGAGTGGCAGGACTGGCAGTCGGTTTGCCCGCTGTGATCGAAGTTGACCTCTTTCCAATTGTTGGTATTGTGGCATTTGGAGCATTGCCCCTCATAATGCCCGGCGGGTTTGTTGGCGGTATGGCACTTGACGCAATCGGTGAAGCCAGTATGGTCGAAGTTGACCTCTTTCCAATTGTTGGTATTGTGGCATTTTGAACACTGTCCCTCATAGTGATTTTGGGGCGCTTTGTTGGCATGGCAGACTTTGCAGTCGCTTGCCCCGGCAGCCGTATGGTCGAAATGGACATTTTTCCAGTTTTCGGTAATATGGCAGGTGGAACACTGCCCCCCATAATGATTCTGCGGCGCGTCTTTGGCGTGGCAGTTCTGACAATCCGTCGCCCCATTTAAAGCATGGTCAAAGGTAACATCTTGCCAACCGATCGGGTTGTGACAGGTAACGCAATCGCCCTCGAAGTGGCGCAGCGGTTTCTCAGCCAGGTGGCAGCCTTCACAAGTGTTGACGGTTCCCTGGTATTTGCCCTCGCCATGGCAGGCTTTGCACTCTAACAAGGCGTGCTGGCCGGTCAGCGGATAAAAGGCGTGGACTGCGCCGCGGCTGCCGGGTGGGAAAGAGATCGAGACCCCGTTCACGGTCTGTGGTTCAACGGCGGAATTTTGGGCAGCGGGAGCAGCGTCGGGCGCAATGCTCACCCCGCTGATGCGCCCCAGGTCGCTGCTGGTGACTTTGGCGCTGTCGAGCATGAGCAGCAGGGTTTCGAGCTTGGTTTCAAACGCGGCGTACAGTTCTGCATCCTGGCCTGGCGCAACGCTGAGAGTCTTCAGGATGGCGCTGGCGCGCTGCGCCAAGGCCAATAGTCCGGCGCGCAGATCCTTGGCCTGTTCGTCCGGCAAACCGGCAATCGCCAGGGCGGCCTGGTCAAAGGCGCGATCCAGGGCATGAATGGCGGCGCTTTCATGTTCGCTGCCGGCCCGCAGACTTAAATCGTTGACGCGCCGTTCGACAAGGATTAAGAGATACGAGGCGCGGGCGATGGGATCGGGCGTCAAGCGCACTCGCTGCTGTTCGACAAAATCTTGCAGTGAAAAGAAGAAATCGCCGGGGTGCAGCGGGGCTGCTGCTTCCAGCCATACGCCGCCCAAAGCCAGCAGGGCGACCAGCGCCAGAGTTATCAAAGTTGCACCGATGAGAAAGGAACGCATGACGACCTCCGAAAAAAAAGAAAAGTACGGATAAAAACGCACCAATAAAAAAGACAGACTTCCGCATCCCAGGTTGTGGAAGTCTTGATCGTACCAGTGTACACACGTTTTGAAAAATTGTTATGGTTCTTCGGTACCGGTGGGATGGCAGATGGCGCATTCCAGCAGCCTGTCGCGTGACACTCCGGCTTTGTCGAACACCTCTTGATCGTGTTCTTCCTGGATATCTTGAGCTTGGTGTTCGTGACAGCCGTAGCAGGTATAGGTCGTGTAGTTTACAGTATGGCAGGTCTCGCAAGCGGTTTGCGGCGCGCCATCTTCCAGGCCGTGGTTGAGCGGGAAGGTGTGCTGGCGCAAGTTGGCCGGCGACCAGGCCTGGGTGGTGTGGCAGTATTCACAATCTACGCCAAAAACGCCGGCGTGAATTTCGGGTTCGGGATGGCATTCGACGCAAGTAGTGGGGGTGTTGCGGAAGCGCTTGCCGCCGGCGCTGTCCCGATGGCAGGCGGCGCAGTCCGCCTCGGCATGCCGGCCATCCAGCGGGAAAAGGAGATTGTGATCGAAATTGCTCAGGCGATCCACCCCGTCGTGGCAGTCCAGGCAGGCGGTCCCATAGTCGGCCTGGTGCTGATCCATAAACGCCTGGTCGCGCTGTGCATGGCAGGTTATGCAAATTTGCAAGTCCGCCTTGGCCAGCGACTGGCCGGCGTTGGCCGGGTGGCAGGCGGCGCAGGTCATCGTCGCCCCGGTGTAATCTACCGGATGACGGTTCAGGCTGAAGCGCGTGGTTGCGGCGTGATCGAACGACTGACCCTCATAGCGGGCCGGCTTCCAGCCGGCGGCGGTGTGGCAGTCCCCACAGGCCAGGCCCAGGATGCCCTGGTGGACGATCGGTTCGGCGTGGCAATCCTGGCAGGCGTGAGGGATGTCTTTGAATTGGCCTTCTGCGTGGCAGTCCATGCAGACGAGATCGGTGTGCCGGCCGTCCAATGGAAAAGCTGTGGCATTGTGATCAAAGTCGCGCATGCGGTCTTTGCCATCGTGACAGGCCTGGCAGCGCGCCCCGGCCTGCGCCAGGTGGGTCGTCATCAACGTCGCGTCGTGTTGGCGATGGCAGTTCTCGCAGTCGGAGTCGGCCACACTGGTATAGAGCCCTTCCCCTGTGTGGCAGGCGGCGCAAGACATGGCGGTGGCGTCAAAATTGAGTTGGTGCCTGGTTAAACTGAAACGGGTGATGGAATGGTCAAAGAAGGAATGGGCCGCGGCGGAGGGATCGAACTCTCGCCCCTGGTGCTCCGGGTGGCACAGGTTGCAGCGCTCCACGTTTTTCAACTTGCCATGCAAGCCTTCCGCGCGGCTGATTTGCTCCCCGATCTGGGTATGACACTCGATACACTTCTGCGCCAGCGTGGCGCGCAAAGGATCGTGACAAAAACTGCATTCCTTCTCAAACTCAGCGTGCGAGGTGTAATTCTCGATGGTCACACCGGGTCGAGTCTTGGCGGTGATTGCCCCCGGGCTGAAGGCGAGACCGCGATCGCGCCAGAGAGAGAAGCCCAGGCCGGCAAAGAGCAGAATTGTCAGCATAAAACCCAGCGGCGATGAGAAAAGGCCGGCACGTTTCATGCGAAGAAGATGGCTTTCGTATCGGTAAGCGGTAGATTAAAAATAGAATAGAAAGATTATACTCTTTATCTGAAAACTTGAAAAGCGAACGAGCGGTTAAATGATGAGAAATTTTAAACTTAATTTCTCTCAACGTAACTCAATCGCCGGAGAGTCAATCATCTTGTTCAGCCCGTGTTGCGCAAGCCGGCGGCGATGCCGTTAATGGTGAGCACGATCCCCTGGCGCAGCGTTTCAGCCGCTTCGCCATCAGGGTCGGGCAGGCGGCGCAAGCGGCGCAGCATTTCCACCTGCAGGTAGTTCAGCGGATCCACATACGGGTTGCGCAGGTGGACGGCGTTTTGCGTCACGGGTTCGGCGGCGAGCAGGCTGGCATGTCCGCTGATCGCCAGCACCGCCTGGCAGGCGCGTTCGTATTCGGCGCGGATGCGGGCGAACAGCGCTTGCGCCAGGGCCTGGTCGGTCGCCAGGCTCACGTACAGCGCCGCAATGTCCATATCCGCCTTGATCAGCGACATTTCGGCGTTATCGAGCAGGGTTTTGAACAGCGGCCAGCCGGCGTACATGGCGCGCAGCAAGGCGGGATCGGGGATGGCGGCCAGCCCGCTGCCCAGGCTGTACCAGCCGGGCAAATTGAAACGGCTCTGCATCCACGAAAACACCCACGGGATGGCGCGAATCTGGTTCACCGCCCCGGCGCGGGCGCGCGCCGCCGGGCGCGAACCGATTGTCATGCGCTTGATCTCGTCCAGGGGTGTGACTGCTTGCCAGAATTCGATGAAGCCTGGCGTCTCATAGACCAGGGCGCGGTAGGCCTGGGATGCGGCGGCGGCGGCCTGCGCCAGGGCCTCGCGCCAGTGCGATGGAATGGGGGCGGTGTTGGCGTCGGGGATGGAGGCCAGCAGGATGGCGTGGACGATCTGCTCCAGGTGGCGATGGGCCAGGGCCGGATTGCCATAGCGCGAGGCGATGATCTCCCCTTGTTCGGTCAGGCGGAATTTGCCCTGGATGCTGCCCGGCGGTTGAGCGCGGATGGCGCGGTTGGCCGGCCCGCCGCCGCGCGCGATGGTGCCGCCGCGCCCATGAAAGAGGGTCAGCGTCACCCGGTGCTCTGCGGCGATGCGGGTGATGGCCTCCTGCGCCTGGTAGAGCGCCCAGTTTGCCGCCAGGTAGCCGCCGTCCTTGTTGCTGTCAGAATAGCCGATCATCACCATCTGTTCGCCGCCGCAGGAAGCGAGATGGGCGCGGTAGATTTCTGAAGAGAAGAGATCGTGCAGGATGCGCGGGGCGGCCTGCAGGTCGTCAATCGTCTCGAACAGGGGGACGATCGCCTGGCCCTGATCGCAGCCGGCCCAATGCAGCAGCAGCACCGCCAGCACATCAGCGGTGGAATGGGTCATCGAAAGGATGATCGGCCCGAGCATATCCTGGCCGTAGGCGGCGCGCACGCGCCCCATCAGATGCAGCAAAGCCCAGGTCTCGGCGGCGGCGGGAGTGACGCCGGGGGATTGGGCAAGCTCTGGCGGGGCCTGGCAGAATAGTTGGATCAAGACCTGGGCGCGCTCGGCGGCGGGCAGGCGGTCGAAATCGGGGGCCACGTTGAGGGCGCGCAGCACTTCGCTCAATGCGGCGTTCCAGCGGGCGGTATCTTCGCGGATGTCAAGGCGGGCGGAGTGCAGACCAAAAATGCGCAGTTGGCGCTGCAAGGCGCGGATTTCATCTTGCGCCAGGCAGGCCGGCAGATGGGCGGCAATGGCCGCCAGCGGCGCTTCCAGGTGATCCAGGCTGACCAGGGCGCGGTGCGGGTTGGCCGCCAGCAGGCGGGCGGTCATATCCTCGCGCGAGGCTTCGGCCAGATCGGCGCTCAGCAGCGAGAGGATCAGGCGGTATGGCTCATTGGCGTAGCGCTGCTCGATGTAGGCCACGTGTTCGGGCAGTGGGCGGCGGCGCTCGATCCAGTCTTGCAGGGAGGGGGGCAGGGGCCAGCGACTGGCGCTCAGGCTGAGATGGCGGGATAACTCGTGCAGGGCGCGCCGGTGATTCTCGACCGCCAGGCCGCGATGCAGGCGCAGCGTCTCAGCGGTGACGGGGGCGGTGACGAAGGGGTTGCCGTCGCGGTCACCGCCGATCCAGGAGGCCAGGCGCAGCCAGGGACGTTCGCAGGTCAGTTCGGGGTAATGTTCGGCCAGGGCTTCGTCCAGGTCGGCGTAAATTTGCGGCAGAACCTGCCAGAAGATCGAGTCGACAAAATACAAGCCGGTGCGCACTTCGTCGGTGACGGTAGGTTTGGCGGTGCGGGCGCGGTCGGTGAGCCACAAAAGGGCGATCTGGGCGCGCAGGGCGGCGAGAAGGCGCTGACTCTGGCGTTTGGAGCGGCTGTTTTCGCTGGCTTTGGCCAGCAGCTGCCCGATGCGCTGGATTTTCGATAACACCGTGCGCCGCCGGGCTTCGGTGGGATGAGCGGTCAGCACCAGTTCGATTGACAGCCACTCAAGCAGGGCGGCCATTTGCCCGGCGCTGACGCCGCGCTGTTTGAGCGCCGCCACCGCCGCGCCGATCGATTCGCTGGCGGGCTGAGGGTAGGCTTCTTCTTCGCGCTGGCGCAGCAGAGCGATGCGGGTCTCTTCTTCGGCCAGGTTGACCAGGTCAAAATAGGCGGCAAACGCGGCCGCGATCGGGCGGGTTTGGGCGTCCGGCAGGGCGGCGATCTCTGCCTGCAGGGCTGCCGCCGCGCCGGATTCGCCGGCGCGGCGCGCCTTCGCCAGCCGGCGGATGCGCTCTTCGGCGGCGAAGATTTCGCTGCCTTCCAAATCAGCAATGACCTGTCCAAGCAGGTCGCCGAGGATGTGAATCGTTTGAGAGATGTCCATTAAGAAATGCTCATTAAGAAATGGCGATCGTTTTGATATAACTTAAGTGTATTTTACCGGATCAGCGACTCTTTTTGGGCGCTGTCTCGTTTTATCTTATGAAAGCCTATGCAAGCGACTTCTGCCTCCTCCTCAAACCCCAACCCCCAATTGATCCAGCGCGCCCAGCAGGGCGACGGCGGGGCGGTCAGTTGGCTGTACGCGCAGTACCAGACCAGCGTC
The DNA here is from genome assembly GCA_903872065.1 of uncultured Anaerolineales bacterium. Taxonomy (GTDB): domain Bacteria; phylum Chloroflexota; class Anaerolineae; order Anaerolineales; family UBA4823; genus CAIQJJ01. The sequence continues at coordinate 3,940 of CAIQJJ010000014.1, read as the reverse complement.
TTTCGCTATCTGTACTACCGCACGGGCGACCGCGGTGTGGCAGAAGACCTGACTTCGGATGTTTTCTTGCGCATGCTGCGCGCCCTGCCGCATTACCGGATTCAAGCGGCGCCTTTCCAGGCCTGGTTGTTCCAGATCGCGCGCAACCTGGCGACGGATTACTTTCGCCAGTCCCGGCAGGATGAAAGCTTGAGCGAGGCGCTCGAAGCGCCCGGCCTCACCCCTGAGGCGGCGGCAGAGCAGGCTTTGACCACGGAGCGGCTGCGCCAGGCTTTGGCCGGGCTCGGCGCGGAGCAGCGTGAGGCGCTCATTATGCGCTTTGTTTTGAAATTCAGCCTGGAGCAGACCGCCCAGGCCTTAGGAAAGAGCGAGGACGCGATCAAGGGCTTGCAGCGGCGCGGGCTGTCCGCACTGCGCCAGGCGCTGGGCGCGGAAGATCAGAAAGCTGAGGTGTACGATGACCGATGAGAAACCTTTGGATGAAAAACGCTTGGATGACCAATTAGAGACCGGCTTGAAGGCGCTGGAGAACGGCCAGCCAGCCGGGGAGGTGAATCTGCCGGCGGAGTCTGCCGGGCTAAAGCCTCTGGTGCACCTGGCGGCTGGGATCCGCGACCTGCCGCACCCGGAACCCTCTGTCGAGAGCGCCAACGCCCTGCACGCTCGCCTGGCGGCGGAGGTGCGGCGGCCAGCGCCAGGCAAAGCCGGGCGGTTGAATGTGCGCTGGCTGTGGGCGGCCGGCCTGGCCGGGGCTGGGGCGCTGTTCCTGTGCGCTTTCGTTCTATTAGCGGCCGGCGGCCTGTGGTGGTTGGGGCCGCTGGATGCGCGCACGGTCACGCTGGCGGACGTCAGCGGCCTGGTTGAGGCCGCGCCGGCCGGGAACGATCGCTGGCAGGCGGTGGAAAACGGCGACCATTTGGGCGCCGGCCAGCGCATTCGCACTGCGACGGATGCCACGGCGAAGCTGGTCTTCTTCGATGGCACGCGCACGATCTTGGGAGGCGGGGCGGAGGTCATACTGACGCGCCTCGGCGGGCGCTGGGGGGATGTGCTGCAGGCGGAAGTGACCCAACAGGCGGGCGGGGTGCAGTACGAGGTTGTTCCCTTTAGCAACCGGAACGGCCAGTTTCGCGTGCAGACGCCGGCCGGCCTGGCCAGTGTGCATGGCACTGTTTTTCAAGTGTGGGTTGAGGCGCAAGGCCAGGCCTTTTTCACGGTTGACCGCGGGGCGGTGGTGGTGGAGAATGCTGATCAGCAGGTGAACCTGGCGGCCGGGCAGGCGACGGTTTCCCGCACGGACGCCGCGCCGGACGCGCCGTCCTACCGCTTCAGCCTCAGCGATCGCCTGGCGGCGGTGGAGGGCGAGGTGTGGACGGTGGGGCAGGTTTCCTTCCGCGTGACCGCTGAGACCGTTGTGGCGGGCGATCCCCAGGTGGGCGATCTGATCCTGGCGCAGGGGCGTATGCTGACGGCGGACGATTGGGTGGCCGATCACATTGCCCTGGCGGAGGAAACTGCGGCGGAATTTCAATTCACCGGCGTCGTCCAGGCGATGGACGCCGAAGCCTGGGAGATCAACGGTGTGACCGTGCTGGTCAACGAGGTGACCGAAGTGGACGGCGACCTGGCTCTCGGCGATACGGCTCTGGTAATCTACACCGTCTTGGAAGGCGACCGCTGGCTGGCGTTGAACATCGAGAAGCTGGAATCTGCCGAAGAGGGCGAAGTCCCTGGGACGCCCTCGGCGGACTGCACCGGCAGCGACCCGCAGCCCACGGCGCAAAAGCTGGCGCAGCAGTATGGCGTGACCTACGAGGAGATCATGGGCTGGTTCTGCCAGGGCTATGGCTTCGGCGAGATTGACCTGGCCTACGGGCTGAGCCAGGAAAGCGGCTGGGCTGTGGCGGACATCTTCGCCTTGCGCCAGCAAAACCTGGGCTGGGGCGAGATCAAGCGCCGCGTGCGCCAGACGCCCACGGCGACCTTGCCGGTGGCGACCCTGCCGGTGGCGACCCTGCCGGTGACGGTGACGTTGACGGCGACTGTCACCCCCACGCGGACGCCTACCCCGGCGCTGACCGCCACTCTGCCGACGGCGACCTTGCCGGTGACTCTGACCGTGACGCCGAGCCCGACGCTCTCTGTGACGTTGACCGCCACGCCGGCGATCACCCCCACCCTCTCGGCGACGCAAACGGCACTTTGCACCGGCGCGGACCCGCAGCCCAAAGGGCAAGACCTGGCGGCGCAGTACGGCGTGTCCTACGAGGAGATCATGGGCTGGTTCTGCCAGGGCTTTGGCTTTGGCGAGATTGACCTGGCTTACAGCCTGAGCGTCCAGAGCGGCAAGCCCGTGGCCGAGATTTTTGCCCTCAAGCAGGGCGGCATGGGCTGGGGCGAGATCAAGAAGCTGCTGCAAGACCAGGCCAAGCCCAAAGATAAGGATAAGAAGAAAGACAAGTAGGGGTTGATCAGCGCCGCGCAAGCGGCGGAGGGGAACATGCAGATGAACGCCGGGCGACCCCCGGCGTTCATTTGTTTGGGGCGGGGTGTTTATTTCCAGTCAATGACGACGATTTCTGGCGGGGAGAGCAGGCGGGCGCGCGGCATGTTCAATCCCTCCATGCCAATCCCGCGGCTGAGATACAAAGTGGTCGGCCCCTGGGTGTACTGGCCCATCTCGAAACGTTTGCCGAAACGCGAGCCGGTGATCAGCGCCCCGTAAAACGGCAGGCGGATCTGCCCGCCGTGCGTGTGACCGGCCAGGTACAGATCCACGCCAACCCGCGCCGCCTCATCCAGCAGATCGGGGTTGTGATAGAGCAGGATCGTGTAGGAGCCCGGCGCGGCCTGGCTCATCAGGCGCGCCAGGGCCGCCTGATCGCGCGCAAAGTCACGCGTATTCACCACGCCCAGCAGGGTGAGCGCGCCTTGCGGCAGCGGGATCGAAAGCGGGATCGAGAGCGGGATCGAGACGAGTTGGTCGAGCAGCAGGGTGATGTCCAGGCCCTGGAAGACCTCTTCCAGCACGGGCGGCGTGTCCACGATAGGCGTGCCGGGAATGGCATAAACCCCCAGCGGCGCATGGAGTTGGGCCAGCAGGCGGCGCGCTTCCTGGCGGGTGAGCGGGTCGTCGCGGTGGTCCAGGTTGACATAATCGCCGGTCAGCAAAATCAGGTCGGGCGCCAGGGCTTCCACCTCGGCCAGCATTTGCTGTTCACGGCGCGTGAGGCGCTCGACGTGGATGTCGGACAGTTGGACGATGCGCAGGGCGGCCGGGCCGCGCCATTCCAGGTAGGTGGTTTGCAGCGCGAAAGGCTCGACATACAGGCTGTAGGCGATCAGGGCGGACATACCCAGGTTGAGCGCCAGCCAGAAGGCCTGGGCGGCTTGCAGGCGGCGGGCGGACGGCGGCCCTTTGAATTTGCGCTGCCAGCGCAGCGGATAATGCACCCCCAGGGTCAGAAGCAGGCGGCCGGCGCTTGCCATGAACAAGGGCAGCGCGCTGGGGCCAAAGGAAAGCCCCAGGCGCGGCAAGGCCAGCAGGAGCGCCGCGTCGGAGGCGCTCCAGGCGAGGCCCATCCAACGCAGCCAGCGCTTCTGCGGGGCATTGTGGAGCCAGGTCTGGTAGGCCAGCAAAATCGCCAGCAGCAGCGCCAGGTAGGGGATGACGCCAAGTCCAAAGGGTAAGAGGGTGCGAATGATGGGCATTGCTATATTGTGCCTGGCTTTGCGGGTTTTGACAATGGCAGATGAGGCATGCTGAGGGGGTGTGAGCGTATCAAGCCGGGGAAGATTTAACCGCTAAGTCGCAAAGAACGCTAAGTTTTTAAGCATAAACGCATCAGTCACAAGTTAAGCACATTACCAACTTGTCAAGGGTATTTTTCTATCTGATCGGGTAAACTTATGACATGAGTAAAGAAGAAAAACAACCCCG
>CAIQJJ010000013.1 GCA_903872065.1 uncultured Anaerolineales bacterium | reverse complement strand
CCGGATGGACGCTGTTTCTATCTGGCGATGGATCATGGTTATTTTCAAGGGCCGACGCACTGCCTGGAACACCCCGGCGAGGCCGCCGCGCCGCTGCTGCCCTACGTGGACGCGCTCTTCGTGACGCGCGGCGTGGCGCGCGCGGCGATCAACCCGGCCATGAACCCGGCGCTCATCCTGCGGGTTTCGGGCGGGAACAGCATGGTGGGCGGCGACCTGGCCAACGAAGAACTGACCGTCTCGGTAGAAGAGATCATTCGCCTGAATGCGGCGGCGGTCGGCTTCTCGGTCTACATCGGCAGCGCCTACGAACACCAAACCTTGATGTCGTTCAGCAAGCTGGTCAATGACTGCTCGAATTACGGCATTCCCGTGATGGCGGTCACGGCGGTGGGGCGCGAAACAGGCAAAATGGAAGCGCGCTACCTGGCGCTGGCCTGCCGCATCTGCGCCGAATTGGGCGCCAATGTGGTCAAAACCTACTACTGCGATGATTTCGAGAAAATCACCAATGGCTGCCCGGTGCCGGTAGTGATCGCCGGCGGCCCTAAGACCGACTCGGAACTGGAAGTGCTGCAGTTCGTCTATAACGGCATCCAGCAAGGCGCGATTGGCGTCAACCTGGGGCGCAATATCTGGCAGAACGAATGTCCCACGGGGATGGCGCGGGCGCTGCAAGCGCTGATCCACGAAAACTTAACCCCCGAACAGGCGCATGAATTGTTCCTGAGCCTGAAGAACGGCGCGAAGTAGTATAAAGCGACCTGTAGGTTCAGAACCCTGCAGGTCTTTTTTATCAGAAAAAGTAGTGAGTGCTATGAAGAATGAGTGGAATGAGCAAGAAGCGGCGCTCGCCGCCGGCGCAGCGCCTGGAGATTTGATTTATCTCTCCCGCCTGTTGGAAGGCGGCGAAGCGCTCGGTCTCTACCGCGGCGGCAGCCTGTCTATCAAACAGACCAGCCGCAGCCTGGTGGGCGAGGCGGAGGAAATCATCTGGATCAACCATGGACGGCAAGCGCCGGCCTCCCTCCAGGCCAATGAGTTTAGCGCGCTGCGCCTGACGCCTCTGGCAAAGCTGGCGGCGCTCAGTGCGCTTTCCAACCAGGAACTGGAGAACGAAATCGCTTGCAGCCGGCGCTCTGCTGCCGCGCCTATTCCACCGGGCGAGGCGCTGCTGCACGCCTTCCTGCCCTACCGCTGCATTTTGCTGACCAGCCCGGACGTCCTCCTGGCAATTGCCAGCACGCCGGGCGGCAGCGACCGCCTGCGCCAGCTTTACGGCGATGGCCTGCCGGTGATCGAGTACGCCCCCAGCGGACTGCCGTTGGCCCAGGCCTGTCGGCAGGCGCTGCCCGGCGATCCTGATCGATTGGAGGGCATTTTCATCCAGGCGCAGGGTTTGCTGACCTTCGGCGCAACCGCAAGCCAGGCTTACGAACGCCTGGTGAATTTGGTGCAGCGCGCCGAACAATACCTGGAGGCGCATGGCGCGGGGCTGCGCATCCCGCGTCCGGCCGCCCCTGGCGAGTCTGCCTCAGGCAAGTTGCTGCGCCAGGAACGGGCGGCGCTGCGCCAGGCGATCTCCAGGCTGGCGGAACGCCCTCAGATTCTCTCGTTTCAGGAGGAAAATACATCCCTCTCGTCGCAGGCTGATCTTGCAATGCTGGCGCAGGCCGGCCCGGCGATTGCCGCTCACGCGCCGCTGATTGGACGCCGGCCGCTGATTGGGCGGGATGTGGATGCCTACCGCGCCGACAGGCGTGCTGAGCTTGTCGAAGCGCCGCTCGTCCTTCAACAAGCTCAGGATGCCTCGCACACCGACAGGCGCGCTGAGCTTGTCGAAGCGCCGCCTGTCCTTCGACAAGCTCAGGATGCCTCGCACACCGACAGGCGCGCTGAGCTTGTCGAAGCGCCGCGGATCGTGCTTGATCCCGAATTAGGGCTGTGCGCCCTGGGGGATGATG
>CAIQJJ010000012.1 GCA_903872065.1 uncultured Anaerolineales bacterium | reverse complement strand
TTTGGCTCTGATAATTAAGAAGGATGATTTTGGTTTCGCCGCCAAAATACTATTGTTGACCACCCAAGCCCAAGGCTCAATTTCTGCTCGGCGCAGGTCCTCTTGCAGGTTTGCCGCCTCAAGGACTGGCGTCGTTTCGGCAAGCGTAACCAGTAAAACCTTTGTCTGTTTCGAGTCCTGAAGCTGCATCATCGGCGTTGTGTAATGGGCGCCCTTTGGATCAAGCATTCTGGCGACCTCACGGTGATATGCGCCAGTCGCGTCCAGTAAAAGCAGGGTGTGGCCAGTAGGGGCCGTGTCCATAACAACAAATTTCTTGCCGGCTTCTTTGATAATCCTTGAAAATGCCTGAAACACAGCGATTTCTTCAGTGCATGGAGAACGCAGGTCTTCTTCAAGTAAGGCGCGACCTTCGGCGTCAAGGTCCTTGCCTTTGGCAGCCAGTATCTCGGCTCTATACCTTTCCGTCTCTGCGTGTGGATCAATGCGGTCTACGCAAAGATTAGGCATTGAACCATGCAGAGTTTCGGTAAGGTGAGCGGCGGGATCGGATGTCGTCAAATGAACCTGATGCCCTCGACCAGCTAGTTCGACTGCCACCGCAGCGGCAATAGTGGTTTTACCAACGCCACCCTTACCCATGAGCATGATAAGCCCATGCCCATCAGCTTCTATTTCATCGACTAACTTTGATAACGATGGGTATTCTGGATTAGTAAACTCTTTATCTGTTTGCTCTTGGGCTTGAAGATTGAACTCTATTTCTAGGTCTCGAAGGGCAGCTAGACCTACAAAGTTAAACGGTTTCAGGGAAATTGTATCTCTGGGGAGATCGACAATTGCCTCTGGCATGTTTGCTAGAGCCGCTTGTTCCCGCTTGAAGACTGCGTTCGAAAGGGCCTCTTGTTGCGCTTCGCGCTTTGGAAGAACGCCATTGATGACCAGATATTGTTGACCAATGCCGATATCTTTTAACTCGGCATGCGTCCGGGCAGCTTCACGCAATGTTGACGATTGAGCGCGAGCAACAAGTACGAGACGTGTTTTTGAAGGGTCCCTCAGAGCTTCCACTGCGGCCTTGTATTGAGACTTTTGCTTCTCTAGTCCCGCCAGCGGACCGAGGCAGGATGCGTCGCCCTTGCTAGCTTCTAAAAAGCCGCTCCACGCACCGGGGAGTTGCAATAGTCTTATGGTGTGACCGGTGGGGGCCGTATCGAAAATGATATGATCGAATTTGGCTGTTATATCTTGGTCAATTAGGAGTGCGGTAAATTCATCGAAAGCTGCGATCTCAGTAGTACAAGCACCTGACAACTGTTCCTCGATCCCCTTGACCACGCTCTCGGGTAGCGTCCCCCTCACAGGTCCTACAATCCTGTCTCGATAGGCTTGAGCCGCAGCTTGGGGATCAATTTCTAAAGCGGATAGATTTGAGACATCGGGTATTGGAGTTATTTTATTTCCAATTTTAGCCCCGAATACTTGCCCCACATTCGATGCAGGGTCTGTGCTGACAAGTAAAGTTTTCTTCCCTGCGTCAGCAAAGCGAACTGCGCTGGCGCAAGCAATTGACGTTTTCCCAACGCCACCTTTACCTGTGAAAAAGATAAAGTGTGGTGGGTTATCCATAAATTGCATGGCCTTGCCCTTTAACAACAGCTACTTTTAGGTCCGCAACGTCCAGATGTGGCTAGCGCAGATGATACCCCCGAAAGTTCTGCCCAGCGAGACAACTCATCACGGTTTGGATAACGGCCCGCTAAAGCGATCTCACCATCAACGAGAATAAGTGGAAGCGCCTCCGCGCCGGAACGTTCTAGGAACCCTTTTACAGTGAGATTTTCAGCAAATACCATCGGCTCTTTTGCGAGGTTATATCTCTCGATCTGTGCGCCTCTGAGCTTTGCCCAGTCAATGTCGGCGGAAAAGTTGATAAGCGCCTGATCCGCATCCGTCCCGCAGACGCCTGTGCTGCAACAAAGGGCTGGGTCAAAAACTTGTATATGGGCCATTTTCGATTTCTCCCTCAAAATTAAAGAGCGGGGCTAGAATTGATCACTTCGCCATCTTCTTTAACAAACCTGCCTATGGTCGGATTTGGCAGTATCTCCAACACTTCTTCTGAGGGCCTGCAAAGCCGTGCGCCTTTAGGTGTCACGACTATAGGTCGATTGATAAGTATAGGGTGCTCAACCATGAAATTTATGAGGTCATCATCGGACCATTCCGGATCATCCAGTTTAAGCTCCTGATATGGAGTGCCTTTCCGCCGCAATAAATCCCTCGGATTTGCCCCTATAGCGTTTATCAATGATACCAGTTCGCCACGCGACAACCGGGTCTTCAAATATTCAATTATAAGCGGCTCATCTCCGCTTTGGCGGATCATCGCCAAAGTATTTCGTGATGTTCCGCAGGCTGGATTATGGTAGATTGTAATAGTCATTCCTTTGTTCCCGCCATCTGCGTCGCACCTTCTACTTTGCCAATCTCAGCAAGGCGATTTTGCGCGGCAATCTTGTCAAGTCGGCTAAGTGGCGTCGCTAAAAGTAGGTCAATTCTGTTTTTTAGGTATTTGAACGCTAGATTGAAAGCTTTTCGCTTTTCGACATCTGAGCCTTCAACGGCCGCCGGGTCTTCTATGCCCCAGTGAGCTGTGGCAGGATGGCCCGGCCATACGGGACAAGTTTCACCTGCGGCGTTGTCACAGACGGTTATGATGAAGTCCATTTGCGGTGCGTCACGGCCTGCAAAATCAGACCAGCTCTTGGAACTCAGGCC
>CAIQJJ010000011.1 GCA_903872065.1 uncultured Anaerolineales bacterium | reverse complement strand
GTCTGGCTGCAAATCGGCTTTTTCCTTGCTTTATTCGCCCTGTTTTTGCTGATTCAGCGCGGCCTGGGTATTTTTGATGAATACATGCATCTTCCATTGGTCTCCGTCATGGCCACTGGCGATATCCCCCCTCATTTTTACCTCAACCCTGATGAACATTTTGCCTATCACTATGGCTTGCAAGTCTTTGCTGCCAGCTTGATCAACCAGGCGGGCTTTTTCCCCTGGAGCGCCTTCGATATTGCTCGCGCCCTGGCCATTGCTTTTACTTTTAACCTGGGTTGGTTGTGGTTTCGCCGCCTCACCCGAAACGGCTGGGCCGCTGTTTTGGGGAGTTTTTTGCTTATTTTTGCCGGCGGCGCACGTTGGCTGCTCTTGGCCCTCCCTTCTTCCTGGGTAGATTGGCTGTCGGCTGGCGTCACCCTCTCCAACACCGGTGCCAACACCGCCCCCAACCTGGCTCAAGCCTTGCATGTGCCTTGGGTCAGCGAAGGGTTGGGCGCAGCAGTTTTTCCATTTGCTTTTTATAACGGACTCTTTGTCCCGGCTTTGGCCATGTTGGGCAGCACCGGGGCAATGCCTTATATGACCGTTTTGCTCTTGCTCTTGCTAAACCCCCGGCGAGCTTTTTCAACCCGCCTCCCTGGGCTGGTCGCAAACCTAACCTGGGCATTCATCTTTACAACCCTCGCCCTGAGCGCTGAACACCTCTTCGCGTTTTGGTGGGCTGGCATGGCATTGGCGCTGGTTTTGAATCTCAACCGCCAGCATCTTTATCGCTGGAAAAATCTTCTCACCCTTCGCTCCCCACTCCCCACTCCCCACTCCGTACCGCGGCGAATAAATTTATTCTCCTGGTCTTAGTCTTGAGCGCCGGCTTAAGTGTTGTGCAGGGCGCATTCATCACCGAAGTTTTCCGTGGCTTGCTTGAGAGGTGGATTGACGGCGCCTCTGGGATTGCTAATTCGTATGGGTTCTCATTCCGTTGGCCTCCAGGTTTCCTTACTGCGCACTTAGGCGAACTTTCACTGTTCGATCTTCGCCAACTGATTGTCGCCCTCGCTGAACTGGGCCCGGCTGTGTTATTGCTTGGGTTGATGGGGGTCTATACCGTGCGCCAGGTCAAATTTCGCAATACCATCCTGGGGGGACTGGGGATCGCCGCTGGAATCAGCCTGTTTTTTCCCATTTTTATCCAATATGGCGTTGATCGCTCCATTACCCGCATGCCCGCCACCGCTCTTTGGCTGTGGGTAGTCATGGCTTTTCCTCTCCTCTGGCGCAAAGCCCGCCCTCTGCCATCCACTGGTCTTTCTCAGTTCCCACGGGGCGGGGTCTCTCGATCGCTGCTTTTCCGCTGGGGGTATTTAGCATTGATTTGCTTCACTCTGATTCTAGGTGGAGTAGTCATTTTCATTGGACAGTTGCCGGCGATCTCCGCCCCCCAATTGACCTATTTTGTGGATGGTCTGGATGCGCGCCTCAGTCTCATCGCCTGGAATCGTTTGCCTCCTAAATCCCAGGTCTTCGACCGCATCCCTTATCGCAGCGTCACCCTCTTTGGCCGCGCAGCCCGCGCCAACGAATCCATTTATATTTCAATTCCTGAAATTGCCGCCCTGCGCCAAAATCCAGACCCTGGCGCAATTGCCCGCGCCGGTTATGATTACCTCTACCTGGATGATACCTGGTGGGAGCGGATGACTTCCTCCCAACAGCAAGCTCTGCGCCAATCGTGCTTGCGCCAGGTGTACCAGGTTCGCAATGATGAAGGTCAATTTCGTTCTTTGTGGGATATTCGCTCTTGCAAGTAGAAAGACTTTGCGTCACTCATTATCCTTGCCCTCATCCTTGACAAAAATCCCTACATTCAGGATACTTTGGCTTCTTATCCCTACTGCTTACTCCCTACAGCCTACCGCCTACTTCTTACAGGAAACCTATGGAAATCCAATACCAAGAAACCACCAGCGATTTGCTGACCCGCATTGATATCCACCAAAAATATGGTGGGCGAGATATTGATCAATGGATGCTCGACCTCCTCGACATGCCATCCTTTCCCTCCGCTGGACGCATTCTCGACGTTGGCTGCGGCGCTGGCAAACAATGCTTGCTGTTTCACAGAGCGCTGGGCGGCGGCGTCAACCAGAAGAGCCGCGCCGAAATTACCGGCGGGGATGTCAACCCTGAATTGCTGGCAAAAGCCCGTGAGGAAAACGCCAGGTTGGGCAATCCTTTAACCATCCTGGATCTCAATTTTAATCAGCGTTTTCCTTTTGATGATAATCAGTTTGATCTGGCAACTTGCTGCTTTGCCATTTACTATGCAGTGGATATTCCTTTTACCATTCGCCAGATGCACCGCGTCTTGAAGCCTGGTGGACGTTTGTTCAGCACTGGCCCAATGCCGGCCAATAAGCAGCTTTTTTATGACCTGATCCGCGAGGCGACGAACAACAAACCTATCCCTCCCATGCCGGGTAGTTCACGCTACGGCACTTTGATTCTGGATGCGATGAAGGCCACTTTCGCCAACGTAGAAGTGCATCTCTTTGAGAATCCGCTCACTTTTACCGAAGTAGAACCATTTCTCGCCTATACCCGCGCCTCCCTGAACGAGGATCGCAAAATTTGGGGCAGCTTTTTTGATGAAGTGGATACTTTCGAGAGCGTCATGGCGCGCATCGCCGAAGCGGCCGCCCGCCGCCTGGAGCGCCAGGGCAAATTGGTCATGACCAAAGTTGTGGGCGGTTTCCTGGCGCAGAAGTAGGAGCGAGTTTCTCTCATGATCTTCTATGGCAAAAAACTCCTCTTTGTCGGCGCTCATCCAGATGATATTGAGCTTGGCTGCGGGGCGCTGATCGCGAATGTCGGCGCCAAAGCTGAAGTCTTGTGTCTCACCCTCTCAGATAATCAGAAAAACCCTCTACTGCAGGAGGTGGTGACAGAACACCGGCGCAGTATGGCGATCTTAGGAGTCCCTCCCGATCACGATCGGGTTGAAAACTTTACCACCCGCAAATTTCCCACCGACCGGCAGGAGATCCTTGAGTATCTCTTCAAACTGAATCGTGAATATTGCCCGGATATTGTCTTTTGCCATACCAAGAGTGATATTCATCAGGATCATAATACGGTTACTGAAGAGTCGTTGCGCGCCTTTCGCGGCACTACTGTGCTCGGTTTTGATGTCATGCGCAGCAGCTACGGCTTCTTTCCTCACTTTTTGGTCGAGGTGCAGGCGGCAGATGTAGAACGGAAGATCGAGGCCCTGGCTCAGTACCGCACATACTGCGATAAATACTATTTCGACGCCGATGTTTTGCGCGCCACTTGCACCCGTCATGGAGCGTTGGCTGAACGACGTTTTGCCGAAGGTTTTGATATCTTGCGGATTGTGGGGGATTTCGGCCAACTTCTCCCTTGACCAATTGCGTTCTGTGGTTATAATTCAGGTGTTGAATTTTGAACGTTCCCGGCGGTGGGTTTGCCACTGCCTACTTCCCACTTTTCACTGGCGGTGATCTGTACCGTACCTATCAGGATGAACCTATCTTCTGACCCAACCGACGCGGTGTCCTTTACCGCTCATAGCGAGGCGACAACCGCCGATATTGGCTTGTTGGAGCAAATCGAACGCGATCCCGATGTCACCCAGGCCTCCCTGGCTGACCGCTTGGGCGTGGCGGTTGGGACGGTCAACTGGCATCTCAAGCGTTTAATTGCCAAAGGCTATGTCAAGGTCAAGCGCGCCGAGCGCAAAAAGCTCAAATACATTATTACTCCCGAAGGCATCGCCTTTCGCGCCCTTTTGACGGTTGATTATATTGAGCAATCCATGCTGCTCTACCGTAACACCCGCCAAAAGGTACGGCGCTTGCTGCAAGATGTGAAACAAGCAGGTTATACGGGTGTGTGTATTGATGCTGGTACGGATGAACGTACTGCCGAGAATGTGTTGAAAGGAAACGCCTCTTTCACCGATATTGTGGATATTTGTCGCTTATCCTGTCTTGAGCAGGGCATTAAAATTGTTGAAGCGACGCCTTGTATCGTTGAATCAGCCGGCGGCGCGGCAACCTTAGATGATCTGCGTCGCAGCGATGATCTGTATCGCGGCCTTTGCACTGTGCTGCCGTGTCTTCAAGTGCGTGGGTTGAGTGTTTCCTTGCACATCGCGGAGAGAACCTGCGTTGCAGAATGTACTGCCGGCGGTGATCTGCACCAAGAGCGGTGAGATGTACCGATGACCTCATTTCAAGAACCACTTCAAAAACCACTTCAAGAACCAGCGTTCCCTGACCGCGCCGCGGCGGACCATCTCGCCAGCGGCGTCCTGTACCGCATCCGTCCCACGCGCGGGTTAGCCTCGCTGAACCTGGGCGACCTGTGGGTTTATCGCGAGCTGATCTTTTTTATGACCTGGCGCGACATTATGGTGCGTTATAAGCAAACGGTCTTGGGGGTTTCCTGGGCCATCTTGCAGCCCGTCTTACAGATGGTTGTCTTCACCTTGCTTTTCAACCGCGTGGCCGGTCTATCCTCCGACGGCCTGCCTTACCCCTTATTCAACTTTTCCGCCTTACTGCCCTGGATTATGTTTGAAAAGGCCGTCAATGAGGCCGGGCGCTCCCTGGTCACCAATCGCAACATGTTGACCAAGGTCTATTTCCCGCGCATGATCATCCCTCTCGCCTCCGTTCTGGCAAGCCTGGTGGATTTTCTGTTGTCTTTTGGGGTATTGGTCGGCTTGATGCTTTATTATCACTTTCAACCCACCGCGAATTATAAGATAGCCCTGACCCCCGCCATCTGGACGCTGCCGTTTTTTTTGCTGCTTTCAATGACCACCGCTTTTGGCGTCAGCCTGTGGCTTTCGGCGCTGAACGTCTTGTATCGCGACGTTGGTTATATCATTCCCGTACTAAGCCGCATCTGGTTTTTCATTACCCCGATTGTGTACTCTACGCGTGAAGTGACCGGGATTTGGGGCTTGATTTACGCCTTTAATCCCCTGGTAGGCGTCGTGGATGGTTTCCGCTGGGCGCTTTTGGGCAGTGGGAACGCCCCTGGCCCGACATTGGTTATCTCTACAATTGTCTCCCTGATCATCCTCGTCTCAGGCTTATTTTATTTTCGCAGCATGGAGCGCACCTTTGCAGACGAGATTTAGTCCCCGTTGTGCTTTGGTCAACGAACGTTGCGCTTTGGTCAACGAACGTTGCGCTTTGGTCAACGAACGTTGCGCTTTGGTCAACGAACTATGAACGATTACGCCATCCGGATTGAAAAATTAGGCAAGCGCTATAAACTTGGGCAGCAAACCGGTGGTATGGCTCGCGGCTATCGTACGTTGTCTGAATCCGTCACCAATTTTGCGCGCGCCGTGCTGCGCCGGCCAGAAGCGCGTCCCTTGCCCCAAAACCAATTCTGGGCGCTGCAAGATATCACCTTCGATGTGCGCCGCGGCCAGGTCTTAGGCGTCATTGGGCGCAATGGGGCCGGCAAAAGCACCCTGCTCAAAATCCTCTCCCGCGTCACCGAGCCCACCACCGGTTTTGCCGAAGTCCGCGGGCGCGTCGGCAGCCTGCTCGAAGTTGGCACCGGCTTTCATCCCGAACTCACCGGGCGCGAAAACATCTACCTGAACGGCGCCATCCTGGGCATGAAGCGCGCCGAGATCGCCCGCAAATTTGACGAGATCGTCGCCTTCTCCGAAATCGAACAGTTTCTCGATACCCCGGTCAAACGTTATTCCAGCGGCATGTACCTGCGCCTGGCTTTTGCTGTCGCCGCCCACCTCGAACCAGAAATCCTGGTCGTGGACGAAGTCCTGGCCGTCGGCGACGCCGAATTTCAGAAAAAATGCCTGGGCAAAATGAGTGCCGTTGCCCAGCAAGGGCGCACGGTCTTATTCGTCAGCCACAGCATGTCCGCCATCTTGCGCCTTACAGAAGAAACCATCGTCTTGGAGAAGGGGCAACTGGCCTACCGCGCCCCTACCTCGCAGGCAGTAGATTACTATATGGCGGCCGGCTTCTCTCATTCTGGCGAGCGCGCCTGGACGGACGACCAAATTCCTCCCGACGCCGCCCCTTTCCGTCCCATAGCCCTGCGGGTGTGCAATTCACAAGGCCTGCCCGTAGATACTATTCGCGCCACCGAGGCGCTGACCGTCGAGATCGAATATCGTTTAGACCTGCCGATCACAGGCCTGCGCCTGGGCGTCTACCTTTTGACCATGCGCGGCGAGTATGTCTTCACCTCCTTTGACACCGATCAAGCCGAGCGTTATGAGCGTTTCAGCACCCGCCCTGCCGGCCGCTACCTCAGCCGCGCTGTCATCCCCCCCAATTTTCTCAACGAAGGGCGTTACGTGCTTGGCGTGAATGCCAGCGCCTTCCGCGTCCGGCGTTATTTTCAAGATGAGCAAGCCCTGGCTTTTACGGTGGATGCGACCGGGGCAGTGGGCAAACAGTGGGCTGAACCGCGCCTGGGCCCTGTTCGCCCGGCGTTGGAGTGGCAGATCGAATCACACTGAGGCGGTGGTTTGCCCGCGGCAGTAGCAGTACAGATCACCGCCTTACCGAGGCATCCTGAGCCTGTCGAAGGATGTCAAGGATTATAGAAAGCGATTAATGTCTGGTTTTCATTTCACAACTGCTCTCAAAAATTTGCTCGGCGACCTGCCTTATGCGCCTGAGCTGTATTGGAGTTTGCGCCAGCGCGGGCGTCCGGTCACTGCCAAATTTGACCTCAGCCGCCTGGCAGCGGCCTTACC
Organism: uncultured Anaerolineales bacterium; assembly: GCA_903872065.1. Classification (GTDB taxonomy): domain Bacteria; phylum Chloroflexota; class Anaerolineae; order Anaerolineales; family UBA4823; genus CAIQJJ01. The sequence continues at coordinate 2,928 of CAIQJJ010000011.1, read as the reverse complement.
GTCGTGGCGCGCCCAGGCGCTTGCCGCACGCCAGTCTTACACCCCCCCACTCGCCACTCCTCACTCCCCACTCCCCACTCCCCACAGCCAGCCTGGGCTCAAACACATCCTCCTCTTCGCCACCCAGCGCTATTGGCTGGAACATATCACTCTGTTGGCGCTAACCCTGGCCGGGCAAGGGCATCAAGTTACCCTGGCTTATCTGCCTTACGCCGAATGGGCCAAACCCCTCAACCCGTTCGACGCCCGCCGCCAGAGCGCCTACCTGCAAAGCGTTCTTCAGCAAGCCGGCGACCTTCTGACCGTCCTCCCCCTGCTCACCGCGCCTCAATCAGCCTTGCCCCCGGCCCTGCAGACCGCCATCGAAGGCGTCGCCCTGCGCGATACCCAGTACACCTTGCAAGTTGAAGAAGTTTCATTGCAGAGCGAATTGTACCAACTGCGCCTGGCGCGCAATACCCAGGCCGCCGGCGCCCTGCTCCATTGGCTAACCGCCCGCGCCGCGCTGCCACAGCTAGCCATCATTCCCAACGGCACGATCCTTGAATTTGGCGCCGTCTACCAAACCGCTCGCTTTTGCGGTCTGCCCGTCGTCACCTATGAATTTGGCGAACAGCGCCAGCGCCTCTGGCTGGCTCAAAACGCCGAAGTCATGCGCCAGGATACCACCTCCTTGTGGCTGGAGCGGCGCGACCAGGCGCTTGACCCAGAGCAAACCGCCCAAATTCGCCAGCTCTTTGCCGCCCGCCAGCGCGCCAGCTTGTGGGAAAATTTCGCCCGCCGCTGGCAAGGCGTCCCCAGCGAGGGCGGCCAAAAAGTCCGCGCCGCCCTGCGCCTGGATGCCCGCCCCCTGGTCCTATTGGCCACCAACGTCATCGGCGACAGCCTCACCCTGGGGAGGCAGGTCTTCAGCGATAGTATGACTGAATGGCTGCAGCGCACCGTCCTCTATTTCGCTCGCCGCCCCGACGTGCAGTTGGTCGTTCGCATCCATCCAGGCGAACTGGTTACCAAAGGCCCTTCGGTGGCGGATGTGGTCAGGCGCGCCCTACCCGAAGTTCCAGAACATATCCACCTGATCTTGCCCGACGCCCCCATCAACACCTATGATCTGGTCGAAATTGCCGACCTGGGCCTGGTTTATACCACCACCGTAGGCATGGAAATGGCCATGAGCGGCGTCCCCGTAATCGTCGTCGGCGCCACCCATTACCGCGCCAAGGGCTTCACCCTTGACCCGGCTGATTGGCAGGACTATTTTAACTTGTTGGAACAGGCGCTGTCGGACCCGTCCGCCTACCGCCCCACACCGGCCCAGGTAGATTGCGCCTGGAATTACGCCTACCGCTTCTTCTTTGAATATCCCCATCCCTATCCCTGGCATCTGCTCCATTTCTGGCAGGATGTCGAAGAGTGGCCGCTCAACCGCTTGTTCAGCCCTGAGGGACTGGCGCAGTTTGGCCCCACCTTACAGCTTCTCAGCGGCGAACCCCCACTTTCCACTTCTCACTCTCCACTTCCCACTTCTCACGGAGGCCTTTTATGAAAATCCTCGTCACCGGCGGAGCCGGATATATTGGCAGCCATACCTGCGTCGAATTGCTCAACGCCGGTCATCAAGTGGTTGTCATTGATAATCTCTATAATAGCAAAGAAGAGGCGCTGCGCCGTGTACAAGAAATTGCCGGCGTAACAGGGTCGCTGCACGATCCCGATAGCAAGCTTGTTTTTTACCAGGTTGACTTGTTAGATCGTCCAGCACTGGAGGCGGTCTTTGCCGCCCATAATGGCAGCGCCCGCGCTCCGATCCAGGCCGTCATCCATTTTGCCGCCCTTAAGGCTGTTGGCGAATCCGTCAGCAAGCCTCTGGAGTATTACCACAACAACATCACCGGCACGATCATCTTGTGCCAGGTGATGGCGCAAAACGGCGTCAAAGACCTCGTCTTTAGCTCTTCCGCCACCGTCTATGGCGAAGACAACCAGCCGCCCCTCGTTGAAACCATGCCCACCTCCGCCACCAACCCTTACGGTTGGTCCAAAGTAATGATGGAGCAAGTCTTTCGAGATGTCTGCACAGCAGACCCCGCCTGGAACGTCATCCTCTTGCGCTATTTCAACCCAGTCGGCGCCCATGTCAGCGGGCGGATTGGCGAAGACCCCAAAGGCGTGCCGCAAAACCTGCTGCCCTTTGTCACCCAGGTTGCGGTTGGCTTGCGCTCGCAGCTCCACGTCTTTGGCAACGATTACCCCACCTCCGATGGCACTTGTCTGCGGGATTACATTCACGTGGTGGATTTGGCGCTCGGTCACCTCAAGGCGATTGAGCGATTGGCCGCCAGGCCGGGCGTTACGGCCTATAACCTGGGCTCTGGCGTTCCCCACAGTGTCTTAGAAGTCATTGCCGCCTTCGAGCGCGCCGCTGGCGTCAAAATCCCCTATCAGATCGTTGCTCGCCGTCCCGGCGATTTGCCCACCTCTTATGCCGATCCCAGCAAAGCCAACCGTGAATTGAATTGGAAAGTTCAAAAGACCTTGGACGACATCTGTGTAGATGCCTGGCGTTGGCAGTCGCAAAACCCAAAAGGCTACGTTGTGCTTTGGTCAACGAACCGCGAAGGTGGCGAATAACCTGTGACCGATATCAAGCAGCAGGTGCGTCAGTTTTATAACCAGGTTGGCTGGCAGGAAGTCTCCGAGGGCGTCTATCAAAACGCTCACTACGAAGACCTGCGTCCCGTCAGCCGTGAGTACATCCATCGCTGCCATTTGCGCGTCCGTCGCCACCTGGCCTCAACGGGCAAATATCTGTTGGATGCCGGTTCAGGCCCCATTCAGTATCCAGAGTACCTGGAATATTCCCAGGGCTACCGCTACCGCCTCTGCGCAGACATCTCGGAAAGCGGCTTGCAAGAGGCCCGCCGGCGT
>CAIQJJ010000010.1 GCA_903872065.1 uncultured Anaerolineales bacterium | reverse complement strand
GGCTATCCTTCGACAAGCTCAGGATGCCTGGGCTATCCTTCGACGAGCTCAGGATGCCTGCGGTGTCCTTCGACAGGCTCAGGATGCCTGGATGGGTCAGGTGATGTATGACGGGCGGCAGGGAGCCGGCCACGTCGCCCAGACCGCCCACTTTGACGAAAGGATCGGCTTCGGAGGCCAAAAACAATACGCGTAGCGGAGGAGAGGGGGTCATGGTTTTATTTTACCTCAAGCCAGGCTTTCCAGCTCTTCATAGCGGTTATGAACTGCTTCGGCCAGCGCCTGGCGCAGCTCCTGGTTGGACAGGTTGCGGCTGACCACTTTGTGCAGGCGTCGCGCCAGTTCGGCGTCGCGTAGGACATCTTGCACCCAGCGCTCGAAGTCGCCGCGCGGCAGGTGGTATTGGATAGACTCGATCGAAATCTCGCGCAGCGCTTCGTTGAACTCCCACAAGTTGGCGGCGGAACGTCCCAGGTAGCGGTTTGGCCCATCGTGAAAGTAAAAGCGCTTGGGGGCGGGCAAGGGGGCGCGCAGGTATTTGTGCAGGTGGCGGATGTGGGGGACGGAGCGCGGCCCGACCTGGAAGCGCACCACCCCCTCCGGCGGCGGCAGCCACTGCTCGGTATCCTGCATACAAATATACGCCTGGCCAACCGGCAGATCGGGCAGTTGCAGCAGCAGTTCCTCGCTGCCAGGCAGGGAACTGATGTGGGGTTTAATCGCTTCTATGTCCTCAGGCAGATTCAGGCGGGTTAACAGCCACTGGCTGATCCGTTCCAGGAAGATTTTTTCGATCTGGCTGGGGCGGTAGCTGACGATCCCCAGGCCGCCGCGCCGCGAAATTTCGAGCAGGAGGGCGATCAATTCGCCGTCCCCGCTGTTGATGTAGTTTTGCGCTTCGTCCAGCAGGAACCAGTGGGGACGCCCGCGGCGGACGCGCAGGGATTGCAAGGCGCGCAGCAGTTCCAGGATGTAGCTGGCGTTTTCTGCCGCCGGGGCCATTGAAAGGTCCAAAATCAGGCTGAGGGCGCCGTTCTCCAAAAAGTTTACCACGTCTGTGACAGAGGGCAGGGGGGCTGAGGAGCCGCCCAGGGTCATGGTGTGTGGGCCGGCGCCCAGGGAGCGATAATCTCCCTCCGGATCAATGACGCACACCTGGTAGCCTTGTTTGAGCAGTTCCTCGGTCAGCAGGCCGGCCAGCCAGGACTTGCCACTGCTGCTGGCGCCGAAAATGCCCAGGTTTTTGTTCAACAGATTGAAGGGGTCTATGTGCACATTCCCGCCGTTCATCAGGCGGCCCAGGCTCAGGTTGCGATAGGGGCGGGAGCGGTAAGCTGGAACATTGTTGGCGATCAGGTCTTCCAGCAGAGAGCGCACGCCAGCCCCGTTCGGATAGGGCAGGATCATATCGGCGAGGGCCTTGATGCCCGGCGGGGCGCTGGCGACCGCTGCGGCAAACTCGGCCACCTCAAACAGGCTGCGATCGTTTTCCGCATCGCCGCAGGCCACCACATTGTGGGGAGAGTAGCCCATCTCGCGCAGGGCGTATTGCAGGCCGGTGCCTTTGGTGGCCCCCAACGGCAGCACCATGACCGATCCGCGATTGTACTCCACCGTTGCGCCGCCGCCTACCGTGCGCAGGATTTCCAGGATGGCTGCGTCGTGGGGGACAACTGTGGCGACGATGGCCATGCCGCGCTCCAACGGGATATCCAGGCTGTCCAGGCGCTGCAGGACGGCAGGGGTGAGGCGGCCAAATGGGAAGGAGATTGTGTCGCGGCGGGGGAAATAGACGATGGCCCCATTTTCGGCGACGATGGCTTCGCACAATTCGTTGAAGGGGCCGTCGGTGATGAACGTCTCGAGGGCGCGCCCTGTAACCAGGATGATGGTGAGGCCGGCGCTCCTGGCCTTGCGCAGCATGTCCCAGGTCTCAGCAGCCACCACGCCGTTTTCCGCCAGAGTCCCATCCAAATCGGACGCGAGAATCATCAGGTGCATGGAACCGGTCTTCACGACGACCGGGTAAGAGGGCGGCCCGGAGGCTTGATCCAGCGCCGACTCGGGTTGGGGAGCTTCCTCCAGCACATGCTGCACCAGTTGGAGCAAGTCATTCAGGCGGAAGGGCTTGGGGAGATACGCGTTGGCGACGCAGCGGGCGCGATCCTCCACCTGCGGCGAGCCATACGCGGTGATCAAGACGCTGCGCATCTCAGGAAACTGCTGGCGCGTCCATTCGAGCAGATTCAGCCCATCCATACCGGGCAGGCGCAGATCCGAAATCAAGAGATCATAATGATCGGCGCTCAAAAGCTCCTGGGCTTTTTCTCCCGATTCGCAGGTTTTTACATCATAATTGGTGCCATCGTGGCCAAGCGTCAGCGCCCGCGCCAGCGCCCGCGCAATGCCCAGAGAATCTTCTGTGATGAGGATGCGGGCGGGACTCATAAGGACTTGTCCTGTGGGTGGTCGGGGTTGCCGGTAACATGCGCAATGGGTAGGCGGATGGTGAAGGCGACGCCGCCCTCGCTCAGGTTTTCGGCGCTGATGCTGCCGCCGTGATGCTCAATGATGCGATGGCTGACGTACAGTCCCAGGCCGGCATTGCTGGGCTTGGTGGTGAAGAAGGGGTCAAAGAGGTGATCGAGATGTTCGGGCGCAATCGGCGGCCCGTCATTGGCCAATACCAGGGCCATCATATTTTCCTCCGGGCGCGCCCAAACGCGCACGACGCCGCCCTTGTTCATCGCCTCAACGCTGTTGATCAAGAGATTCAGCAGCACCTGGATGATTTGATCTGGCACTACCTCGACAGGGTGCAGATCGGGAGGCAGGTTGAGGCTGAGACGCACTTTGGCGTTTTCCATGGGCTTGTTGGCGAGGGCGGCGGCGCGCTGCACCAGATTGCTCAGGGAAGCGGGACAAGGAGATTTGTTGTCGCTCGGCCGGGCGAAATTCAGCATCCGTTCGATGATTTCCGTCAGGTGATCCAGCTCTTGCGAAACCACTTTCAGATAAGCGTCGCGTTCGTCTGGCTCAAGGGGGAAATCGAGTACCAGATCCATGTGGCTGCGGATGGCCTGAAGGGGGTTTTTGATTTCATGCGCCAGGGCGGCGGTGATGTTGCCCATGGCGGCCAGGCGCTCGGTGCGGATGATGATTTGCTCCATGCGCCTGCGTTCGTTTAGCTCGCGCTGCATTGATTCATAGAGATGGGCGTTTTCAATGGCGACTGCAATTTGATCGGCCAGGGTTTCGATCACCAGGGTATCGCTTTCGTCAAATGCGTTCAGTTGGGGGCTTTGCACATCCAGGACGCCCAGGATTTCGCTGCCGACTTTGAGAGGGACGGTCAGCTCTGACTGGGAGTGAATAATGTGCGGGTACAAGTTGACGTAGTGTGGTTCGGCGTGGACGTCGTTCGCAACCAGTTTGAGGCCATGCTGCCCGACCCACCCCACCATGCCTTGGTTAAGTTTGAGGCGGTGGTTGGGAGAGAACAGTTCAGCAAATGCTCCTGCGCAGGCGCTCATGACCAATTCGCTTTTCTCTTTGTTCAAGGTGAAGAGGCCGACATGATGGTAGCTGAAGCGTTCCTGGATTAAGACGGCGGCCATTTTGAGGATCGTGTCCAGCTTGAGCACCGCGGCGATGCGTTTGCTGATCTCGTTGATCAAGACCAGTTGCATGGCGCGTTCTTTGAGGGCGTCGTCAACCAAATAGGTGATCTCTCCTAAGCTGTTTTCCAGGGCCTGGCGATAGCTTTCCAGCCGCTGCCGATTTGCTGCTTCGACTGTCTCATCGGCCAGCGCGGCCATTTGCGCCAACTGCTGGCGAGCGTTTTCCAGGTGTTGTTCGACGGACGTATGCTCAGTGGGGTTTTGAAAATCCATAAGAGACCTCCAGGAGTAAAGTGTGGCTAATCTCTGTGCGTGGTCTACTTGCGCGCCGCGCAACCCTTTACCAGTTCGCTCACTTCATTCAAAAGCGTCTCGCGGCTGTAGTTTCCCTTTTGCAAAATTTTTTCAACGTAACCGTTTAAGCGCAGGCGGTCATCATCGGTGACGTTTTTGGCGGTCAGCACCAAGATCGGTACATGCGTCCATTCAGGGTGTTTGCGCAGCTCACTGACAAACTCAAATCCATCCATTTCGGGCATCATGAGATCCAACAAGATCAGTTGGGGGATATGGTGACGCAGGCGTTCCAGGCCCAACCTTCCGTTGGCAGCCTCGTTGACGACCCAATTTTCTTTTTCCAGGGTGCGGTGGAGCAGATCGCGCATGGCAGAGTCATCCTCAACAACCAAAATATCGCCAGCGCCTTCGTGCCGGTAGCGCTGCAGCAGCTTGTTCAGACGCTCGCGGTCAATGGGCTTGGTGAGGTAATCGCTGACGCCCAGGGCATAGCCCATGTTTTTCTCATCCACCATGGTGAGCATGATCACCGGAATCTCGGCCGTGGCCGGGTCAGCTTTTAAAGCCGAGAGAACCGTCCAGCCATCCATGCCGGGCATCAAAACATCGAGTGTAATCACATCCGGCTGCACCTGGCGGGCCATCTTCAGCCCCTCAACGCCATTGACGGCGATGGTGACATGGAATCCCTCGCGAGTCAGGAAGCGCTGCAGCAGTTCGCGTACCGCCGGGTCATCGTCAATCACCAAGACTTTGCAGACGCCGGGCGGCGGGGGGAGGGGTTCATTGATGGCGCGGGAGGGGGGCAAAACATCTTTTTGCCCGCTGACTTCAGCCGGCAGGAGGACGGTGAAGGTGGTGCCGTGACCTATTTGGCTGTTGACGGTGACGTCGCCGCCCATCATGCGGCAGAAATGGCGGGTGATTGTCAGTCCCAGGCCGGTGCCGCCAAATTTGCGCGTCGTAGAAGCATCCGCCTGTGTGAAAGGTTGGAAGAGCTTGTTGAGTTGGTCGGTGGTCATGCCGATGCCGGTATCTTTGACGCGGAAGAGAATCGAAGTAGGAAGTGGAAAGTGGGAAGTGGGAGTGCTCTGCGCCACACGCAGCACCTCCAGGGTGATGACGCCATTCTCGGTGAATTTGGCGGCGTTGCTGAGGAGGTTGAACAGGCACTGGCGCACGCGCGTCAGGTCGGCGTACATAGCGCCGATGTCTTTGGGGCAAATCACTTGCAGGGTATTCTTTTTGTTCTGCAGCAGCGGCGTCGCCATGTTGGTGATATCTTGAACCAGGGTATCAATATCGAAGATTTCGAGGTAAAGCTGAATCTTGCCAGCCTCAATCTTGGACAGATCGAGGATGTCGTTGATGACATTTAATAAGTGCCTGGCGGCGGTTTGAATCTTGGTCAGATCGGGGACCATGCCTGTTTGCCCGTCTTCTTCAGCCTCTTCGGCGAGCATTTCACTGTAGCCGATGATGGCGTTGAGGGGGGTGCGCAGTTCATGGCTCATATTGGCCAGGAAAGTGCTTTTGGCCTGGTTGGCGGCCTCCGCCTCCTGGCGAGCGCGCTGTAAGTCGGTGATATCGTGGTAGATGACCAGCGTGCCGACCTGTTTGTTATCTACCTTGACCGGCACAGCAAACAATTCCACGTCAATGGTGGATCCGTCTTTGCGGTAGCGCTGTGTGATAGCGTGAAACTGCTCTCCGGCTGTTGACTGCCGGCTGTACTGGATCGCCTGATCGTGCAGATCGCCGCTGCGCGCCACCAATTGGTCAATATCTTTGCCGACAGCTTCCTCAAGCGTGTAGCCGTAAAGGATTTCAGCGGCCGGGTTCCAGTCCACCACGCGGTTATCCATGTCCACTGTGATGATGGCGGTAGGGCTGTTGCGCACCAGCGACTCGAAGTATTGTTTTTGCTGCTGAGTCAAGGAATAAAGCTGGGCGTTGTCCAGGGCGATCGAGGCCAGGCTGGCAAATTGGCTCAGGATGTTGATGTCACTCTGGCTGAAGCGGTAGCCGGGCTGCAAACTGGCCAGGCCGATGACCCCCATCACCAGGGGCTTGTAGGTCTTGCGCGAGGAGCCGCCGCGTTGGTGCAGTAGGGGTACTCCAACCACAGCATGTAGCCGTTCGTTATCCACCATGACGGGGCGTCCGGCCCAGGTGTTGTAATCGTCCATCGCGACCGGATCGCCCGTCTGCCAGACGCGCCCCACCAGGCCCTCGCCTCGGGCGACCAGTTCGCCCATGCGTGAGGCGTGGACGCCGATGGTCACACGCAGCTTCATCAGGCCGGTTTCGGGATCCAGCAGATACACATAGCCGTTGGTCGCGCCGCCTATCTTCGCCGCGCGATTGATGATGGTTTGCAGCAGTTCGTTTAAATCAAGACGCTGCACCAGTTCCACCGTGGTTTCTTGCAGTGCTTTCAAACTGGCATTGGCTGCCGAAAGCTCCTGGTTCATGGCGATTAAGGGGTTGAAGAGCTTTTCAATCAGGATGGCGCGAGCGAACAGCATCGTAGTCAGCGTGGTGGCGATGACATCCAGCGGCATATCGGCGATCCCAGGCAGGACACTGGTCAAGACGCCGGCGCAGGTCACCAGTCCGCCGATCAGCAGACTTCCAGCGCGCTGGCGGCGGTATTTCAGTAAAAGCACTACTGCCCCGATGTAATAACTAAAGCTGATGACAAAGGCGGCGTAGCCGGCCGGCAGAACGGTATACGTCAACAGGTCTCCTCGTTTGACCGCCGCGGGAACTACCAGCCAGCCCATGAAGATGGGCGGGATTAAGAGCAGGACGAAAATTCCACCGGCCACGAGCAGCCAGTGCATCCAGCGAAAATGCCAGGCGCCGGAGTAGTGCGAAGCGAGCATGTAGAGGGTGAAGCCGATCAGACTGACCAGGATTGCACCGGCATAGACTACCCCGCGAATATCCAGGCCCATGATTACCAACAGATGGCCCAGGGCGCTGTTGCCGCTCCATAGGACAACCGCACTCATGAACAGGGCCATGAGTTGGTTGTCGCGCGCCTTGGGCGCCTGCCCGAGGACGAGCAGGAGCATGGCGAAACCGATCGTTACGCCGAGGAGCTCGCAAATTAACGCCAGGACAAGCAGAGGAGAGATTTGTCCCATAAAGTATTCCTGATAGAAAAATTTGACCGCCAGGCAAAGAATGTGAAGTTGTCAGGTATAGCCAGCGCAAAGCGGTGGTCTGCAGCGGCCGGGGAAAATTTAACCGTCATCCAGTGACCTCCATAGTATCATATATGTGGAACAATCCTGTTTAAAAGATTGGCAGACGCCAAGCCGGTTTAGCTGCCAGCCCCAATTCAGCGTTGGCGGTGGAGCGTTGACAGCGCTTTGCCAGCTTGTCCCGCCATCTTGTGTTTCGAAGGATTGGTAGGTGTCGAAGTTGGCGCTGGAAGGCAGGGGCAGGCTCAACCAGCCGTTGTGTGCATCCACAAAGATCAGCCTGGGCGTCTGGGAGGGCGGCGCGGCGAGTATGGCGACCTCGTCCGTCTCCGGGGCGGGGCGGTTTTCCCAACTCAGGCCGCCGTCTTGAGTAAACCAGAGCTGCAAGGTCTCATCTTGTCCGTTCCCTGCCTGTGTTAAGACCCATCCCTGGAGTGCATCCAGCCAGAAGGCGGTTTCACTCACGCCGCTTTCTGGCTGGCTGCCCTGCGTCCAACTGGCGCCGCTGTCGCTGCTCCACAGCAGCATGGAGTCGCACAAGATCCAGAGGTCGGTGGGAGAGATGGCTTGCATGGCGCGCACTTGGGGGCAGATCTCCAGGGGGATTTCGGCGATCTGGGGAGTGGAGAGTGGGGAGTGGAGAGTGGGGAGTGGGAAGTCGAAAGCCAGGGTCGTGGTTTGGGTGAGGCTAGGAGTCAGGCTGGGAGTCGCCGTCAGGGTTGCGGTTTGGGTAGGGGTGAGGGTAGGAGTCGGGCTTGTCTCTGGGGTGGCGGTCAGCGTCGCGGTTTGGGTGAGGCTAGGAGTCAGGCTGGGAGTCGCCGTCAGGGTTGCGGTTTGGGTGGGTGTGAGGGTAGGCGTCAGGCTTGTCTCTGGGGCGGCGGTCGGCGTCGCGGTTTGGGTTGGGATGAGGGTGGGAGTCCCTGTGGGGGTGGCGGGGAGGGTGGGCGCGGTCAGCGAGATGACGCTGCCATCGGTGATGTTGCTGTCAATTTCAAAGCTGACTCCTCCCCAGGTTTCTTTGTGGCCGCCGGCGTATTGGCGCAGGCGTTGGTGGTTCGCCCACCAACTATCGGGGATGCACGGAATGCCCCACAGTGAGACGCTCTCGGCGTAGGCGTCGTAGCTCCAGTAAGCCAGCCAGACGTCATCAGGTGAATTGGGCAGACTCTTCCAATCGCTGGCGTTGGAGGAGCAGCCGCCCCCATAAACGCCGGCGCGGCTGCCCAGTTCGTGCAGGCGTTCCACCCAACCTTGTAAGAAGGCGCTGACCGCCTGCCGGCACTGCGCCGGGGCGCGGCTGCCGCCATAAGCTTCCAGATCGTAATAAATCACACTGCCGGCCCCCTGCGGCGAGGCCAAGCCCAACGCCGCCGCGCTATCCGCCGCCTCTTGGGCGTTTTGGCGTCCCAGGGCGTATGCTGCTCCGCTATCCTCTGGCATGGGGTGGTGGGTGATGCTGTTGCAGGGAGACTGCGGGCCGGCCCAGGTGGGGATGAACTGCCAGCCCTGTTGGCTGGCCGCTTTGACCCAACTGGCGGTCAAACGACGGTTCTCACAGGAGCGCGCCTCGCCGCCGATGTACAAATTCATGATGTAATAGGGGCTTTCATTCCACCAGGCTTGCAATTGTCCCAGGTCGGGGGCGTCGCATTTATCGAAGGCTGGCAGGGCAGATTGGACGACCAGGGTCGCTGCCGGCGCGGCCCCATTCCTGACCAGCGGCAGGTAGGCGCGGCGCACGGCTGTCCTGGCTGCCTGGGCCAGGCGGGGCAGGGTGAACACGCAGAGCAAAAGCCCTGCCAGCCCAAGCCATAAAGTTACCTGCCGTCGTTTCATCTGCTGCGCCTCGTTCGTAGAGAGTGGAACCTGAAACCCTAAAGGTCTTAAAGACCTTTAGGGTTTGGTCTGCGCCTCGTTGGTGGGAAGTGGGGCAGTGTCGAGCAGCTTCTCGACCTGGAAGCCGGCGGCGGCGGCGGCTTTGAGCCAGTGCTGGGCGAGTTGTTCGGCGTCCGGGGGAGTGGGAAGCATAGCTGCTTCTTGCTTGTCAGCTTCTTGCGTGCTGCGCTCGATGGCTGCTGTGATGCGCAGCATGCCTACCAGTTCCTCGAAGGATTCCTGGTTGAACCACAGGATGCCCTGGTAGCGGTTGACGCCGATGAACGCTTGCACTTCGGCGTCAGAGAGCAGCGCGGCGAGTCTGGCAGTCGGCTGGTTGAGTACGCTGCCATGCTGGAGCAGAATTTTGACCAGGGTTAAATTGCGGCGGGTGGTTTGTTCATCCATGCCCAGATCGCGGAAGGTTTGCACAATGCTCTTTGAGAGCATCCACTCGTCCAGCCAGGAGCGGCTCAAGCTGGCCGCCTCGCTGCGCGAAACAACCTGGCCCATGCTGGCGGCGAAGAGGGTGGTGAGCAAAGCGGGGTGGAGGAGCGGGGAGGAGGCAGGAGGCAGTGGAGAGTGAGGAGTGGGGAGTGGGGAGGGTGCGTTGGTTTCAGCCGCCTCGGCCGGGGTTTCAGCCGCCGCCAGGTCTAACACGGCGTCCAGTTTGTGTTGGGTGGACAGGGAGATCGCATCCAAGGATTCCGCTCCCTGGGTATAGCGCTGTACTTCTTCCAACAGCCGCCTGATTTTGGCTTGCGCCTCGGAGCGCAGTTCGACTGCGGCGGCCTCGTCCAGACCCTCGGCCAGGCCTTTGGCCAGGCTCTCGGCAGTCCAGCGCCCCAACCAGCGGAAATAGCCGGCGTTGACGATCTCGCGGAAGGCGGTGTGCACCGGCTGCAAGAAGACCTCCTGCATGGCGCCTTCCATGCTTGGCACGCCGCGCCCGGCCAGGTATTCGTGCAGGGCGCGGTAATGCCCCTGGCTGTCCTTTACCTGGCGGAAATCCAGCAAAACCTGGCATTTGTAGGCCTCTAATTCGGCGTACAAACCGCGGGCGAAGAGTTCGGCGTTGGGGCGCAGGTATTCCAGGTTGCTGATGGCGTCGCGGAAGATGGTGAACATGTCGGCTTCGCTGGAGAGCGCCAGCCCTTCGGCCAGCGATTGCTGCACGATGCGTTTTTCGCCGTTAGCGAGTTTTTGCGCGCTGCCGGTGGATGTTTTGATCCAGCCGCGCACGGAAGCAAAGCGGTTGTGATACAGCACCAGGCAGCGTTCGTCGCCGCGCCGGTTGGAGTAGGCGAAGACATCCTCGCACACCTGCCCCTCCAGCGCGGCGCTGCCGCCCGCGGCGATAAAATCGTAAAAGAGAAAATTTTGCACCTCAGCGGTTAGATAGCGCTTGCGCATCAGGGGAAAGACTTCGCGTTCGTGGCGGCTGACCAGCCCGCCGTCAACCTGTTCCTCCCAATACGCCCGCCGGTACTCCATGCCATATTTCTCGGTAAAGCCCTCCACCTGGCCGTGGCCAAACATCGGCAGACCGGGCAGGGTGGTCATCAGAGTGCAAATGCCGAAGTATTTATCGCCCTTGCCAAACTGATCCACCGCCGTGCGTTCGTCCGGGTTGTTCATAAAGTTGACATAACGCTTGAGAATCTCTGGATCGAACTCCAGCGTGTTTTTGATCGCCTGGCGGTATTCGGCGTTTTTTTCGTCGCGCAGCATGTTCATAAAGGCCGAGTTGTACACGCGGTGCATGCCGAGGGTGCGCACAAAGTAGCCCTCCATCAGCCAGAAGGCCTCGGCCAGCAAGAGCGTGTCGGGGACTTCTTGCGCCACGCGGTCAACCACCTCGCGCCAGAATTCCACCGGCATCAGGGCATCGAACTGTTCTTTGGTCAGGCCGAACTCGGCCCGCGAGGGGATCGCCCCGCCCGTGCCTGGTTCTGGGACCCACAGGCGCTGGTAATGCTTTTTGGCCAGCGTCATGGCGGCGTCGAAGCGGATCACCGAGAACTTGCGCGCCACCTGCAAAATGGTCTGAATGACCGCCTCGCGCACCTCCCCGTTCAGGTAGTTTAGCTGCGCCGTGTCGTTCCAGGGCATGGTGGTGCCGTCGTTGCCATGATAAATAAAGCGCGTTTGATTGCGCCGGTGATCGGTGAGCTTGAAAACGACCGCCGCATCAGAATTATCGAAGTAATGGTCTTCAATTTGAATGGCGCAGCGGGAATCCGGCGAAAAGTTTGGCCCATTGAAGGTATAGGAGGGGAAGGGCGGGTAATCGAGCGCCACAAACCAGTCGGGATGCTCCGTCACCCAGCGTGAATCCAGCCCGGTGTGGTTTGGCACCATGTCTGAGGCCAGGCGGATGCCGCGCGCCATGCAGCGGTCGCGCAGGTTTTGGTAGGCCGCATCGCCGCCCAGGTCATTGGCAATGCTGTAATCGTAGAGCGAATAAGCCGAAGCCACCGCCTCAGGATTGCCGCGGCGGATCTTGATTTCTTTGGAGGCGCTTGAACGCTCCCAAAGCCCGATCAGCCACAGGCCGGTGAAACCCCAGCGCGCCAGCCTGTCCAGTTCCTCGTCTGGTACGGCGGCCAGGGTGAGCATGGGGCGGCCATAGCGCTTGCTGAGTTGATCGAGCCAGACAAAGGCGTTTTTGGCCAGCAGCACCAACGAGGGCATCCAGTCTTTGTCTGGGCTGAACTTTTCCGGTTCAGCTTCCAACCCGCCAAATTCGACCACCCGCGCTGGGCCAGGCCCGCCCAGCCCACCGCCGAAGAGAGTCTTTTCCTCTTCTTTGACCAGGTCCAGGCTGGTCAACAGGCGATAAAGCTGCCGGCCCAGGATATTTCCCCAGCGTGTGCGAATGTATTCTAATTGCCCGGTCAGCGAATGCGGCGCGACCATTGCCGGCGAGCGCAGCATATCCAGCAGGTTTTCCTCGTCTGGGCCGAAGGCGGGCTGCGTCTCAAAGAAGGCGTGCATCAAGGGGACGATCCTGGCGTAAGCCGTCTTCTTAGTCAGGCTTGAATCATCGAACAGCTCATGATAGGGGGTGCAGGCAGGGTTGGCATTGGCCAGCCACAACATCATCACCTCTTCCAGCGCTGCCAACCGGTGCGGGACGCCGTCCGTCTCGCCTTCCAGGTAGTCGGCCGCGGACAATTGGCGGCGGTACACGGCGGTGGGGGGGAATTCCTCGCAGAAGGCCAGTAAGGCAGCGTCTACATCTTCTTTCCCCAACATGCCGTACATCCAATCCAAGGCGTCTTTCATCACCTGCGGCGCTTTTTGCTGGCGATAGGAGTCCATGACCAGGTGCAGGATTTCGTCAATCAGCCCCATGGCGTTGATCTGGCCGGCGCGCACCGCTCGTTCGGGAAAGCGCGCCAGGTCTTGTTTGGCGTTCATTTTTTGCGCAAAGCTGCGGGCGGCGTGGAAGTTGGCGAAGATGACGCCGCCGCCCTGCGCGCCAAACAGCGTTTCAGGGAACTGGTAGCGGTCGCGAGCAGAGCGAGAGATGTGAAATTCAAACAGCATGGTCGTTCTCCTTTGCAGAGGGAAATGGTTGGCCGGTCAATGCGCGGCATGTGTACCTGCGCGTACCAAAATTATACCCCGAAGATACAAAAAGATTGACAATCCACCCTGGAAACCCTACAATGGGCGCTGGTTTTCTATTTCCTTACTCAAGAGGAGCCTTGCACAATGGATAAGCAAACAACCTTACAAAACATCAAAACCCTGGGTGTGGTCGCGGTCATTCGCGGCCCCTCCGCCGAATTAACCGTTAAAATGGTGGACGCCCTGATCGCCGGCGGCGTGACCGGCATCGAGATCACCTACAGCACCCCCAATGCTGAGGCCGTAGTCGCAGAAGTGGCGCAGAAATACGGCGATCAGATCGTCCTGGGCATGGGCACGCTAACCGAGCCGGCGCAGGCGCAGAGCGCTAAAGCCGCCGGGGCCAACTTCCTGGTCAGCCCGATCTGCGAACCGGAACTGGTCAAAGCTATGGCTGCCAGCGGGCTGCTGGTGATGGCCGGCGCATTGACCCCTACCGAGGTGCTGCAAGCCTACCGCAACGGGTCGGACGTGGTCAAAATCTTCCCTGGCTCGCTGGCCGGGCCATCCTACATCAAGGCGCTGCGCGGCCCCTTCCCGTACATCCCCTTCATGCCCACCGGCGGCGTCAGCGCCAGCAACCTGGGCGAATGGTTCGCGGCAGGGGTTGTGGCGGTGGGGGCGGGCAGTGAGCTTTGCCCGCCCAACCTGGCCAAAGAGGGCAAGTTCGACGAGATTTCTCGCCGCGCCGCTGAATTCCTGCAGGCGGTAAAAGCCGCCCGTTAATTTTGTGGGGGCGCAGGGGGGATGCTTCGATTTCGGCCATTTGCCGATCCCCTGCGCCCGTGCAGGACAAACCTAAAATTGTCCTGCAGCTGCTCGCTGCACATTTATTCTGCCAGCTTCACCCGCAGCGCTGCCAGGCGATAGGGCGACAGGCTGAAACTCACGCACTGTCCCTCCACCGTGAGCAGGTCGGGATTGGCTTCTGGCTGCTCATGTACATCTACCCAGGCCGCCTGGATCACCTGGCGACCAAAGTGCAGCGCGCCTTTGGATGTCTCGCCCTGCGTTTCGTACAGACGGATGATCACCTCGCCGGGCTGCCCAGCCTCAGGCGCTTTGACCGCTTCCAGCATCGCCGCCTCGCTTTCCAGGTTGAGCCAGCTTTGGCGGGTGGGCTGCTTGCTGGCGGCGGAGAAAACATCCACTTCATGCGTATAGTCATAAGCGGCTGCAATCAATGTACGCGGGCGCGCTTCCTGCCCGACGGCAATCGCGAAGCGGATTTTGTGCATGCCCACTTCGGGATAGGGGTCGGGGTCGTAAGAACTGCGCAGCAGGGTCAATGCCAGGCTGTCCTCCACGCCGCGGAAGCCGTACTTGCCCTCCGTCACCAGTTGGACGATCGGCCGCCCGGCCTCGCCCGGCAGCGCCGCCGCCCACGAATTGGCCGGCACATCCAATGCCAGCGGGGCGCGCTCGATCGTTCCGCAGGGGATGTCGTAGCGATAGGCGCGGCAGGTGTAGTTCAGCGGCAGGTAGAAATTGAGCTGCGGCACCCCCTCGCTGCGCTTGCCGATTTCGCGCCATTCGCAGTCCGCGGTCACATCCAGGCGGCGGCTGCCAGCGTCCAGCGTCACCGTCACAGTAATTTTTGAGCTTCCGGTGGGAATGGCGTAGGTCAACGACTGGCGCAGTGTCCCATTGCGCTCCAGTTTCAGCACCTGCACGCGATCGGTCAGGTTTTGCACGCTCATATAGCGCCCCACCACCCAGGCGGTGCCCATCACGCGGTCATCTTCCAGGATACGGCGGAAGACGCCCCCCCGGCCAGGCTGGATCAGCTCGACCTGGCTGGCCTTATCCACCAGTGAGATCAGGGCGCAGGACTGCCGGTCGAAGGTGGCGCACAGGTGTTCATTCTCCAGGCGCAGCGTCTCTGGCTCCTCAGTGCGCGGATCGAGTGGGAAGGTTTTCGAGTCGAGCAGGGTGGCATTTTCGGTCAGCAGCACGCTGCCATAGCCGCCAGCGGGAAGCTGTGCTTCGACCAGCAGGCGCAGGTAATTGTGCCCCCAATAATGATTCCAGCCGCGGTCGAGCATTTGGTGGCGCAGCGGTTGGCCGTTTTCATCCTGGACGAGCAGGCGCGGCAGATCGCCGTCCCAATCCCATACCACCAATTCCACCACCTGGCGGCGCGGCCAGGGCGATGGGTTGAAGAGGTGGAACAGGCGCTGTTTGCCGCCGCCGCGCGAGACCTGCGACAGGCGAAATTCTTCCACGCCGAACCCTACCCCCGCCCCCTCAGAGACAGACTGCGGATCAGGCGGCGCGTCGTTGGCGCGGTCGGTCAGCGTATGGAAGGCGCGCCGTTTCTGGCTGGACGCGATCGCCATCGTCTGTTGGAACAAGCCCAGGGCATACTCGCGCGTATCAATCACCCCCGAGCCGGGGATGATGTCATGGAACTGGTTGAAGAGGGTGTTTTGCCAGGCAGCGGCGAAGCGCTCTGCCGGGTAGGGCGCTCCTTGCAGGGCGGCGAAGGCGCTGTAAAACTCCGAAGTATTCAGCGAGGCCTCAGCCAGGCGGTTGGCGCGCTTGATGCGGCTCTGGCTGGTGTAGCAGCCGGTGAAAACGAAGTTGAGTTCGCCCGTCACTACCGGCAGTTGATCGGCTGCTTGCTGCACTTTGGCGAAATACTCGTCAAATGTACCGAAGCGCAGGGTGGGGAAGACCGGCCAGGTCGCCATGTCCTGCAGGCGCTCCACATCGCGCCGCGTGGGGCCGCCCCCGTGATCGCCCACGCCGTAGACCTTCAGAATCGTATCCATGCCGTACTTCTGGCAAAAGGCCGGCGCGTAGAGCGCCAGGCTGGGTTCGATCGCCCCCAGGTACCAGGTTGGCTCCAGGTAGACCAGGATCGAGCGCCCGGAGGGCGCCTGCCAGCGATAGAGGTGGTGGGCGTTGTCGCCGCGGCAGTGGTAGTAATACTTCACCCCGCCGCTGGCCAGGATTTCAGGCGTGTTGGCGTTGTGGCCGAAAGTATCCGGCTCGAAGTCCAGCGCGAAGGCCTCCGCCGGCAGGTCGAGCAGTTGGCTCAGGTAGCGTCGCGTATAGAGCAAATGGCGCGCCTGGCTTTCGCCGTTGGGCAGGTTCTTGTCCGCTTCCACCCAGGTGGAGGCGGTCACTTCCCAGCGGCCCTCGCGCACCCGCTGGCGAATCTCCTCCAACATATCCGGCTCATACTGTTCTACGATCTGGTAGACAGAGGCCTGCGACTGCGAGAACTTGAAGGCAGGGTACTCGCGCATCAGGCTGAGCATGGTGCGGAAGGTGTCCAGCGTGATGGCGACAGTTTCATCCCAGCGCCACATCCAGTTCATGTCAATGTGGGCGTGGGCGGCGCAGATCACCTGGTAATGTTTAGCCGCTGCGGAGAGCGGCAGCAGCCGCGCCTCCGTTTGCTGGGCGGCGCTCTTGGTGATCACCCCCTCCTGCGCATTGGCTTGCAGCAAGAAGGCGATCTCCTCTTCGATCAGGCTGTCGTACATATCGTGGTTGACTTTGGATACTTCGTGGGCGTACTCGATCTGGTACAGGGCGCGCCCGCTCCAGTATTGATTCAGTTGGGGTTTAAGGGGTTCAAGACGAGGGTCAAACATAAGGGTTTCCTGGTGTGTGGTGAAAATTTTGCGAGAACGACCATCGCAATGCGGATTGGATTATAACTGGAAAGTGTTCTCCTCTTAAGCCGCGAAAGGTTTATAATCAAGCGCATAGCTTTTAAGTTTTCCACACGGGAAATGGGCATGGCGCAATTATTCTTTGTTAGCTTAATCGTGATTGTTTTCCTCCTGATCAGTTTGATGGCGACCGCGCTGCCAGCTTCCACTGTTGGGACGCCGGCCCCGGCCAGTTCGGGAGGCAAGGCCGGCCAGAAGCAGGCGCTTTCGCCGAGCAAACTGAAAGCTTCGCGCATCACGGCGATCGTCACGGCGATGGTGTTGTACGCCTTGTACGTGGTGATCGACTCGCATGCCGCGGGTTTGGAAGAAGGCCAGGCCGGCGGACTGAAAATGCTGTTGATCGGCTGCGCCGGCCTGGCGGCGGGGATTGTCTTGAGCGGCCTGCTCTATGTCCTGCGCCAGACGCGCTATCAATCCATTGTCATTTTTGTCCTGGCGTTGAGCAGTTTGCTGCTGATCTATTATTATTTTGCGCCCTCCTTGGGCGATTCAGCCAGCTTGCAGCGGGAGATCGCCGTGTTTCTTGTCGGAGAACTGGCGGGTATGATGCTGGCGATCCTGTTTTTCAACGATATCTTGACCGTAATTGGCGTGACCTGGGACTGCCAGTGCGGCGCGACCAACTTCGGCTTGAGCATGGAGTGCGTTTGTGGAGTCTGGCGCTGCCGCCGCTGCGGCGTGCAAAACAGCCGCGAGCAGACGCAGTGCGGCAATTGTAACCGGCCCAAACCTTCCGATTGGGAGTCCTTCAGCAAGCCAGGGAAGCAGTGAGCGCCGCGTTGCAGCTTTCGTAGGCTTTCAGGCCACAAACACGGCTGTCGTGCGCCCTGGGACTGTAAAAGTCTTGCTGCTCGCCTCAAAGCTGGCCTGGCGGAGGCGTTCATCGGTGGAAGCAGCCTGGATCGGGTGCAGCCGCAGCGGCAGGTCGGGTAGTTCGTGCAGGGTGAAACTGACCGGGTCGGGACGCGCGTTGAACAGGGTGATAATCCAATCGTACTGCGGATCAACCGGGGCGCTGCTGTCATCGCGCAGGCTCATCACAATCAGGCCTGGGATTTGCCCCGGCCCGCTGTTGTGAAATTCGAGATGCTGCAGCGTCTCCTGTGCGGTGCGCAGGCGGAACAGGCGCGACGATTGGCGCAGGCGCAGCATTTCCTCAAAGTGCTGGGCGGTGAAAGCGATCTCCGCTGGCCCAATGCGCAAACCTGGGTTGC
>CAIQJJ010000009.1 GCA_903872065.1 uncultured Anaerolineales bacterium | reverse complement strand
GCCGCGGTACAGACCACCGCCGCGGTACAGACCACCGCCGCGGGACAAAGCACTACCTGGATAACTTCGTTGAAGCCTCCCACCCAGAGCCAGGCCAACGAAAAGCGGTACACATCACCGCCATCGAGCCGGCAAATGCTGCTCGGCCTGGGAACGCTCTTCACCCGCGGCGCAGCGGTAGATACCACGGCGGTGGTCTGTACCGCTGCCCATATCGCGCCCGAGTCCCAGCCGCCCGCCCGCCTGGCCCTGCCCACCTATCCCTTCCAACGAACGCGTTATTGGGCCAATTTCACCACGCCGGTTCACGAGCAACCTACTTCATCTGCTACAAGCGCCGCTCTGCGCCACCCGCTGCTCGGACGGCGGCTGCGCTCCCCAGCGAAGACTTCAGGGAGCGAAATCCGTTATGAAAACGAGATTCAAACCAGTTCCTTCAGTTTTCTCAACGATCACCGGCTCTTTGGCGAGGCGCTTTTGCCTGGCACCGCCTATATTGAACTGGCGCTGGCTGCGGCGGATGAATTCTTTGGGGCTCGTTGTGCTTTGGTCAACGCAGGGCTGCACCAGGTGGAGGATTTGACGATCCACGAAGGGCTAAAAGTAGGGACGGGGCGCGTCTTGCAAACCCTGATCACGCCTGATACGGCGCAGGCTGAACTGGCTCACATTGAAGTTTACAGCCAATCGCTGGAAGTCGCCGGTGAAGAAGACTGGACGCTGCACGCTTCTGGGACGCTGCGGATGGGGTCAGTGGGAAACGATATCAATTCTCTCCCACCGTCTGTAGCCGAGATTCAGACGCGCTGCACAGAGACCGCCGACGCAGAAGCGCATTACGCCTTCCTGAGCCAGCATGGCCTGGATTTTGGCGAGAGTCTGCACGGCGTCGATCAGATCTGGCGCAAAGACGGCGAGGCGTTAGGGCGCATCCGGGCAACACGTTCCGTAGAGCAAGAGGAGCAAGCAGGTGGAGGATACAGCGGTGGGGGGTACCGTTTGCACCCTGCCCGCCTGGATGCTCACCTGCAAGTGATGGCCGCCGCCCTTGAATCTTATCGCACAGAAAATGCGGCTCGCAGCGCTCTTTACCTGCCGCTGCACTTTGAAAAGATCGAACGTCTGCAAAGTGGGACGCCCGTTGGCCAAAGCACAACAGCGGTTTGGAGTCACGTCATCCTCAGGCCGGCGACCGGCCCAAGTGCGCAAGATAAGCTCCGCTCCACCGAGAAAGAGACGCAGCGCGCCGACCTGACGCTGCTGGATGAAGACGGCCAGATAGTCGTCAAAATCAGCGGCGTCACGTTAAAACGGGCTCGTCCTATACGCCAGGCGGCCGATGAACAGGCCGCAGCGCTGATGCCAGGCGCAGCGGGGATTGCCTCCTGGCTCTACGAAACCTGCTGGATTCCTGCTGCGCGGTCTGCAGCGCCAGCCGCCCAAGCCCCAGAACATACTGCGGCGGCGGGTCTTACCACATCCCACGGCGATGAGCTTTATCGCGGCGATGAGCTTTATCGCTCCCCACTTCCCACTTCCCACTTTGCACTCCTCACTTCCCACGTTCCCCACCTGGCCTCCGCGCTGGAACCTACCCTGACCACGCTCTACCAGGAAAACGGGCTGGACGAATACGTGACCGAACTGCTGCCCGAATTCGACCGCCTGGCGCGCATCTACATCCTCAATGCGTTCATTAAACTCGGATGGCGGCCAGCGATTGGCGAGGCGTTCAGCGCCGCGCAACTGGCCGAGCAGTTGCAGGTCATTCCGCAGCACCGCCGCTTGCTCGGCTACCTGCTGCGCATCCTGGCCGAGGACGGCTACCTGAGCAGCGATTCATCCCACTCCTCACTGCCCACGTCGAAGGACGGCGGCCTGTGGCGTGTGGAGCGCCTGCCCAAGGTGGAGAATGACCGCAGTCTGTACGCTGGATTGATCAAGCTCTTCCCGCAATACGAGGGCGAATTGGAGATCACCGGGCGCTGCGGGGCGCAGTTCGCCGAAGTTCTGCGCGGAACGGCCGATCCCTTGCAACTGCTCTTCCCCGGCGGGGGATTGGAGACCGCTGAAAAAATTTACCAGAAATCGCCCGCCGCCAAGACTTACAACGGTCTGATCGCGGCGGCGGTCAAATCCATCATCGATCAGGGCAATCAAGGCGGCGGCGCGCCCCTGCGCGTGTTAGAGATCGGGGCCGGCACCGGCGGCACATCCAACTTTGTCCTGCCTGTCCTGAACGAGTACACTCACGGCGCAAACGCTCGCGTTGAATACACTTTTACCGACATTTCACCGCTCTTCACCGCCCGCGCCCGCCAGAAATTCAGCCAGTTCCCCTTCGTGCGTTACCAACCGCTCGACATTGAAAAAGACCCCGCGGCGCAAGGACTGGCCGGCCAGCAGTTTGATTTGATCATCGCGGCCAATGTCATTCACGCCACGCAAGACCTGCACACCACCCTACAGCACGTGCGCGGCCTGCTGGCCCCATACGGCTTTTTGATCATGCTGGAGGTGACTGCCCCGCAGCGTTGGGTGGACATCACTTTTGGGCTGACGGATGGCTGGTGGCGCTTCACAGACAAGGAACTGCGCCCCGATTACCCGCTGCTTTCACGCCGGCGCTGGATTGAACTGCTGCAGGCCGAAGGTTTTGGCGAGGCGGCCACGATCCCGCAAGTGGGAGTGGGAAGCGGTCCGCGGATTGAAGAAGCGGTGATCGTCGCCCGCGCACAAGAATCCGCAGTAGAGGAGGCCTCCGTTGAGCGGCGATCAACGCCAGCGGCTCTGGCCGGCAATTGGTTGATCGTCGCTCCCTCGATCCACGAAGCATCCACCACAGAAGACCCGCGAGCGCGCCTGGCGGACGATCTCAGCCGGCGGCTGAAAGAGATGGGGGCAGGCTGCCAGCAGATAGATGAGGGGATGTCCCCAAGCGACTTTCAAAGCGCCGTCACGAGCGTTGACCAAAGCACAACGAGCGTTGACCAAAGCACAACGAGCGTTGACCAAAGCACAACGAGCGTTGACCAAAGCACAACGAGCG
>CAIQJJ010000008.1 GCA_903872065.1 uncultured Anaerolineales bacterium | reverse complement strand
GGTATAGTTATCAGTATATCCCAGGCTCGGATTAGTCCACCACCATGGCGATCCGTTAAGCATATTTTCTATATTCAATTCATAATCATCGCCAGATAATCCACGCGTTCCCCACCAGAACATGGTTGGCAATGTCACCCGTGCCGTATGCACTGGTGTAAACAGGATAATATTTTTAATATCGAAATCACAATGGCGGGCATCTGCTGAATCGGTGGTTGAATCAATCTCATTACATGCCCAATGGGTCAGGCGATCCGGGTTAGATTCTGGGTTAATATAGCGCACATACATGGTTTGATAGAGTTGCAATTCAGGCGGTGATGTGAATGTGTAATTGCCATTGCTATCAGTATATGTCGAATCAAAAGTTGAAAAACCGGACCCATTGTCATAACGTAATTCAACCTGAATCCCGGCAATTGGTAATCCATCCTGGGTCACTTGCCCAGTTAATGGGGTTGTATTCGAACCACCAGAATTGGCGAGGATAATCGGCGAATATATCCGGTAAGCCGCTCCCTCAAATTGAATGAAGCGATACACTTTTGTTGTATAGATATCATCGAGCAACACATAACCGGCGGTGTTTTGGTTTAATATGCTGAAATCCGTCAGTAAATACGGCCCATCAATCTGACTATTGCCGATTTCTGAACCTGAAAAATACAGATCCACCGTATAAAGTCCGGGGGCAGAAGCATAAAAGGTCTGAGAGGTCCAGGCTGCTTCACGGTGTTGAGCATTCACTAAACGTCCTGTCACCTCATGAGTACCTGTTTGCAAGGTTTTCACCTGCATCCGAATATGTAGCCGATTATATCGCCCATCTCCGTTTGTATCCTGGCCTTCATCAGCGCCGGACACAAATGAGAATAATGGTTGTTCAAATTGACTCAATAAATAACCAGGGGTAGTATATAGATCATTTGCATATCCAATGGGCAAAGCAAAACTATCGGTTTTGCGCAATTGCAGACGCGTCAATGTATAAGGCCCGTCAATGCCATGCTCGATAAATGCCTGGCTGGAAAACGTCAGGTTTAAAATATTCAGGCCTGTGGACAAGGGGTTGCCGTTATTCGCTTGGCGCGAGTCATAGTTTGCATTCGCGATGATCTCGCCAGTTTTATCTACTAGAACGCCTTCCAGAGCAAAATGCCCACTTTGGAAAACTTCAACTTGCACCGGAAAGTTTAATGCATCCCAGAACCCATTTCCATTGGTGTCAACAGGATCAGACGCGAGCGAACCAGTAATTGCGGCTGTAGGAATTGCAACAGGCACAGCCAGTTCAAGATAACGCTGAAGATTGTCTTTCTGGCCTTCTACAGCCACAATCAGGTTTCCCTGTACATCAGGCGCCGTAAACTGACCCGTATAGACACCATCATTGGCAGTTGGATCACCGTTGGTACCGTCGTCATAAAGATTCACTCCTAAGGATGTGTTATCAGGTAAGTAAACTATCCCCCCCACGCTCGCGCCAGTTTGTAAACTACCATTCGTACTCAACGCTGCCGAAAATTGCACGACCTGACCAGGTTGGTAAGATGGTTGGTAAGTAGCCACATGCATCGAGCTGGCGGAAACAGCAGTAGCCCAAAAGTAAAAATCTGCTGCATTGCTAGAATGTACATGCAGCGTCCAACTGCCGATTTGGGGAGATGTCACCTGGTAGCCGTATTGTTGTAAGCCATAGACATTTTGCTCAGAGTATTCGATCTGAGAGTCGTTGGCGGCTACAGCAGGATTAATGATTTTACCCCCAGGTGTTTGCAGGGTAAAACTGATCGGCTGTGTACTGAAGATCATAAACGTACCTTCACTGGACTGATTTACCAGAGCGTATTCGGTATACTCTCCTGCACCTGCTAAAGAACCCTGAGACAAAAGGATCGTTTGCTCCTCTTCAGTGGCATTTTGACCTTGCAGATCGAGGGATGAGACGTCAGCGGTCAGGAGACAACCCAGGCCATTTTTGCGCGCCGAATCAAGATGGTAAATCGCACAGTCATACGCATTCTTGTTCTCCAACAGGCCGCCATGCGTGCTAAGGAACGCGGCATCGGTAATCAGAACTTGTGGGAAAGGTGGCCAAGAGTTCCAGGGATAGGTAGTAGACTCAACAGGCCGAACAGCTTCATCTAGTGATGCTGTAAAGCTGTAATAATTTACCCCCGATTGTTTCCATGATTTTGGCTTGCAATCCACCCATCCCCATAACCAATCGTAGCGACAACCTGTGTAATTAAAACTCATCATCGTACCTATGCGGAATTCTTTGGTAGCCTCAAAGCACAGTTTCGCTTTGATTGGGTCGCCTGGATATTTTATATGATCACATAGCCAAAGCATGATCTGTTCGCTTTCTGCAAAAATGGTTCCGTGATGAGGAGACGCGAAAGTCGCCAGATTTTGCGTAGAGTTGGCGACCAGCGGAGTCTCTAAGGCTCTACGCGCCACCAATCCACCCTTGCTGTGTGCAAACAGGTTGATTTTGTCAACCCCGAACTCGATTCGTCGCTGGTATATATAGCTTGTGAGCCAGGACGCAGATTGGTCAATCGGATAAATACCATCGTATAAATCAACGCGTCCGCCCGATGGAATACCATCTTCCACCAACCACTCTTCATCCATTTTCTTAAAAGTATTCTCAGGTGTGCCAGTCCAGCCATGGACAAAGATAATCGGACGAATAGGGCTTTGAATTTCCAACATCCCCCAATCTACCTCTACCGCCCAGGCGGTCTGGCAGTTAACGTCAATTTCAATCTCAATTTTGTTATTGGCAGGTGTTGGCAACTGCATCTGATTCCCTTTTGCTTGGGGGAATTTCAACATTTGAATGGGCACTTGGGCGCTAAAAGAACTCCATGTATCGTCAGCCCCACTTAATTGCGCCTGGCGACCATTTATAACCAATCGCTGACCATTCACATACACCCAATCAACTTCAGCACATTCTGGGTCCGTTTCATCAACATCATATACCCACATTTTCAATGTAGCAGTTTCAGGAAGGATCTTCTTCTCTTTCACGTGCGTTAGCGCTGAAGAAGTCAAATATCCATCACTGGTGAACTGGACCTTGCGGTCAGCGGTATTGAAATAGTATCGTGTGATAGGAATGTAATATGTCAGTTTGCCGCCAGTTACATCGGCGCGATAAAGATATCGATCCAGATCATAGCCCGTATTTGCCACGAAATGAGAGTCATCACTATTTACGGTCATCTCTGTCTGATCTGGACTACGTTGTGCGTGATCTCCAACAGGCGAATCGGCCTGTGCGGGGTGTGCAGTTAAACAGGTGCACAAGAACGCCAGGCTTAACACCAACCTGATATATCTTCTCCAGGATGAGATCAAATGACTAGATGGTATACTCAGTTTCATTGCTGCTCCTTGTCAGAAACAAAATTGGGAAATTCGATATTTGCTCATCAAATGCACAGTCTTTTGACACTAACGAATCTGCGTCATTAGCACAATCAGATTTTGGTTAACAGATTGACCATCGAGTAAGTATGGGATAGATGGATCTCCAATCGCATAAAAACTTACTCCCCATTCCTGCCCTTGAACGCCTGTTAGTCGCCAAAGATAAGCTTTGGGCGTCAAGGTCGGATCTTCGCGAATCGTTCCATCTTCTCCATTTGCAGTCAGGCGATGGCTTGTCCATAAATTGATAGTGCTATACGCTGTATAACCATCTATTTGATCTTCCCATCGAATAACATAGCCTATTTCCCCGATGGTTGTAGCCACCTGACTCTGGGAAAGTGGCGTCAAAAAGTAAATATAATAGCCGCAATGGGTAAATATATCCCAACAGCGTGTATTTTGCCCAAGCTGATTAGCTGGCGAATTTCCCAGTAAATTGGATATTTGGGTTAATTCGGCTTTGCGTTGCGTCTGTTGCCAAATAATCCATCCGCACCCAACAAGGATACAAAGTCCCGCCAGACATATTATCAATATGATCCACCGAATCATTGTCATACGATTGCTTCCACCAGAATATGAATATAAAGAATTATACCAGGAGACAAGAGAAACACTTTATTTTCTCAAGTAGCCCTTGTTGATCTTTGGTTATTCTTGATAGTCATTCGTCCAGATGTGCTGCTTAATACAGAGCGTAAACGCAATAGCGGTGTGAACCCGGACAGCCAGCATTTGAAGGCCAGTTGCTGGCTGTCGCGCCGCCGTAAAGTTACCTCAGCTTGATCTCGATTTGCTGCGCCATTCCCAAATCATCCAAAATCTGCCGCAGTTCCGCTTGCAGCGCCGCGCCCCCTTCGGCGGAAACTGTCACCTTGAAATCCACACTGACCTGCACCTCCCCGCTAGATTTGAGCTTGGGAATGATCTTCGACCCCAGGCGATTCCAGATTTCCACTGGAATGCTGCCGCTCAAGTGGAGCGTTTGGGCGGCCGGTTGGGCTTGGGACGGCTGGGGCGTCAGGTCGGCGCGCGGCGGTTCCGCGATCTGACTGGGCGTTTCGCTGCCGCCAAACACCTGCGGGGCCAGCGGCGGCTGGTTGGCCGGCGGCGGCTCGACATGGGCGCGGCCGCGCTGCGCCTTTTGTTTGAACTCAGCGGCCTTAAATTTGCGCACCAGGTATACATCCGAGTCAAAAATGATCTCGTCGGGGGAGACAACCTCGCCAAACCACAGGTGGTTGTAGTCGCCTTCGGGTTGGCGGCCTGAGGCCAGGCCAAAATCGCTGTTTTGGACAAATTCCAGGATTTTCGCACGCAGCACCGTATCGGGGTCGAGCAGGCGGGTCAGCGAACCATCGAGGAAGTTCTTACGCAAACTGGCCAATGGCCAGGCGGCGGTTTCTTGCAGCGCCGGGGGCCAGTTGCGGTCAATGTACCCCGCGCCAACCGCTTCATTGAGCAGACTTTCAGATTTCAACGCGCTGATCACCCGCCCGCAAAGCGTCTCGCCGCCGCCCGAATGGCCCTGGCCCAGATCAATCACCCGCAAGCCATCCGGCTCTTGGGCGTCCGCCACGATCACGTAGCGGTAGCCGGCCCAAACCTCGTCTTTGGCGTCATCGTGGGCGTTTCTGAATTCAGCGCCGATGCCATCCAACTCGCCGCTGTCAAAATCCTGCCCCAGGGCGCCAGCGGTCATATCCCGCTGGACGTGCTGCCAGGCCAGCCAGCGTTCGGCCTGCGAGCGCAATTCGCGCCCCGGCTTTTTGATGCACCATACCAGGGCCCCCGGATATAAACGGGACGCCCCGCTGCGCCGGCGCGTCCATTCGGCCAGGCGCTGCCGCAGGCTGCCCTGCGCCGCACTGCTGCTGTCAGTCCACTCGGTTTCAGGATCCAACACCACCAGCGTCAGGCGAGGCGAATCGGAGATTTCGGCGGCGTCTTTGGGAAAGTACACCACAGGCAGCGAACGCCCCCTGTCGAATTCGCCTTTGACCAATGCCCGGACGGCGGGCTTGACCTCGGTTTCTTCGTCCAGCGAGGCGCGCCGGTCGTTGACCACTTTTTTCAAAGTGGGTTGGTAGCGGATGCGGTAGCCGTCGCTGCCGATTTTGCGAATGTAGAAAGCTTTCGCCTCAAGGTGGAAGGCCGCCGAATCAATCGAGGCCGTGTCCACGTCTGGGTCGCCGAGGGCAAAACGCAGTTCGGGCAGGTGGGCCACTTTCTCGGCCTGCCCGCCGGTGGATTCAAACAAAATGGCTGCGCCCACCCGCCGGTGCAGTTCACGCAAATCGCCTTGCCGGCCAGCATCCAGGGCGCGGGCGTTGGCGTATTCGCCGGAAAGGTCGGCTTCAATGGCGACGTTCAGGCGCGCCTCGCCCAATTGGGCCAGGATGAGGCTGCGAAAGTCGTTGACTTCCAGAGGGGCCGATCCAATCGTCAGCAGCGGTTCTTTGCGAGCGTTCTTGAACCCGTCTTTATAGGCCCACGAAATCCATTGGGCGAACATAGCCAGCGTGCTGCGGGTTTGCTGGTAGTGCGATAGAGCCTGCCATTTGCGCTGAAACACCGATAGCGTGGCTGGATGAAACGGGTAACAGGCTTCGAAGCGGTTCATCAGGCGCTCGCGGGCTGTGGCGGCGTTGACGGCCGTATCCACCGTCATCCACTCGGCCGGCAGGCGTTCACTGCGTTCAAAACACCAATCCGCATAGGTTTTGGCCGCCAGCAAGCGGGCGGCTTTGTCGCCCAGGCTTTCAAACAGGCGGCGGCGGATCACCTCGCTGATTTCCGCTTCGTCGTTGGCGATCAAATCCTTCGAGACGCGCCGCACCACCTTGGTGATTTTGTCCTGCCATTTGAGATCGTTTTCGGTCATCTCCACCTGGCTGCGCGGCAGGCTGATCACCGCCGCACTGCGGGAGGTACCGGTCATGGCTACCGTCAGATTTTGCAGGAAGGCATAGAAATGATCGGCCAGGGAGCGATGGCGGTTGATGAAATTAAGCACCTCATCGAACAGCACCAGGCTCGACCCGCCAGCGGCCTGGAACAAGCGGTTGAGGGTCTCCGTACCGGGAGGGGCCTCCTGGGCGGCTGGCCCGAGCAGTGCCACGCCCTCCTCGCCGGCCAATTGGCGGGCCAGGTCAATCCAGGGCGTTTCGCTGCCGGGGCGCGGATCCCAGGCGTTGCCCACGAACACCGCCGCGCGTGCATTGGGCACGGCGTACAATCCGGCGTCGGTGAGCATTTCGCTGACGCCAGGGAAATGACTCACTGCGCCGGGGTGTTTCACCAGGTGGTAAAGCGTGGCCAGGGTGTGCGTTTTGCCGCCGCCAAAGGCTGTGACCAGGGTCAGCACGGGGGACGTGTTGACCGTCTCGCCAGCCAGGCGGCGCAGCACCATGCCGGTGTGCTCGCGCAAAGCACGCGTGAATACGCTGCGCGCGAAGAATTTGGCCGGGTCTTTGTAATCTTCAGGAGCGCTGCCGGCGACAATTTGTTCCAAATGAATGGCGAATTCATCCGGGTTGAACGAACGCCCATTGCGCACTTCTTCGCGTGGGGTGACGACTTTGTACCAGGGTTGTAGTTCCATGTTCTTGTATTCTCCTATAGCTAAATAATACAATCTCCCTATCCCAATTAAGCAAGCGAACTACGCTCAATCTGCTTCAGCATGTGCAGCGCCGGGTGTTTCAATCGCGCCAGGTTCATGGAACCGGCCGGCGCAAAATTCTCCTGGGCGGCATACAGACGGTAACGGATGCCATCTGTGACAATCACATCGCGTTGGACGCCTAAATCGCGCAAGTAACCCAACGCCTGGTCGAGCGCCCCCTCGACGCCTGCCCCCAGGCGCTTGGCCTCGATCAGAAATCGAATGTTTTCTGGGACGCGCGGCAGCTTGCTGAATACGCACACATCCACACAGCGCCATTGGACAGCGATCTGTTCCACCGGCCAGCCGAGGGCGCGCAGCAGTGGAACTACATAATGGACAATCAACTCATTTTCACCCGGACGATCGCCAAAGGCGGCGGAATTTTGATAGCAGGGGATCAAGTCTTGCACTTGCGCCAGGAGCGGCTGCAGCCAGGCTGGAACAACTTCCAGCGGCGGGGCTTCGAGCGGCAGGGCCGGGAGCGGGGCGGTTTTCCAGTGGTCGGGCGGCGAGTTGACGAAACGCAGGGCGTAATCCACCACGGCGGGTTGATTGATGCGGGCAAAACGCGGCGCATTGGCCCCAAACACAGATTTATCAAAGGTGTGAAGACCGGGCAGCGCATACCAGCGCACGCGCCGGGCGTGCTG
>CAIQJJ010000007.1 GCA_903872065.1 uncultured Anaerolineales bacterium | reverse complement strand
GGCCCCCGCCCCGGCTTCAGCGGCCCCCGCCCCGGCTTCAGCGGCCCCCGCCCCGGCTTCAGCGGCCCCCGCCCCGGCTTCAGCGGCCCCCGCCCCGGCTTCAGCGGCCCCCGCCCCTGCCCCGGCTTCATCTTTTTCACTTCCCACTCCCCACTTCCCACTTCCACCTTCCACCAACCAAAAACCCACCGCCGAATACCCCAGCGCCTTCTGAACCAGCTCCGGCAGCTCTTCCACCAATTCCCCCGAACGGTTAAACCGATTAACCCCCCGCAGCAGCTCATTCAGCGCCACCAGCTCATTCACCCTCTTCCGCTCCGCCGCATAAAGCTGCGCATTCTCCACCGCAATCGCTGCCTGGCTCGCAATCGCTTGCATCAGCGTCAAATGCTCTTCCTTAAAATACCCTGGCTTCGGATGCACAAGCACCAGCGCCCCCAGCGCCTCTCGCCGCCCGAGCAGCGGCGCCAGCGCCGCTGCTTGCCCCCCCCTGTCCCCCTGCGGCCAGCCCTCGAACACAGCCGTATTTTCAATCACCTGACCCTGCCGGCTTCCCATCACCTGCGCTACCACCCCCTCCGAAGCCAGCCGCCCCTGTTCAGCCGCCTCCCCCCAAATCAAACCCGCCTGCGGCTCATGAACCTGGATACTCACCCCCCCATCCGGATTGAACACCACCAAATACCCATTGCTTGCCCCCAGCGCCCCCACGGTTCGCCCCAGGATGCTCCTCGTCAGCCCCGTCATATCCAGCCCCTCACTCCGGTACAGATCACTGCTCAAATCCAGGCTGATCTCCGGCAGGGCGCTCAAGCGCTGACTCCGCTGGCGCAAAGCATCCTCCGCTTTCTTCACCCTCAGTTTTGTCCGGATGCGCGCCGAAAGCTCCCGCCAATCAAAAGGCTTCGTAATATAATCATCCGCCCCTAGCGTCAGCCCCTCGCGCACATCCTTAATCCCAATCCGCGCCGCCGTAATCACAATCACCGGCAAATGCGCCATCTCAGGGTTCGCCCGCATCTCTGCCAGCACCTCAAACCCATCCTTTTTGGGCATATTCACATCCAGCAGGATCAGATCCGGCCGTTCAGCCGCAATCTTCCGCAGAGTCTCCTCCCCATCGGCCGCCGCCACAAACTGATACCCCTCGCTTTGCAGCCGCACCGCCAACAGCCGGATATTATCCGGATTATCATCCGCGATCAAAATCTTAGCCGCCTGTTCCCCTCCCGCCTGCTCCCCGCCTGCCTGCTGTGGGTGCATCTGTTGCAAAACCTTATCCACAATCCCCCGGATCTTCTCCGGATCCACCGGCTTTACCAAATAATCTTGCACCTTAAGCTGCCGCGTCGTCATCACCAGCCCCGGGATATCATACGCTGTAATCAAAATCACATGCCCCGGTTCCCGCCCTTCCTTCTTCAGCCTCTCAATCAACTCCAGCCCACTCATCCCCGGCATAATAAAATCCGTAATCAACACATCCACTCCCCCATTCCCCATTCGCTCCAGCGCCTCCTCCCCACTGTACGCTGTCAAAACCTCCGCCGGAATCGTCAACTTCTTCAGCACCCGCGCCAGCATAGACGCGGTATTCGGGTGATCATCTACAACCAAAACGCGCGGCGCGGTCTGCCCCGCCGTTGTTCCTGTATGTGAGAGTGTGGGTTCAGTCTGTTCATCCATGCCAGTATTATCGCTGAGAAACGCCTCATCTTCGCTTTGTTTCAAACTGCCTCGGCTGGATCCCGCGCCCCCGATTTGGGCGCAGAAATTCCTCATCATCAACGATCCAGAGATTGCCGAGAGTCATACGCTAATTATAGCCGGCAATTGCAGAATTCGCTTGAAATTTCAGATTAAATTCGCCCCAGCGGCCGCCAGTTTTCCCCTCTACCCCGACCTGCCGCGTTCAATAGCCGCCGCCAGGTGACGCGCCGCTGCCCTCAGCAGCCGCAGGTCATGCTCTTGGAAGGCCCGCGGCGCTCGCTGGCGAACATCCAACACTCCTAGAGTCCGGCCCCCGCCGCCGATCGGCGCCGCCAGTTCGGCGTTCGTCTCAAGCAGCAGCGGGTCAGGTATAAAGCCCGCCTCCTCCCCCACCGCGTTGGAGACGAAAACCTCCCCCCTCGCTGCAGCCCCTCCCACGATCCCTTCCCCCAGCCTCACCCGTCGCCCGTCCCCTTCAAGCTGCCTGCTCCCTTCCCCACTCGCCGCTTGCAGGATCAGATCGCCCCTCTCCTCATCCGCCAGGTAAATCCCCACATGATAATAGC
The DNA here is from genome assembly GCA_903872065.1 of uncultured Anaerolineales bacterium. Taxonomy (GTDB): domain Bacteria; phylum Chloroflexota; class Anaerolineae; order Anaerolineales; family UBA4823; genus CAIQJJ01. The sequence goes on along the minus strand of CAIQJJ010000007.1, from coordinate 11,734 downwards.
CAAACGTTTCTTGCAGCAGGCTTGCAATTGGTTGCAGCGCCGTCTCAACCTGCCGGGCCTCCAGCAGCTTTTCGGTGATCTGGTACAACACATTCACCTCGTTCAACCGCTGCTGCATCGCCTCCATCATCTGCGCTTTTGAGAGCGCCAGCGCTGCCTGGCTCCCCAGTATCGTCAACAAATGCTCGTCGTGCTGGTTAAACGCCCCCGTCTGCTGGCTGTGCACGCTCAACGTCCCTAGCTTTTTCTCCCCCAGGATCACCGGTGCCACACTCAAAGAGCGAATCCGCGGCGCCCGTGAATTGTCAATCACAAAACGCGGGTCTTGGCGCACATCCGCCACAGTAATTGACTTGCCGTGCAGCAGCACCAGCCCCGCAATCCCCTGCCCAGGTCGAAAATTCATCGGATGTTGGATCAACTGCCGATCTGGTCCCGCCACCGTCACTGCGTTCAGGTAATCCCCCCGCTCCTCCAAAATGTGCAATACCGCCCGGTCCGCTTTGCCCAGCAGCGCCGCCGCCGCATCCACGATTTGCTGCAGCACGGTCGGTATGTCGGTGCTGGAGGCCAGGCGGTGGCTGATGGCGAGCAGTGTCTCGCTTTCGCGCAGTTGCTGCATCAATCGCGGCTCCAGCGAGACCGCGTCGCGCGGCTTCTCCGGCTCAAAATTCACCCCCCCGCCCGGCCATGCGCGGGGAGATTCGCTTTCGTCCCCGTTCAGACGAAGCAATTTTGGGATGGGCGGCTGGGGGGTGGGAGCGGTCATGCTCTTTGTCTCACGCGCTCCCCCTGCGCCATATCACGGCGCAGGGGGATGGCGGTAGGGGGTTAGGCGGCCAGGATTTTCTTCACCGCCGGTAAGATGTGTTCAACCACATCCGCTTCGCTGTTGGGCTGTGGGATGTCATTGAACAATGTCCAGGTTTCTGTCTGTTCGGCGCTCTGGCCCGGTTCAAGTTTCACTGTTGGGCTGAGCGATTCCACTTCCAGCATGTCCGCGTTGGTGAAGAACTCCATGGAGCAGCCGTTATCTGGGTAGGGCGCTCCAGTCTGGTAGGCGGCTTGTTTCACAAACAGCCGCCCGCCGTGGGCGTATGCCGCCCATCCGTCCGGAATGGACATGCCGATCTTTTGCGGCCATTGCTCTTGGGGGTTCTGGCGCAGCAGGATGAAGTGATGTCCCCAGGTCCAGCGAGTGTCAGCCATGTTGGTGTACGCCCACATCGTCATGGAGTGGGTCGGCAAAAGAAATTCAGTATGCGGCCCGCGCGGCGGGACAGGGATGATTGCCACGCCCCCCGCGTCCATCACCGACAGGCACCACACGGCCAGTTCCACCGGCCAGGCACCGGTATTGGTCAGGCGGTGAGTCATCTTCACCTGCGCGCTTTCACCGAGTATCTGGATGTCCAGCGCCTTCTGGATGCCGTTGCTGGTTTCCGGGGGTGGCAGCACGCGCACAAGGTCGCCATGCTCTTCAACCGTCACGGGGAAGTTGTCGGGGAAGTAGGTGCGTGGTTTGATTTCGGGGGCGTGCCACAGCCGGTGCCCGCCGTAAATGCGCCACTCGTCGCCGCCTTTTAAGCCGGCCATTTCGGTGAATTCCTTAAACTCGTTCGCCCCACCCACAAAGCCAAAGCGGATCACGCGCGGCCCAACATCTGTGGTGATGATCAGGTCAACCAGGCTGTTGGATAGACGAACACAATTCCAGCCAAGATACTCAACGGTTTCGATCTTCATAAAGGCTCCTTCGGTTAGCAAATTGATTACGGCGCGCATAGAAAATTCTATACGCACATTATAAAAGATATGGCGTAATATGGCAATTCCGCAATATCATTTGATTTCCGTATTTGTGCGCGGCGGGATGAGCGCCTCCAGCAGCGGTTGGCGAAAGGCTTTGGCCTCGGGGTCGTAGACGCCAAAGCCGGCGCACCACTCCCAATAAGCCCAACTCATCCCCAGCTCTTCAGCTTTGCGCGCCACAAAATTGGTCCAGCGGGCGCGCGATTCCATCTCAGCTTTATTGTACGCGCCAAATTCGCCCAGGTAGATCGGCCGGTTGTTGGCTTTACCCCACAAGGCCGCGCTGCGCAATTCTCGCCCCAATAAGCTCCGCTCCGTGTAGTCTCCCGCCCATTGGGTACCGAGCCAGGGCTCTGAGTTATCCACCCATTCCGCCCCCTGGTGGGTGAATTGGAAGGGTGAATAAAAGTGGACGCTGACGATCAGGTTGCGCTCCTCTTCGGGCAGGCTCAAGGTTTCCAGTTGGGAAATGCTGTACCAACCTGCTGGCCCTACAATGATCGTCCGGTTGGGGTTGCTCTGGCGAATGGCCTGGATGGTCTGGGCGAGCAGTTCATTCCACTGCGGGGCGTCCAGGTTTGTATTCGGCTCATTGAGCAGCTCAAAGATGACCGCATCGGGAGCCTCGCGGTAGCGTTCGGCAATTTGCTTCCAGATGGCGACGAAACGCTCCTTGTGGGCGGGCGGGTTTTCAAAGATCTCCAGGTAATGGTGCATATCTATAATCGCCATCAGGCCCTGTTGCTGCGCCTGGTCAATCGCCCAATCCACCCGCGCCATGAACTGCTCGTCCAATTGGTAAGGGGCCTGGGCGGAGGCGTGATTGGAAAAGCGCGCCGGGATGCGCACATGCTGAAAGCCGGCGTCTTTGATCGCTTTGAAGTATTCTTCTTGCAGGGTGACGCCCCATTCGCCCTCGTTGGGCGCTTCCAGTGCATTGCCCAGGTTGACGCCGCGCCCCAAGCGCGCGTTTTGCTGATAGACAAAATCTGCTTTTGGGGTGGGGGAGGGGGCAAAAGTTTCGGTTGGTGAAATGGGCCGGCTCGATTTCCCCGCGGGTGTTGCAGAAGCCGCCTCTGCGCTTGGAGGGGCGCTCGTCTCTGGACGCGGCGACTCTGCCGCCGGCTGAGTGGGCGCAGGGCTGGTGCAGGCAGCCGCGAGAAGGATTACTGCCAAGATTGTAAGGAAAAGCTTTTTCATGGGGGTTTTTCCTGGGGTATTGGGATAGGGGGTATTATAATCAAGACCTGTTCTAATCCAAGAGGTTGTCCATGATTTATCGCTTTTTTCATCTCAATCCTGAAAACGTCCATGATCGCAACGCTTATTACCTGGTGGTGGAACTCTTTTGGGCTTCCATCCTGGGCAGCGCGGCCACATTTAACGCCGCCTTTGCCCTGCGTCTGGGGGCGACCAACGCCGATATTGGCCTGCTTTCGTCTTTGCCGGCCCTGTTGGCGGTGTTGATCTCAATTCCCGCCGGGCGGATCTTAAGCTCCAAAACGCAGCGCAAGCCCTGGATTTTGTGGCCCTTGTTTTTCAACCGCCTGGGCTACCTGCTGGTGGCGCTGGTACCCTGGTTGAACATGCTGCACATTCCGCTGGGCAGCCTGACGGTCGCCATCTTTGTCTTGATCGGCATTCCGGCTCACTTCTTTAACGTGGGCTGGATGCCGCTGTTGGCGGATGTAGTGCCGGAACGCAAACGGGCCGGCCTGGTGACAGCGCGTATGATGATTAACAATGCCACGGTCAGCCTGTTCAACTTTCTCTTTGGTCAGGCTTTGTCGCACATTCTCTTCCCATACAACTACGTCGCGCTCTACCTGGTGGGTTTCCTGGCTTCGATGATCAGCATGATCTGTTTGCTCAAAATTCAAGTGCCAGAATCCAGGCCGGTTCCGCCCAGGCCGGCTGCGCCGCGCGAGCCAGGCGTTAGCGCCATCGGGACCCTCAAACTCAAGATCTGGGGCGCGCCGGCCCTCCTGCGCCAGACGATTCACGACTATCCCGGCCTGGCGCGCATGATCATGAACACCGTCTTGCACGGGCTTGGGCTGTGGCTGGCCTCGCCCTTGTACATCCTTTACTATGTGCGCACCCTGGGCGCGTCGGATGCCTGGATCGGCTTGCAAGGCACCCTCTCCACCCTGGCGATGATCATTGCCACGCCTTTCTGGCGGCGGATTATGCAAAAGTGGGGCAAGCCCAACACGCTCAAATACACCATCATCTTAATGGGGCTGCTGCCGGTGGGGGTCAGCCTGCTGCCCGACCTGACGCTGATCCTGGTCGTGATCGCCATCTACAGCCTGGTCGCGCCGGCGGTCAACTTAAGCCATTTCACCACCTTGCTGGATGTAACCCCTGAAGAAAATCGCCCGATCTTTACCTCCTGGTATATTTCGGTGGTCAATATTGCCGCCTTCGTCAGCCCGATGATCGGCGTGGTGATCGCCGATTGGATCGGGCTGCGTGTGACCCTGTTTCTTTGCGGCCTGCTCTCGTGCCTCGGCTCCTGCTCATTCTGGGTCTGGCCGGTGCAGAAGGCGGAAAATCCTCTTCCCGAAGAGGCGGCTGCTGCTTAATCCAGCGCGGCGAAGCCGCTTGCCCGCCACTGGCGCAGTTCTTGGGCGGCGCTCTCGATCAGCGCCAGCACTTGCTCACGCTCATTGCGGCTTTGTTCGTCTGCTGCGCCATGCTTCCAGATGCCCTCCAGCAAACTGGCGGGGGAAATCGTTTGCGTCAGCAGTTGCGGTTCGATGCGCGCCAGGGCGGCGGCCGCGCCGAAGGCATAGCGCCGCGCCGCGATTCCCTGCTGGAGCGCCAGGCGTATCGTCCCGATCAGGCGGTCATCCCAACCGAGCTTGCGTTCTGGGTCGCGTCCCACCCGTTCGATGGCGTCTCGTAAGAAGGGATTGATCATCCGCTCCAGGAGATCGTCGGCGTAGGCCTCGTAGCCGGCGGGGGTGAACAGTTCATCCACCCCCTGGTATTTCTTCACCAGGGCCTGTCCTGATTCCTCAATGAAAGCCCGCCGCAAAAAGTTCATCGCGCCCGGTATCTCCTTGAGATCGGCGATCCATTCCGCCCCGCGCGCCGCACCCAGGTAGGCGGCCAGGGCATGGGTGGCGTTGTGCCCGTAAAGCTTGGCTTCCTCAAAGGGCAGCAGATCGCTTTTCTCGCTGAAGACCCGGATGCCGCGCTCGAAGGGTGGGTCGAAGTGGATGGCAGAGATCAAAATGCGGTTGAAGGCCTCCACCAAAAACGCCCGCGGCAGATCCGCCGTAACCGTCCCCAGGGCTTGCTCTTGGATTTGGGCGGCGTCAGTGACCACCCCGCTCATCTTGCCGATGACAGTGTTGAGAAACTGCGCCTGCGCCAGCACCGCCGCCTGTTCCTCGCCGGGGATCTCGCCCATTACCTGCGCCTGCAAGATTTCCGCGGCGTGATTGTGATTCTCCGCCGCATAGATCACTGCCCGCGGCCCGCCGCGCTGCGCCTTTAAGCGCAGCCCGGCCGCCAGCAGACGGTGGATGCTGCCTGGGCTGTCCGCCGTGTAAAATTTCACACTCGGCACGGCGGTGGCGATCTCCTCCGCCTGGGCGATCGCCTCGATCAGCGCCGCGCGGTCGGCGGCGTGGGCCGGGTCATACGCTTGCACCGGCCCCACCTGCGCCGTCTCAATGCGGTCGGCGTGGGCGATGTTGACGCGGTAGAATCCCCCGCTCTGGCCCCCACCGCCTCGCAGCGCCGCCACCACATCCGGCATCACCTCCGCCACAACCAGGCGGGCGAAATTGCCGCTTTGGAAAGCCTCATACAAAAACAGCCCGGCCTGGATGGCGCCAAAACCAAAACCGACAAACGTCCGATTTTTATCCATCATTCTTTTCCTCAGCCCAGGTAACTCTTCTCGTCCTCGGCGCTCCAGGCCGGCACGGCCAGGATCTCGGCGCTGCGCCGGTGGGGATATACCACCGCTTTGCCATCCAACTGCTGCGCTTTGACCATCTCCAGGAAGGCCGGCGCGTCGTTTAAATCGCCGATGCGGGTGATGTGGGCGCTGGCGTCAATTTGCCCTTGGGCGATGAACGCCAGAGTTTGCGCCACGTCCCACGGCGAGCCGCCGCTGGAGCCGGTGACATTGATCTCGCGGTAATGCACCAGGGTGGTGTCCAACTGCACCAGGTCTTGTCCCTTTTTCAGCCCGCCAAACAGGTTCAGCACCGCCCCGCGAGCAACCAATTTCTGCGCCGACTCGATGGCCCTGGCCGATCCCACCGCCACAATCACATCGTCTGCGCCGCGCTCTTGCGAAACAGCCTGCACATGCGCCGCCAGGTCGGTCGTCCCGGCGTTGATCGTGTGTAAGGCGATGCCCAGTTGGCTGGCTTTCGCCGCGAACAAGCGCTGGACAATGTCCAGCCGCTCCTGGATATAATCGGTTGCGATCACCACTGCTGGCTTGTAGCTGAACGCCAGGTCAACGTGCATGCGGCCCATGGCGCCGGCCCCAACGATCACCGTGACGCCGCCCGGCTTGAGGCCATGAACGACCTGGCGCGGCGCGAGGGGATCGGTCTGCGCCAGGTGGAGGTGATGGTCTTGGGCTGAGATGACGCAGGAGAGCGGCTCGGCCAGGGCGGCGTGGGCGTAGGGCAGATCGGGGCGCGGCAGCGGCAGCAAACAGCCGGCCTGCAAAATCTCCTCACTGACCAGGATGTATTCGGCCAGGTGGCCTTGCAGCGTGTAGCCAACGCCCAGCTTTTGCACGCCGCGCGCCTGGTCGCGATAGCGCTCGCGGTGATTGATCGGCGCGATGTCCACGGCAGGTTGGATAACGTAGCGCTCGCCGACCTGGTAGCGCCCGCTCAACTCCGCCCCCACCTCGACCAGGGTGATGCAGCCCTCGTCGCCCAGGATCAGCGGGTGGCGGCTGATGTCCCAACCGTAGAGGAAAGAATGATCAGGGCCTTGCTCGATCAGCTTGATCAGCGAGGTGCAAATGCCGGCCGCATCAACCCGGCCGACCAACTGGCGCGGCCCGGCGCGGGGGGTGGGGACAGTTTTCACCTGGAGATGCTCGAAACCAACGCCATCCAGCGTCAGGGCGCGCATTTCAGAAGGGATTGAGAGAGAAGAGGCCATATAAGCTGTGACTCCTTGGGGTCAAAAATTTCTAGATTTTACTTGCCTCGTCGTACAAGGCGAGGATATTTTCCAATGGGGTGATCGGCTGCAAGTTGTGACAGGGGGCCAGGATCAGTCCGCGACGGTCGCTGAACAGCGTGCGTCCTAGCATGCGCACCTCGGCGCGTACATCCTCTGCACTGCCGAAGGGGATCGTTTGCTGGTTGTCTACCGCGCTGTGAAAGCAGAACTGCCCGCCAAAATCGGCTTTGAGCGCCGCCAGGTCCCAATTGCCGCAGCGCCATTGGATCGGGTTAAGAACATCAATTCCCATTTGCGCCAGGCGCGGCAGCAGCGGGCGGCAGTCGCCGTCATCATGATGGAAGACAAAAATATTGTAAGATTTGGCCAGGTCAATCGCTCGCTGCATGGGGCGGCGGTAAAAGCGCTCGAACAGCCTGGGCGAGAGCAGCAGGCCAAACTGACCGCCGAAATCGTCTGTGACCTGGGTGAGGTCAATCTTGCCTTTGAGCGCCTCGAAGCAGCGAGTATGGTATGTGGTGAAGAAATCCGACAGGCGCAGCAGGAGATACTCGGTCATCTCTGGTTCGGCCAGCGGATCCATCAGCGATTGCTGCAGCCCGCGCAGGCGGTTGTGCCAGTAAAAAAGCGCCGTATAGCCGCACTCGATCGCCCGATCGGGGTAGGCGGCGACCTGGGCCGGCAGCGCGGCGTAATCGTACCAGTCAGGCGAGGGCCAGGGGAATTCTTCCAATTCTTTCAAGGCCTTGGCCTGTGTCAGCGGGAAGACGACCTGCTCGTCATAGCTGCCGCTGCCGTAGTCTTGCATGCGGTAGCCCATGCCCCACTCATCGTAGCGGATGCCGTCTTTGACCGGCAGCGCCGGACCGATGTAGGGCGGGACGACGCCAAAAATGCCATCTATGCCGACCGCGTCGTAGAGTTCCATGCGCTCCGCCGGGCCGCGCCCGCGGATGCCAAAATGGTTGAAGAGCTTCTCCCATACTTCAACGGTGGCCCACATATCGGTTGGCAGGCGATCCACCGGTTCGTGGCGGATGGCGGCCAGGATGCGTTCACGGTGATTCATAACACTTTTATCTCCTTCTTCCTGTCTCGTGACATTTGTGTCATTCTATAAGTGAGCCGCATTTGCTTCTAGCAAGTGCGGCAGAGTCGGCGCGACAGGGCGGCCAGGGATCAGCCGCTCCCCATCGGTAAAGCCTTCCGGACGTCCATGCAGTTCTTCGATCAGCCGCCCGCGCCAGTACGCGATCCGCTCCGGCCCCAGCGGCTCTCGCTCCGCCTGCGCCGGCTCGCGGCCCAAATCATGCAGCTCCTGCCGGTCGTGCGCCAGGTCGAAAAACTGCTCCAGCCCACTGCCGCTGAACCAGATGTACTTCTCCAGACCATCCGTCATCCAGTGCATAGATTGGCCGAGCAGGGTATGCTCGCCGTGAATGTCCTGCCTGGTCGAAGAGGGAATCCCTTGCAGCGCCGGCAGGAAACTGCGCCCTTCCAGGCGTTCCGGGATCGGCAAGCCGGCGCAGTCCAGCAGCGTGGGGAAGATATCGCGCAGCTCGACCGGCGCGGAATGCACACTGCCGGGGCGGATGCCCAGCTCCGCCGGCCCGCTCACGATCAGCGGCACGCGCGCCGAGCCTTCGTAGCCATAACCCTTGCGGAACATCTGGTGATCGCCCATCATTTCCCCGTGATCGGAGGTGAACAGAATCACCGTATTTTGACGCAGGTTGTGGGATTGCAAAGTCTCCAGGAAGCGGTTGATTTGATGATCAATGTGCGTGATATGCCCGTAGTAGCCGGCGCGGGCGCGTTGGAGCAAGTGCGGCGGTACGCTGGGATCTACGTGCGCCTCCGGGTTGCCGGGCGTGGCATACCCTTGCAGCAGTTCCACCCAATCGCCCACCGGCGGCTGCGGCATCTCGCGCCACAGGTACTGCTCGAAAGCCCAGGCCGGCGGGTCATAAGGCGGGTGCGGGCGGTGAAACGAGAGAAAGAGCAAGAAAGGCTTGCGTGGATCGCGGCGGCGCAGAAAATCAATCCCCTGCGAGACAACATAATTGGTGGGGTGCAGGTACTCGGCCTTATCCCACGGGCGGGTGACGATTGAATTGCAGTTCAGCCCGTGATCAAAATAATCCGCCTCGCGGCCCAATTCACGGCGCAGCCAGGGCAGGTAATCGTCCACCAGGTCCAGGTTGGCATTGCGCCGCGCATAGTGCAAAAAGCCATCGTGCAGAATCACATTTTGGAAGCCAAGCTGCGAGCGCTCAGGATACACGTGCATCTTGCCGATCGCCTGCGTCTGGTAGCCCAGGCGGGTAAACTCGCCGGCCAGGGTCAGATCATAGTTCCAGGGCAGGCCATCCTGGTAGCCGATGCGCCCATGCGAGCGCGGCGTCAGCCCGGTGAAGAGCCCTGCCCGCGCCGCGATGCAGGTTGGCGTGGCCGAATAAGCATTTTCGCAGCGCGCCCCGCGCTGGGCCAACTGATCGAGATAGGGCGTATCTACCACCGGATGGCCGGCGCTGCCCAGGCAGTCGCCGCGCCACTGGTCGGTCATGATCAGAACAATATTAGGGGGTGGGGTAGCTTTCATAAGCGGCTTTCAGGTTACAGCCTTCTTTCAAGATATATATTGAAGAATGGCGAACCATATTGATTGAGTAAAGCAGTTTGTTGGTTGAGCGTCTCAATCCCTTTTGAACTGCTAATGATTGCGCGCAAGCCGGCGCGCGACGAGAAACTGCGTAAACTGCTCAGAGTGGAACTGATGGTTTCTTTCGGCCACTTGAGCAGCATTTCCAAATTATCTACCAACAAGACTTGGACGCGCTGTTCATCGGATAACTTAAGGAAATAAGTCTCAAGATCAAATAAGTCCAGGAAGGAACTGTTGAGGGTTGCCTGTAGAAAGGGCTTCAAGGATCGGGGCAGGTTTTGCTGCTCAAGGGTTGGATGCAGAGCAGACTTCCAAAACAGAGTTAGCGATGTATTCGCTGGCAGCCTGGCGCAGTCAATGTAAACCCACAAAAATTGCTCTGGCTCCGGCAGAAAGCGCTTGTGGATGTTCGGATCGAGTAATTGCTGCAGCAATTGGGCGCGTTGTTGAATTGATCCGCCTGTTAAAAACACGTTGTGCCCACTATACAGGTCTTGATATAAACGGCTGAGGAGAGATTCTTCAACCCTGGCGCTCATTGCAGGTCCTTAGGCAGCAGCGCTTTTTTTGCCAGCGAGATGAAATCTGTTGGAATGGCCTGGACGAAGCCCTGAATGGCGGCGATCTCTTCGTTGGTAATCAGCCCGCCTAACTTGAACTCTTTGTGGTGCAGCCATTGAGGAACATCCAGGGGTGTCCCCACTGCTGCGGCGATTTTGTTCTCAATCAGCCATAGGCGCAGGCCCAATGAACCAATGACCCACTCTCCCTGGGCGTTTTTTTCTAAAACTGCGCGCTCGCCAAGTCTTTTCACTTCGGCGGTGAACCACTGTAAGTCTTGCGAGACTTTTTCCACATTGAAGCTTTTGCCGCTCAACTGTCCTTCGAGATCGCGCAGGACCATCAACACCAGGGCAAACTGAGCCCGTGCATCCAGGTAGCGCCACAAATCCCGAAAATGGGCGTCCAGGTTCGCCACGAATTTGTCGCGGTGGGCATCCCAGCGAGGGATAGAGTTTGTTTCTTTCTCACTCCATAATAACTTGCCCGCCAATTGCAGCAATAAAGGGTGTCGCCCGGCCAGCAAGCGGGCCTCGGCAATTCCTTCCACCGGCAGGTGCGGCGACATCCATTGCTGGATGTCCTTATCCGCGAAACCTTGCAGTGAAACCGGCTGGAGAAAATTGAGCGGACTGCCTTGCGAATCTTGCTTGAGTTTGTTGATTTCGCCTTGCAATTCGGCGATGGATAAGCGGCTGGTTGTTACCAATACCAGTCCGGTGCTGACGGAGGCTATGGCGCGCAAAGGATTGACGAAATCGAGCGTGGCAAAATTGGGCAAGTTGAGAAATTTGTCGAACTCATCTATTAAAACCACCACACGTTGGCCCTGTGTGCCAATTTTGACAAACGCTTCGTTCAGGAAACCCAGATCAATTCTCTTTTTGCCTTGAACGGTAAATGGCTGCAGCGGCGCGGCGCTTTGCGGCGAGGCCAGGGCGGCGCGCCGGCAGATTTGCTGCCAGAAATCGTCGGGTGTTTTTTCAGAAGTGAAGAGTTCAAAATTGAGTTCAACGACAGTATATTGGCTGGGATCAAGCCCATATACAGCCCAGCTTTTTGTGTCTGCCAGCTTGCGCAGCAGCGATGTCTTGCCGATGTGGGGGTTGCCAACCAGGGCGGAACTTACGCCCATGCCAAGCCGGTCAAGAATTTCTCTTTGCTCGGCTTCGCGGTTGAGAAAATTCGCGCCAAAAGCGGGTTGAAACGGGATAAATGGATTCATCCTATATACTCATTTCCTCTGTGATCACATCCTCTTTGGAGATAGATGCTTTGCCTGAAGTGCGGAAAAAAACTGTGATTGCTGCTAAATTTGCAAGTCCGCAGAGACTTAACCATAGCCCGGCCAGGGCATAAAAAACCAGCAGGGTGTTGGGAATGAATACGCGCAGGCCCTCGCCTATCAACCATATAAGCCCGGCAATCATTAAGTTAAGAACCGGGTAAAAAAATCCCGGCATCAGAAGTATAAAACTTCTGCTTTGTCTTGGCTCGTAAGCAGGCGTCAAGCCATAGACG
>CAIQJJ010000006.1 GCA_903872065.1 uncultured Anaerolineales bacterium | reverse complement strand
CGGCCACTGGTGCATAGCGCGCCGGCCAGTTGGCTTCATCGTGGCAGGTGCTGCACTGGAAACCGTTGGCGGTCGGCTGCGGGCCAACCCCAACCGTCATGGTGGAGCCGCTGGCGCTGACCACAACCGTGCCGCCGCTCTTCAGGAATTCGGGCAGGCCGGTTGCACTGTGGCATTTGGCGCAGCCGTAAGGAACTTCGCCTTCGGCGTCCCAATCGCGGAACGGCATCGTGTTGCCAGCGAAGTGGCCGGCGTCATCGCGGGCCAGCATGGTCACGTCGCCGCCCAGGTCAGCAATCGAGTCGTGCAGCAGTTGCACGATGTACTTATTGCCATGCGCGAACGCGCCGGGATCCTTGATGGACACCTGGTAGTTGTAGGCGGCCTTCAACAGACGAGCCGTCCAGGTGCTGTAGCGTACTGCATTCCCCTGGTCATCCGCGTCGGCTTTGCCATCGCCATCCGCATCGGCAAAGAAGTAGGGGTAAGCGGCTGAATCATACAGCAGGCCCACGCCGGCTTTTTCTTTGGCGTAGCTCTGCATCTGGGCATACAGGATTTCCTGCAGGCCCTGGATTTCGTAGAACATCCCTTCTTCCACGTTGCCATCGCCATCGTAATCCATCAGCGAGGACGGTTCGCGGACGTTCTTCAGGTCTTCCACAGCCTTCACCTCGGTGTGACACCAGGCGCACTGTTCGACCTTTACCTGCAGGCTGTGTGAATCGTGACAGTCTACGCAAGTGCGGAAACCTTCGACATGGTCGTGCTTAGCATCATACAGCATTCCATCGTATTCGTACCCGCCGTGAACCTGGTTGCCATACAGTGTGGCGGCCGCGGCGAAGTAGTGAATATTGATGAAACCAAAGGCTACGTCTTTGCCGGCATCATCCTTGATCGGGGTGACGACTGCGTCAACATCTTCGACCTTGAAGCGGGCGATCTGATCGTCCACCGAATTCTTGGAGGCGCGCCCCTGATGGCAGACCATGCAGCGCGCTTCAGGCCCGAGGCCGCTGATGGTGGTGAAAACTTTGTTGCCATCTTTGTCCAGCGTGTAGCTGTTGAAGGCCACGCTGGTCAGGTTGGCGGCGGCGCTGTTGTGGCAGGTGGAGCATTGCAGGGTGCCGGCGGGGGCAGGCACAGCCGCATCCACTTTGCCAGCTTCAGAGCCATCAGCGCCCAGGAAATCATGGTAGCCGGCGGTGCTGTGGCACTTGGCGCAGGAGGTGGGAATTTCCTTCGGATCGGCCTCATTCCAATCGTTGAAGGCCATTGCTTCGCCGTCATTGTGGCCAGAGCCGGCCCAGGCGTCTTGATTGGGGACATCTTGGACGGCCGGGGGTTCGACAGTGGGGCAGGTCGGGCAGGTTTCGCAGGTCGGGCAGGGTTCAGGTTCTTTGGCCGGTTCAGCCGTGGGGCAGGTGGGGCATTCTTTTTCTGGGGGGCAAGCGGCTGCGGTGGGGCAGGGCGCCTGGGTGGCAGCGGGGGCATTGCCGCCGCAAGCAGCCAGGATTGCTGCCACTGCCAGCAAAAGGATACCGACAATTAGCAAATTTCTAGCTTTCATCAAACTCTCCTCAATGTACGTGTAAATTTAGATTTTGGACAACTTGGGGGTGGGGAAATCAATCAATGAATATGGGAATCGCAGCCTCCTTTCATTTACCTAGAGCCACCATATCAATAAGAGAATTATCCTATGCAGGTTCACATAGGATAATTGCCCCCTATTTTACCATGTAAATTAATTTCGTATGAGGGAATGGTGGGAAGAATGAGAACCTTGCTCTTTTGCAAGGCGCAAAAAATAATCGCCCCAACCCCCACAGGTTTTGCAAAACCTGTGGGGGTTGGAGCGATTGGCGCTATCCCTGGCGTAAACTGCGTTTTCTGCCTGGGGGCAAAAGCGCCATTTTTCGCCGCGCCAGGGTATTTACTTCTCCGGCGCGCCGATCTGGATCCATTTCGAGATCAAATCAATCTCCTCCGCGCTAAACTGGGCGAAGTGCGCTTTCTCGCCGGTTTGAACTTTGATCAGCAGACTGTTTTCCACATCGCCTGGGGTGATCGCTGCGCCGCTCTTGCCGCCGGTCATTAAGCCAGCGTAGCTGGTCACATCCAAACCTTGCAGTCCATTGGCGCCATGGCAGCTCCCGCAGCGCGTGGTCAGCAAGGAGCCGATACTGCCATTGTAGGTCAGGATGGCGTCTTCCGGCGCCATGGGGGTTGGAGTGGGTGGAAGCTGCTTATCAATGACCGCTTTCAACGCCGGGGCGTTGAAGCCGGCAAAAGTCCACACACTGCCGTGGCAGGCGCTGTTCGAACAAAACGACGTGTTGGAAGTGCCGCCGGGGTCGCTGGTATCATGGCAGTTGCTGCAAGTCTGATCGAGCACCTTGCTGTGCATGCTGATCCAGTTGGCGTGGAAGTGGCTGTCAGGCTCCGGGCCGCGGCTGATCTCGATCTGCGTCAGGAAATCTTGCGCCCCTGCGACCACCGGAATGGAGTGGCACAGGTTGCATTCCAGCCGGATGGCGTTTTGATTCTCGTCCAGGTGCTTGCCATCGTGGCAGCGGAAGCAGCCGGGGAAATCTTTGTGACCGATATTGTCGGGGTGACTGTTCCAGTCTGATTTCTGTTCAAGAAAGACCGACTGCTCGTAGATATCTTGCAGCACAGTGATCGCCGCCTGGATTTTCTCCCGGTTGGCGGTATAGTAGTCGGGGTATACGACCCGGTAGTAATTTTCCAGCCCGGCGATTCCCTCAATGGCTTGGTCTTGCGTTTCATACCGGGCGCGCATCACCTCCACACTCTTCAAGCGGATTTCCGGGATGGCGCTGTCAATCATTTTGCGTGTCAGCGCTACATCCACCGAGTCTTCGGGTGTCTTGACGAGATGTGTGATGCGGTTGTGGCAAGTGATGCAGTCCATTTCCTTGAGATCAGCCTCGTTCACGATTTCGGGCGCGATGCCGGAGGTGATATCGGCATATTCCTGCACTGTGCCGTCGTCGTTATACACGCGGATATAGGGGATCGTCTGCTCGCTTTTGTCGCCCGGATAGTACAGGATGCGATTGGCGATATGCCAGTGGATGCCCATGCTTTGCCCGGCGCGGGTGCTGCCGCCTCCGGTCTTCAGCACCAGGTAAAGCGTCGTCGGCGTATTGTCTTTGTCGGATTGATAGCGGATCGTCTGCCGCAAACTGTCATCGGAAAACTTTTGTGGGAAGTGGCAGCGTTCGCAAGTGTCGGTCGCCGGGCGCATTTCATCGGCGGTAATTGGAAACTCATACTTCTTGGTGAACAAAAAGAGCACGTGCTTCAAGTCGCCAGCTTTGCGGGTGATTTGGGTGGCGATGAACCCGCGTCCGATATGGCACTCGACGCAGGAAATGCGCGCATGGGGCGATTCCAGGTACGAGTTAAACTCGGGTGGCATGGTATGACAGCTCTTCCCGCAGAAGGCGGGAGAGTTCGTATACTCCCATCCATAGGCGCTTGCCACCAGCACCGCCAAAGTGAGGACCCCCAGCACCGCATAAGGCAGAATTCTCTGCCAGAGTGGGGTGCCGACAGGTGGGAAGAAGAATTTTTTCAACCATCCGATCAAACGTTTCATACCGATCTCCTTAATCTGAAAACTTAGACTAAACGACTCGACTTTTTTACCAGTTAATTATTTTTCAGGAGCGCCAGCATTGATCCAATCAATCACACTTTGCAATTCTTCCTCGGTGAGCTGGCCTGGGTGCCCGCCTTGCTGCTGCACCTGCACCAGGACGCTTTTATCCGCCTCGCCAGGCACGATCCCCGGCCCGGTTTTGCCGCCCGCCAAAGCATCTTTATACTTTGCCAGGGTCAGCCCGCCAACTTTGGTCGTGCCATGGCAGGTGGAACAGCGGTTGCGGAACAAGCCTTCGAAGCTGCCGTCCCATGAGTTCGATGAAACGCCCGCACCGGGGGTTGGGCTGGGCGCCATAGTAGCCGTTGGGCGTGGGACGGGCGTCACTCGCACGTAGACCTCGACGGTTTCGCCGCGCGGGACAGTGGTGATGGATGTGTTTTCGTAGCCGATAAAGGCATACAACCCGAAGCTAAAGCTGACCAAAATCACCGCCGCCAGGGGGTAGTAAATCATCTGCCGTTTCTTCAGCGTCTCCGCCGGGATGGGCTTTGGCCCTGCGCCGCTTTCGATCTGCTGCAAGACCACCGGGTGCTCATGCTCCATTTGCTCGCGGTTGAGCTTGCCGGTGAACATGCTTTTGTTGAACGTCTTCAGGTGAACATGGTAAAAATGCCACAGCAGAATCGCCAACACCGCCAGGATCGCCTCCGCGCCATGCGCGGCTTTGGCGGCCGGGATGAACTCGCCTGGCAAGAAGCGGGCGGTTGAGATCGGATTCCACATCATGAAACCGGTCGCGCCCATCAAGACCGTCCCCCAGACCACTGCCAGATATTCGGCCTTTTCGGCATAGGTGAAATGCCCATACTGCGCCCGCTGTTTGCGGATGCCAAGATAGTAGGCGACATCTTGCAGCACGTGCTTGAGATCATCAAGCCACGGCATCATCGTCCAGGGCACGCGCAGCACCAGGATCTTGTACAGCAGCACCAACACATGGTACACGCTGACAAGCATCATCACGATCGCCGACCAGTGATGGATGATGCGCGTTGTCTCGACGCCTCCCATCAGTTCTATGAAAAACAGGCTGATCGGCGATTCGGCAAACTTCTGGATTAAGCCGGTGAAACCGAGCAGGCTAAATGATACCAGGAAGATGCCGTGTTCAAGCCGCTGCGAAATACCGAAGCGCACATATTCTTGCGAGTGGGCCTGGTTGGATTTAGACATGGCTGGCCTCCTCAGATGACCCACCCGGATTCTTGCGGAAACGATTGATCATAGAACGTCCAAAATCCATGACTACCAGCACACCCATTCCACCTAATACCACGGGGATCAAGAAGAAGTAGTAGAAAAGGTTGACGTAATACACCATAGGATACTTGTCAGGCGAGGGGATATAGTGAGAGAGCCAGGAATCGGGAAAATCGGCGGTTGCATCTGGATGACAAACCTGGCAGCGCTTCAGCAAATTCTCTCGCACATGCAGCCCTTTTTGCGGATCGTCTACCCGTAGAATGTCATGGACGCCGTGACAGTCGTAGCATACGGGTTTATTGGTCTGAGCGTCCGGCGCTTGTTTTTCAAACAGCGTCACGGTTGTCCCATGAAAATCAGATACATAGGTTGTCAGGACGTCGGTTGAGATGCCATACTTGTCCATTCGCTTGGGATCGGTGTGGCAGCTTGTGCAGATATCCGGCGAGTTCAGGCGGAACTGATTGGTGGTGGGGTCAGAGATATTGTGGACGCCGTGGCAGTCAATGCAGGTTGGCACATCCGGGTTGCCGTTGATCAGCGCCTCGCCATGCACCGTATTGCGGTACTTTTGATAAATGGCGTTGTGGCACTGCGCGCAGGTTTCCGGGATCCACAAGTGGGCATCCGGCCGGATTTTGCCGGTGGCCGGGTCGTTGATCGGACGCACCGCATGCGCCGTATGGCAGTCCGTACACACCGCTCCCTCTTTGTTGCCAGCGTCGAAGGCCCTGGCATGGACGCTGTCTTGAGTGGCCTCGTACTCACCGGAGTGGCAGAAGTAGCACGCCGGGTACAGTTGCAGCGCGGCGTCACGCCTGTCTTTGGCGGTGAAGGGGGCATGCGGGTATTCGCCGATCTGCCGGTGACACTGGACGCAGGCGTAGCCTTTTTCGCCGTGGATCGAGTGACTGTACTCATTTGGATCCACAAACAGGTCCAGTGTACTGCCGTCTTCCAGCTTCATCGTTGAGCCCGGTTGTCCATGACAGCTCAAACAGTAACTATCATCCAGCGAGAGCGGCCCAAGCGTGGGCGACGCCTCTTGCCGGGGGGCGGCTGCCGCGGCCGGGGAATTGCCCAGGCCGAGCAGCAGCAAAGCGCAGGCGCACAGGCCGCAGAAAAGCAGCAGTAGTTTTTTGTTGGCTGCGGCGCGGCGCGGCGCACTGCGGGGGGATGTTTCGTGATTGAAAGACATGCTTATTTTCCCTCCGGATTGGCTTTTTCGCCGGTCAAACGTTCAAATTCAAGCGCATGGTAGCTGCGCATTTCTTCTTCGCTCAACCGTCCGGTGAAAATGCTCAAATTGAGCCGTTCGATATGGACGTGGTACAGGTGCCAGATGATGATAAAGATCAACGCCACAATCGACTCGGTGCTGTGCGCCAGCTTGGCCGCCGGCACAATTCCGCCGGGGAAAAGCTGAGTGAACTGCACAGGAAACCACAGCACAAAGCCAGTGACCACCATGATGCCGATGCCGAAGAACAAGAACCAGTAGGTGATCTTTTGCTCAAAGTTGAACTTGCCAAAGGCGGGTTGATCTTTGCGCAAGAAGATCAAATATTTGATCATTTCCCACGCATCGCGCACATCCTGGATGGTTGGCAGGAAGTCGCCGGGCAGCTTGCGCCGCGCCAGCAGGAAGATGGCTTTGCCCAGGTGATAAAGCACCTCGATCGTCAAAACGATGGCCGCAATATGATGAATCGTGCGCACCAGAGTCACCTGGTCTGGCGTGGCCAGGATTTGCTGGCTCCAGGCTGCAGAGCGGTACTTTTGCGGCAGGCCCGTCAAGAGCAGGACGACCGAGCTCAAGATCAACAGGGTGTGTTCCCAGCGTTCATCCAGGGCAAAACGCCAAAAGGTGCGTTCGGCTTGCGGCTTATTGGTTGGAGCCGCTGCCTGAGTGGCCGGGCGCGCCGTCCCTGCCGGCTGCGGTTTTGCTTTAGGTTTTGCTTTTTGGCTCATGGCATACTCCTCCGCACGCGCTTGACGGTGTTGCGGATGATTTGCAAGATCACATAAATCACCGATAACCACAGCACGACTGGGACAAAGATCGTATAGAATGACTGGACATAAAACACGAACGGCGTCCGTTCGAGGCTGACCTCATTGTGTCCGGTCCAGGCGCCCGTCCAGTTGGGGCCGGCGCCGGGATGGCATTTCTGGCAGGTGGCCAGAAG
Source organism: uncultured Anaerolineales bacterium (assembly GCA_903872065.1). Lineage (GTDB taxonomy): Bacteria > Chloroflexota > Anaerolineae > Anaerolineales > UBA4823 > CAIQJJ01. The sequence goes on along the minus strand of CAIQJJ010000006.1, from coordinate 2,787 downwards.
ATTCTGGCTGCTGACCATGGACGCAGGATCGCTGGCCTTGAGAATGTCATGGACGCCGTGGCAGTCGGTGCAGACCGCGCTGTCGTGCCAGATGGTAGGCCAGCGGGCTTTATACACCGATACATCTACACCATGCCACGAGAGCTTGTAAATGTCATAGACATTCGCTGGCAGGTTGTATTTGCTCATGATCTCGGCGTTGGCGTGGCAGCCAGCGCACATTTCAGGGCTTTGGGCGCGGAACTGCTCAGTGCGCGGATCCTGGATGTTGTGGACGCCGTGGCAGTCAGTGCAAACCGGCACGTCCGGGTTATCTTCCCCGATCAGCACTGCGCCATGCACACTCTTGCGGTAGGCCTCGACGATCGGGCCATGGCATTTGCTGCACGTCTCCGAGATCAACGCCCGCGGCTCGTCCGCCGGGCGGACATCATGCGCTCCGTGACAGTCGGTGCAAACCGGCGCATCCAGGTTGCCGGCGGTCGCCGCCTGGGCGTGCATGCTGTCTTGGGTTTTGCTGTAGTTGGTGGAGTGACACTTCTGACAGCTTTGGTAATAGGCGCGTGAGAGTTCCCGTTTGCTGGTGTACTCCTGTTTTGGGTGCGGATAGGTGGAGATATTGCTGTGGCAGGCTTCGCACTCGATCCCGACCTGGGTATGCACCGACTGCGCCAGGTGTTCCGGCGAAATCAGCAGCGAAAGCGTCTCGCCGCTGGGCAAGGTAATATCCTTGACCTTCGCAGCATCGCTGTGACAGCCTAAACAATATTTCGACGTTTCTTGAAATTCCTCGCCCGTTTTTTCGCCAGCCCACACCGGGTTGGCCAGGCCCGCGCCGAGGATCAGCGCCGCAGCGGCCGCAAAAAACAGCAATTTAAGCTTTCCCATGTTTCGCTCCTCCTTTTTCTTTTGCTGGACGAGGGGCGCGATCCGCATTTTCCGCCGCGGCGATATCCTTGCCGCCGGCTTCTTTGCCGCCTTCTTGAGGCTGCGCCGGCGTCTCAGCCACCACGCCTAAGCGCCGCAGCAGGTACGAAATGGCAAATAAGATGACCAAAGGTACCAGGCAGCGCAGCAGAAATAGAAACCCGACAAAAATTGGATTGGGGTTTACATGTTCCATAACTCATCCCTCCCGGGGTAGGATTGACGCTTTCTCATCTTGCAGTGCATCCTGACCCGGATAATCAATGTGACTTTTGCTCGCCGAAAAGCGGCAAAAGAGACACGCCGAGTGTGAGCATGAGCAGCGCATATCCGATAATCCCTAAGGCCACTCCCCATTCGCTCAGCGCCGGCCAGTAACTCCCTGCCGGCAGTTGGTACAACGTTCCGGGAGAATAATTGACCGGGACGAACAGCCCGCTAACCGTGACGTTCCAGCGCTGGATCACAATCCCGACCATGCCTGAGAACGCCCCGGCCGCCAACAGGACTGTTGAGCGGTTGAAGCGCGGCGTCAGGAAAAAGACTGCTGGAATGATGATCCCCAGCAGCACTTCGCCGACCCAAAAGCTGACGTTGTAGGGGGTTTGCTGGTTGAGCGTGGCCAACGATTCGCTGACGGATTGCATGCCGCTGTAATAGCTGATCGCCATCACATCCCAAAACTTGATGTAGCCATAGGCCAGGAAGCCCAGGCCGCTAAAGCGGGCGATTGTGCGCAGCACCTCACGCGGCACATGGCTTTTGCCAGTCAGCCATTCCAGGACGATTGCCACCCCCATGGTCAGCGCCGGCCCGGCCGCCACCGCCGACAAGATGAACATGATCGGCATGCTCGGCTTGAACCAGATCGGGCGCGACTTGACAATCCCGTAGCAGGCCCCCAGGGATGACTGGTGGAGCAGCGAAATGCACAAGCCCAGCACCGCCAGCGCCGGCGCCAGTTTGTGCAGCAGGTGAGCCGCCTGGCGGATGTATTTAATCCAGCGCACATTGTCAAATAACTTAGCGTCTGCTACCACCGGCGCGAACTCCAACACCATGATCACCAGGTAGATCGTAATGCACCAGGTGATTTCCCACAGCACCGAGTGAATGTTCCAATAGGCCCACGGATGCCAGAAGCGATCCGGGCGGCCGATATCCATCACCAGGGTCAGCAGGGCGGAGGTGTATCCAATAAACCCGACCCACACCGCCAGGCGCACAATGGATTGGAAGTTCTTCAGGCCGAAGATGTAGACGATCGCTGAGAGGGTGAAGGCGCCAGCCCCAAGCGCAATCGAGGACAGGTCAATCGTGATCCACAGTCCCCACGGCACCAGGTCGCTCATGTTGGTGATGACCAGACCTTGCCAAAAGACCTGGATTGCGGCGGTCAACCCAATGAGCAGGCACAGGCCGACAAATCCCAACCAGGCGATCATCGCCGGGCCGATGTGGATGTTGAATGGAAGACGGAAGGGTGTTTTGGTCAGGGTGGTCATGCACCCTCCTTTGGCGGAATGTAATAGACCAGGGGTTCAGTGCCCAAATCCTCGCGCAGGCGCATGGTTGGGTTGGCGGCGATCATGCGCGAGACCGGACTCTCCGGGTCGTTCAAATCTCCGAACGTGCGCGCCCCCACCGGACAAATATTGACGCAGGCCGGCGTGGCGGCCGGGTCAACCCCCGGCATCAGGCTGCTCTTCAGGCCGGCCTCAATCCGGTGGCTGCAAAATGTACATTTTTCCACCACCCCGCGCGGGCGGCGCTCGATTTCAGCGATGCCCCAGGTAGGAATGTAGGGATTCTCATCAGTGCGCGCTTCCCAATTGAAGCGGCGGGCGTCGTAAGGGCAGG
>CAIQJJ010000005.1 GCA_903872065.1 uncultured Anaerolineales bacterium | reverse complement strand
TCGCTGCGCATCCTGGACCGCCTTCAAAAATGCTGTGACGTCAGGGTAGCGTCGTTTTGGAGTAGGGTGCAGCGCCTGTTGTAAAATGCGCCGGCTGGCAGCGGAAATTTGCGGCCACTGCATCTCCGCTCTGCTTTCCAGTTCCTTACTCGACTCGCCTTGTTCGCTAGCTCCCTTGCCAGTGAAAGTTTTGTAAAGATAAGCCGCCAAACGCGCCAGATCGCGTTGTTTGAGCGTCTCAAATTCTTGCTGCTCATCAGCCTCCGCATCCACAGGATACTGCTGGCTGACATGATTCCAGTCAATGACCTTGAGCTGGCGATGTTCTTGATCCCAGCAGAAATTTTTGATCTGCATATCAGTGTAGGTGCGCCTGACTTGGATATGGAGTTGTTCCAACAGCTCAAGCGCTTGGCGGGCGAGTTCCAGCGCTTCTTCTTCACCTTCCCATTTACCGCTGCCTTTGCTCAACGGACCTTCTTGCAACAAACTGTCTAGCGGGTGATAGATTTTGGAATCGACATATTCAGTGGCGATAAATTCGAGCGGGTAGATGCCATTTTCTTTGCCCTCTTTTTCCAGCCTGGATAATTTGAATTGATCTAGCAGTTTGGGGACGTAAGCAATGCTGGCGTTTTGCATTTGCCCCAGCACAAAAGCCTCGTTCCAAAAATTATCTTTGGTATAGTCAGCCGCATCGGGGCGCAAAACCTTGAGCGCCGCCTTTTGCTCGGATTGATCCATACACGCCAGAAAGACTTTAGAGGTGTGTCCCTCGCCCAGGTACTTTTCGATGGTAAAGGTATGCGCTTCACCGCGAAGCGTAACCTCAGGTAGTATTTGATTGAAACTTGAGATCAGGTCCATTTGACTCATAGCCCTTGTCCTTAACTATTGTCCACCTCATTATGATGGCAAAGGATTTCGCAAGAAGAAACGCTGGATACGGCAAAGAACGCACTCCTGCTGCCTTTGCCGAAATTCAATATACAAATTCTCAACAAATTCACGTGGCATTTGGTCTTCCAAAAAGTCATCAAAAATGAGTTCTTTGTCAGATTGAATCTTTGCATGTACCCCAAAACCTCCCACCTCAGGGGTAATGGCAATATTCTTAATATTGTACATTTCAAGATATTTGCGTCGGTAGGTTGCCCAACGTACAGGTCTCAGGGTGATCTGGCCAATTTCTGAGTTCGAGCTGGCATCGGTTATCACCAAGACGCCGTGCGGATGAGGGTACAAGCTATAAACGAGCAAGATAAAGGCCAGCGCCAGCAGAATTATCCCGCTGATATTCACCCCTTTGCAAAACAGTGGGCTTGTCCAAAGCGCATCCTGGCGGACAAACTCAAAGCGCATCGGCTTAGATTCAGTTGCCAGGTAAATCGAGCGAAAGGCCGCCTGGTTTGGTGCAATTTCTAACACATACTTGCCCGGCATGGTCAGCGAAATCCCACCAGTGAAACTCAATTGATAGCCATCCCCATGTTCCAGGAGCTGCATGTCAATATCTTCCCATTCCTTCATTCCGGGACCACTCAAGCGCACCGAATACAAATCCTTGATTTCCCCTATGCCAACCTCTGCCGGATTAAGCGAATTGCCCAATTGGTCAATCATTTTCGCTTCAAATTGCACTGGCTGCGGCGCAGTGGGGCAGAACTTCCCATGCAAAGAAACGCGCGTCGGCGCATCCACCAGTTCCAGATGCACGCCGGTGACAATCGGGCGATAGAGAGAAATGCTTTGCGATGGCTCGAGCAGCAGAAAACGGGACTGATCATATCCCCCAACAACATTGATCGTCAAGTTGACTTTATCGCAGCCGGCCAGCTCCCCTTTATTGAAGAATACCCCTTCTAAAATACTTGCGTCCCGCGTCCCAGGAGAGAGGCGAACCTGCTCAACAACCCCTCCACTGGCGTCAGTTAAGACAGCTTCGACTGCTTGCCCAACATCTGGGAAGTAAGTATTGGCGGCTGAGGCCTGCCGGCCTCTGTTTTGGATCTGCACGCGCACTGGAATGGGCATTCCAACCAGTTTTGAACTCACCGGATCATTGCAGAACATTTTTTCACCCGCGACGGGCGCTTGCAGGGCGGCGTAAAATGGTTCGCGGTAGGTGGCATGGTAGGAAACTGTCTGGTTGGTAAAGAGATCATATTCCTTGCTGTGATCCCCCGAGATTGTTTTGCCTGAAATGTTAGCCTGGTACACACCTTCTTCAGGTGTTAAAACAATCGCCGCCGGGTTGCCCCAGGTTCCCTCGGTCGTTGGCGTCAGATCAAAGGTGGTTTGGGGGGTAACGCCATTGGGCAGGGTTTGCGCGCCGGAGGGAAGCCGCCATTGCAAGGAAACTGTGAGCGTGTAATCCGGCTCAGGTTCAATGATCACATCCTGATTGTTATCCGTCACCAGTTTGATCTTGAAAGTGAGCGGCTGCGCCTGGTTATAGTAAGGCGAATCTTTGACTTGCAGCAAAACCGCGTCAGGATTTGGTTCGACTAAGATAGCTGATACAACCGAGATCAATTGTCCCATAATACGCGCCTGGCATTCCTCCTGCGAAAGACCCTCAATGGACAGATTCCACCGCCCAGGGCGCGGCTTAAGAATGGTATATTGCTCCCAAATCGCATCTCGGAAGTATTGATGTTCCAAAAGGGACATGCTTTTCTTTTCCTCTGGCTGCAGGATATTTTCGGCCCCGTTCACAACCTGATAGGCGACGTTTCCCTGTGCATCCAGCATGGATAAGATCACGGTTAAATTGGCATCCTCCTCTTTGCGAGAGAAAGACAGGGTAGCTTTCTGCAAATAGGGGTCAAGATAAAAATCGCCGCAGGAAATGGGCGTGCCAGGGTGGCCAAATTCACTGCTGATCACACGGTTTAGGTAATCGGGGATGACATGCTCATTGTAGGGCGCTTCCAATAACTGTCCGTTATGCGCTTGGGCGATTTGCATCCAACTATCCCTGACGGCGCCATTGCAGCCTGGCAAGTTGAGATAGGAATCGCCGGCTCTTAAGGCCAAGACCCAAATGTTCACACCTTGCCAGGCAGCCGTATCCAGGCTGCTGATCAGGTTACACATATTCTTGGGCTCATTGCCGCGTCCCAGATCGGGGTTGCCATCTGTGAGCAGGACAACCACTTTGCGCCGCGCTTCGTAGCCCACAGGTTCAACAACCGGCGTCGCGTTTGACAAAAGATCGAGCGCCGCCTCGAATGCCAGTTGGGGATTGGTGGCGGTCATCGATCGATCCCCGGCCTCAGCGCCGATCCTGGCGCGGTATTCGCTGGTCCAGTCATCCATCCTATCATCTGGCCCCGGATTAATCGAAACGAGCGGCAGGATGGTTTTGGCGGTATGTCCGAACGTAATCATTCCCAGGCGATGTTCCGCTTCTTCGCATTCGAATTGGCGATTACGAAACAAGTTGTTAATCGCTTCTTGCACGGCTTTAAAGCGGTAGCTTTGGGGGTCGCTGGGGACGCCGCCCGGCGATAAAGAAGGGTTGAACATGCTTTGCGATTGATCCACCAGCACAATCAAATCTAACGCCCAACAGCGCTGGCGATTAATGATGATCCCGGCGGGTGCAGAACTGTTCAAAGGGCTGGCGGGGCTGCTTTCAACGGCGCTGGCGCGCGCCATATTGACAGCCAGCAATGGGCTTCCCCCGGATAATCTGGATAGCGCCGCCATACCCAGGCTCAAAAGGCCAATAATAGAAAACCAACGGGTGATAGTTTTGGTCATGATAGCTCCCTGTGCGCACTACAAATTTGGATGCAATGTTTTGATTAGTCAACGAAATCAAACTGTCAAGTGAATGCCGCTTTTCTTAATACCATACAGCGTCTTGTATCATCGTCAATAACCGGGGGAAATTGACCCTACCAAAGACTGCTTAAGTATAGCATAAACAAGGTATAAAGAAATAGACTTCACCTAAATGAAATTGAGATGATCCTTTCAATATTGAAAGTTGTTCGGCATTGAACGATCTTGCGCATCTCAGACAATCGCAGTAAAATAATTAAAGAGTAATTAACGAACAAAAAGTTCATTAAACAACAGATAAATCTCATCAACAGCTATTTTCGAACAGTGAATTTCCCTAGGGGGTAATGTGTTCCACTTGCCTGCCATAATCATACCTTATAAACACAGCGGATATTTTATAGTTCCGCTTTTGTGTTTTAAAAGGCCTAATTCGATAAAAATACGTCAAATTGTCCAGGTTTATCAAGGAAGCGATTCTTATGACTCATTTTCCGCCTGATCCTGAGAAATCATTAAACGCCGTCGCTGTTATTGGCGAAGTACATCCGGCGTTTGGAACTCCCAATTTGCTGTGGACAGTTGGAGAGGTCGCGCAGTACCTTCGTTTGAAACCCGGGACAGTGCGCAAAATGGCAAAAACCGGCGAACTGCCGGGGATTAAATTAAAGCGCAGTTGGCGCTTTCAAAAAGCGGATATCGAAGAATTTTTGAGCGCCAAGCGGCCTGTGACCTCTGGCCCGGGATTGCCTCGGGCAGCCAAAGCGGGAGAAAGGTAGCAAGAATATGAAAGGAGAAGTTGGTTCTATGAAGTCTACATTCGTTAAGTGGCTGACCTTGTTGGTTTGTGCAGTTGTTGTGTGG
>CAIQJJ010000004.1 GCA_903872065.1 uncultured Anaerolineales bacterium | reverse complement strand
GCGCCGCCGCCGCTGGCAGTTGCAAGATTGGCGCGCAGCTCATTGCGCCGCAGCGCCGCCGCGGCGTAGTACAGGTACAACCCGCCGCCGCGCTCAGCCGTGTTCTGGCTCAGGCGGTTGTCTTCCAAAGTGGCATTGCTGTAATACAGATAGCCGCCTCCGCCGTAATACGTGGCCGTATTGGAGATGACTTCCAGGTTGCGCAGCGTCGCCGGTGCAGAGAAGACAAAGAACCCGCCGCCCGAATCGGCGCTGTTCTCTACAATGACGCAATCTTGCAGCGTGGCGGCTGCCGTCTCGATCATTACCCCGCCGCCAAAGGCGTATGGATAGATTGTTTGACCACCCTGGATCGCATTCCCACCGGTCAGGCGCAGCCCTTCCACCACCGGCGTGACATCTCCTGTGATGTGCAGGGCGCGCCCTGCTCCGCGAGCATCCAACGTGGTGGGGTAGAGGCTTGTATCCCGCTGCATGAAGTCGCGACTGTAGCCGCCCCACAAGGCAATGGTCTTGTTCAGATACACCACCTGCTTTGTCCCGCCGCGTGGTTGCACCTCTGTGCAGTAGCCGGAGGCCTTGACCACGTCTCCCGGCGCGGCCGCATCCACCGCCGCCTGCAAGCTGTAGTATTCGGTGGGGGAATCGTTCAGGCGCGCCCGGCAGGCCATGACCGTCAACCGGGTACTGGCTGTGAGTAGAGCCGTCTGGTCACTGCGCACTTCCACTGGATTGACAATCGCTGTACCATGCGCCACCTCTGCATTGACCGTCACCGGCAGGGTCACTGTCACCACCTGGTGGGTGCTGAGCGTGAGGTCGCTGACCAGGAGAGGCAGGTCAGATGCATCCTCTGCTACCGTCCCACTGCCGCCCGTCAGCGTCACCGGCCCGGCAAACGTCAACCCCGCTGGCAAGGTATCCGAAAGCGTCACATGCGTCAAAGTAAGGTCGCCCGGATTGTGCAATGACAGGGTATAGGTGATGCGCTGCCCTGGCTCAGGGTAGGGATCGCTGCTTGTCGCAGTCAGCCAACAAGGCGCACGATGGTCAATCGTCCCGTAATAGTCCGCATTGTCGGTCGGTGAATCGGCGGCATCGCTGGCAGTGTTCCCATCAAAACGAAGAGCACAGCCAGAAACCACAGGCAGCACAGAGGGCATCCCCTGATTATTCCCACTGGCAGTGGTTGTCCGATCGAGAACAAAGATGCCGCCGCCTTTCCCCTGAGCTAACGGCAGACCTCCCACCCCAGCAGCAGCCGTGTTGCCATAAAAAGCAACATTTTCAAGCTTCAAGCTGCCAGAGCGCACGAAAATAGCCCCGCCCAGGGCGGCCCCGCCGCCGCCAAAGCTGCCGCCAAAATCACCGCCTGGCGCATCGCCGCCGCCGCCGCCAAAGCCGCCCACGCCGCCGCCGCCCCAAGAATCGATTCCACTCCCACCGCCAAAACCACCCCATCCCCCCCCTGCACCGCCGCCGCCGCCAAAGCCACCTGAACCACCATACCCAAAAACGGAAAAGCAGGCATCCTCCGGCTCACATTCAATCCCGCTGCCGCCTCCACCTCCACCTCCGCCCCACCCCCCGTTGCCGCCACTCCCACCAATAGAACATCCTGCATTACCCCCGCTGCCGCCATCTATTCCACCTCCCCCGCCCCCGCCGCCGGCAAACAAATAGCTTAGAAAAGGATTTTGAGAGTCGCAATATAGCGATGCCCCTCCGCTGCCCCCACGCAAGCCGCCGCCCACGCCGCCAAAGTCCGCTTCATCTGCAAATCCGCTGCCGCTGCCGCCGCCGCCATAAGGGCCGGCGCTCCCACCGTTGCGCTCAACCTCGGCCCCGCCATCCGAGCCGGGTAATAAACCGCCGCCTCCCCAAGAGCCGTTCCCACCCATGCCGCCGCCGCCGTTCACATCAATGTGATTGCCCCCGGATGCGGTATTATTGGTAAACGTCAGGTTTTCGACAGTCACATCGCCATCGTAGATAAACAGGCCGCCTCCCATGCCAGCGCCCGCTCCATTGCCATCGCCCCCCCGCGCAAAACCATTGCGGATCGTCATGTTTTTGAACGTCACCACGCCATTTTGCACAAAAAAGATGCGATATTGGGAGGCTCCATCCACAGCATGCTCAAACCCATCAAAGGTAATATCGCTCTGGATGAGCGGAAGGTGTCCAGACAAAGCAATGTCATCAAGGATCGCAATGACGTCTGCGCCGGCCTGGCTGTTTGCAGCATCGATAGCCGCCGCAAGTTCGGCGTATGTACTGGCCGACAGGCAAGCCATGAAACAGACCTGTGCACTGGTCGTGATGGCGCTGGTTTGATCACTGGTCGCCTCAGCCATGTTGACAATAAACTGACCTGGAGTCACACCCATATCGAGCGTGACCGGCAAAGTAACTGTCACCATCTGGTGAGCGCTGAGCATCAAGCCGTTAACCAGAGCAGGCAGGTCAGAGGCCTCCTCTGCTACCGTCCCACTGCCGCCTTCCAACGTCACCGGCCCGGCGAAAGTCAAGCCCGCCGGCAAGGTGTCGGAGATGGCGACGTGAGTCAATTCCATTACACCCATGTTACGCAATGACAGGGTATAGGTGATGCGCTGACCGGGCGTAGAGTAAGTATCATTCACCCTCTTTTCGACCTCCAGGCTGCGCACGGTCAACGAAGTCGTGCTGATGTTGTTGGAAAGGTCATCATCCACCAGTGCGCTGCTCTCTGCCTGGTTCAAAATCGTCCCTTCCGTCAGGGTTGCGCTGATCACGCCGTGAATGACGATCTCGCCTTGCTGGCCGGGGGCCAGGTCTTGCACCTGCCAGGTATAGCGACTGCCGGGCGTCTGGGTGATCACCAGGCCGCTGGATGTAAAGGTCGGATCTATGATGCCGCTGTCCAGCGTGTCTGTGATGACCACTCTGCTAACCGGTCTATTACCCAAGTTGGAAACATGCAGCGTATATGTCACCACATCGCCGGGCGCGGCCATAGACGGGTTGACGGTTTGCTCCACGCCCAGGTCAGTCACCAATCCTGTAAATAGCTGCACCCGATGGTTGTCTTTATCAATCACACACACCAGATTGATCGAATCGAGCGTGTCCAGCCGGATAGGGCGGTTGAACTGCCCATTGGCGCTGCCCAGGCTGCCCCATTTGCCCAGAAAGACGCCCTCCCCGGTGAAAACCTGGATGCGATGGTTGAGGTGATCGGCGACATAGACAATGCCGCTATCGCTGACCGCAATGTCACTTGGGTCGCTTACACTATTAAACTGTCCATCGCCGCTGCCCGGGCTGCCCCATTGGCGCAGGTAAATGCCCTCTCGGGTAAAGACCTGCACCCGCGCATTGACGCCATCCGTCGCATACACTTGATCCTGGCTATCTATATCAATATCGCCTGGAAGTTTGAACTGCCCATCGCCGCTGCCATAGCTGCCCCACTGGCGCAAATAAACCCCCATATTCGTAAAAACCTGAATGCGGTAATTCCGTTGATCGGCGACATAGATATTTCCCAGGCTGTCTGCGGCAATCCCAATTGGGTAATTGAACTGCCCATCGCCGCTGCCATATCCACCCCAGGCGCGCAGGAAACTCCCATCCGTCGTAAACACCTGGATACGGTGGTTGGTCAAATCTGCAACGTAGACTTGATTGGCGCTGTCCACAAATAAAGCCACCGGGTCTTTGAACTGCCCATTGGCGCTGCCATAACTACCCCACTTACGCAGGAAAACGCCGGTATTGGTGAAAACTTGAATCCGATTGTTGTGGGTATCCGCGACATAAATATTGCCAGCGTCGTCGCTGGTGATGCCATGCGGGTGATCGAAATAGCTATCTCCATTTCCCAAACTGCCCCATTTACGCACAAACGAACCAAATGATGCTAATGTAGAAGTGAAGGCAGGCGTGAGAGGAGACTCTGACCCAATTGTCTCTGCCAGGGATGCTTGAGGGGTAGGAAGCCCCGCGCCAAAAGTCAGCAGGGCCAAAAGTCCAGCCAGGAGCAAAGTTGCACACAAGCGTGAAAGAAAAGAAGGAATAGACATAGCATCTCCTCAGGGCAGCGATCTTCTCGAACGCGTTGCACCTGAACCCAAATTCGATTTACTTTCCTAGCAACGGCAGGTAGAGGTAGAAACGCGCCGGCGGCATTTCGCCGATCTTCACCGTGACCAGGGCCGTACTGCTCAAACTGCCGTCGCTGATCGTGTAGGTGAAACTGTCCTCGCCCTGGTATCCCGCGTCCGGTGTATAGACCAGGGTATCGCCGCGTTGTTCCACGCTTCCATGCTGCGCTCCAGTGTAGGCGATCATACTGATCGGGCCCTCCATATCCCAATCGTTGGCCAACACAACCGCCTCCACGGCCGTTCCGGCGCTCGCTGCCAGCGCATCATCCTGCGCCTGCGGCGGCGTGTTGTGGCGCGCCATCCCTGAGCCGATCAACCCCACATCCCCTTCCACCTCGTCCAGCGCCCCATCCACCGCATCCATCGCCGGCGGCAGCCCCCTGGCCCAACTTGCCGCCGCGGCTGCGCCGCCCTCGGCGTATTCATCCGCCCCCAGGT
>CAIQJJ010000003.1 GCA_903872065.1 uncultured Anaerolineales bacterium | reverse complement strand
TGGGCCGAAGCAATCAAAATCGGTATATCGTCTACTCGTTCTGTCGTAATAGTCAATTGTTCGTTCACTCTGATAGCTTACCTCATTTTCCGAATCCCGTCAAAAAATGAGCGAACCGAAAGTTATCAAAATCATGATGTTTAAATATCTGGGGGCAGAGGAGCATATCTTTGGATTATTCGCTGTAATTTTTTGCATGGGAAATTTTACGCGAATTTACGAAAATATCACGCGCGTATCACACTCATTTCACGCCGATACATCATAATTAGGACAATCAAGTTTCCGAAAGTTTCTATTGTCATAATTTGTAGATTGTTGATGTACGATGAACAAGTCGTTTGCAGCGAAAAAAAATCAAAGCGGACAAAACCTGGTTGAGTTTGCTCTTATCCTTCCTCTATTGGTGATGATCATCTTTGGCACACTCGATTTAGGGCGCGCCTTCTTCGCGACAATTACCATCACCAATGCGGCGCGCGAGGGAGCAAGATATGGAATTTTGCATCCCGACGATCCCACAGGCATGAGAAGCGCCGTGATTGATGAAGCGACGAATTCGGGCTTTGACCTGGGCGACATCTCCGTCAGCACGATCAATATCACTTGCACGGATGTTGCATCGCCGGCTGGCTGCGACCGTAATCAGCCTGTTACCGTCGAGATTACTTACCAATTTGAATTACTCATGGGTTGGTTACAACTCACTCCAATCCAATTACATAGTTCGGCTGTCATGTTAGTTCCATAAGGAGGTCACTACTATGAAAACTTATCCATCCAACCATCTTTCTCGTCGAGCAGCTTCGGGACAAACCCTGGTCGAGTTCTCGCTAACCCTGATGTTAATGGCGACAATTGTGATGATGGTATTAGATATGGGGCGTGCGGTTTATTATTACAGCGCCCTGCACAACTCGGCGCGCGAAGGCGCTCGCTACGGCAGTGTAAACCCGGGTGATACCGCCGGCATCATCCAGGCCAGCCACGGAATGACGGTTGGGTTGAATCCTGATGACATAGATGTGACCGTAGTTGAGACAAGTGATGGTAAAATTGTGGTGTCGGTTGATTACGATTTTCAGGCTGCAACCCCGTTGCTTGCGACCATTACTGGTTCCGATACAATTTCATTACACAGTGAAGCGCGGATGCACATTGAGGTTGAACAATGAAAGGGACAAAGCGTATGAAGCGCAGGAAAACCTCTTCTGAACAAGGTCAGAGCCTGGTACTGCTAACCTTAATGGTGGTGGCTTTGATCGGGATGATGGCCGTCGTGGTAGATGGCGGTTTTGGTTTTACGCAGCGCCGGCGGGCGCAAACTGCGGCGGACGCAGGAGCTTTGGCCGGGGCGCGCGATCTGTGTGAAAACAATGGCGTCACAGCAGCAATCACCCGGGCGCGTGATTACGCGGTCACTCGTAATGGGGCCAGCCGGGCCGATATTGCGATCAATGACGGCATTGTCACGGTGAACACTTTTATTGACTATGATACCTTTTTTGCCTCTGTGTTGGGCCGGCCACAGATGACGGTTGCGGCCACCGCTCAGGCTGGCTGCACCACCCCTACCAGCGGCACCGGCGTCATGCCGATCGCCTGGGCCTGCCGCCCTCCGGTAGGCGTCGTTGGCACTGAAGACTGCGCGGTCGAGTTTGGTACGATAGACACCCCTGGCCCAACCTATATTATAATGGACACAGAAAAGCTGGCCAACGACTTGTTTTGCCAGAATCCGCCCAACTCAGGCAAACCGGCCGGAACCCTGGACTGCGACCTGAACAATGATGGAATTGACGAAGTGCTGGCTGGCGGCGGGCGCAGTTGGATGGATTTGAACGGCGGCGGCATCGGGGCCAACGATCTGATGGATTGGATTACTGGCGGGTATCCTGGAGAACTGAGCGTCCATACCTGGTTTGCGGAACAAACCGGCGCTAAGACAAGCGCCTTCCAGGCCGCCAAGACGCAGGTCGGCAATATAGTCATCATGCCAGTCTTCGACAGCTACTGCGTGGGTAATCCCCAGTCCGCCTGCCCTGCCGCTTATCACGGCGAAGACCAGGTGGTTTCGGTGAGTTCATCTAGCCCGGTTTACTTCCATGTCATTTCCTTCTCAGTGTTCAAAGTTACCTGTGTCTTTGACGGAAATGGTGTAAAAGGCAATAAGTATCCCTGCCCTGGACGTCAACTGGCGCAGACGACCAATCCATCCATCCCCAAGAACATGAAATCCATTGAGGGCTACTTCATTGAGGGCTATGTCCCCGGGCTGACCGGCAACGGCGGCGGCATTAACGGCGGCGGCGGTATCGACGCGGGAGCATATACCATCAATGTCTTGCGCTAAAAAAAATATCATTGAATTCAAACAGGGAGGCTTGCATTGAGCCGAAACGCACGCATCGGAATTATTATTGCCATTTTGGGGTTGGGGTTGATTGCAGTGGGCATTGTGGTCTTGAACCGCATGGTCACGCAAATTTTGACCCCAGCCCCCGCCCCCACCATCAAAACCGCCACCACCCAGGTAGTCATCGTCACCCATGATGTTTCTTTAGGCGATTTGCTCCAGCCCGAAGACGTCAGCCTGCTCGAAATTCCTATAGGCGTCGCCCCGCGCAACGCGCTCTCAGAGGTCAGCCAGGCGATCGGGCGCATCGTCAAAGGGCCATTGGTCAGCGGACAAATGGTCCTAGAGCATCAACTGGCTGATCCCACCAACGTCAACCATGATTTGGCGTTTGTGATCGGCGAGAACCAGGTCTTGATGGCCGTTCCCGCCGGCGACCTGATGAGTTCGCTGAACATTTTGCAGCCTGGCGATGTGGTAGATATTTTTGTCTCACTGACCCAGATGGTTCCCAGCACGCCGGCCGCGTCGAGTGGACAGACCAATTCAACCAATACAGGAACCGGCGGGCAAGAAGAAGTTTTGGTGGCGCGCCTGTTCACCTTCGACGCCCTCCAAACAGCGAAAATCTCGGCGGTAGTGGCCGATGTCGTTGTGGAAAGCCAGCGCAGTGTCCAATCTTCTGTTGCTTCGAGCAGCGGAGAAGTGTTCTCTACGCCAACGCCGCAGCCATCTGAGGTTAAGGTAAAGGCTTATATCCTGGCGCTCTCGCCCCAAGATGCTTTGCTGCTTAAACATCTGAAGGATTCTGACGCCGTCTTCGATTATGTCTTGCGCGCCCCTACCTCGAATCAATATTTCAACCTGACGCCGATCACCTCTGAATACTTGATTGAAAAGTACCAGCTTGAAATAAAGCCGGCGCCATAGGTGTCTGCTTGCAACTGAAATTGATCGCAACTGCCTGAAAGGAACTTCCATGACAAGCAAGGATACACCCATTCGCGTGGTAGCCGTCTGCGAGTTGGGAGCAATTCAGCAATTGATTGAGGCTACCCTGCGCCCACCCAACGAATTTGAGTTGGTAAGGGTGCTTTCAACCTTTGAAAACCTGGCCGAAGGGATTCATGCGGCCAATCCACAGTTCATTTTGATCGATCATGAGTTGGACAACAGTTCGACGCTGGATATTATTGACGATCTGGCGCTGCAATTTCCCGAAGTCGCCGTCATCACCATGCTGCAAGACAACGACCCTAAGGTGGCGCAAAAAGTGATGATGGCAGGAGCGCGCGGCTTCATCGTTGAACCGTTCACCCAAATGAATTTGTTAAGCACCTTGCGGCGGGTACAAGAACTGGATGCGCGGCGAGTCAAGGTCGCTCCCCAACCGACAAGCGCTTATGAATCTACTGCGCCGCTTAAGACCATCGCCGTCTACAGCCCCAGAGGCGGGGCTGGCTGCACCACCCTGGCCGCCAACCTGGCTTTGAGTCTGTTTGAGGAAACCAGCCAGCGGGTGCTGTTGTTTGAGGGAAAAATGTTCTTCGGCCACCTGGATGTGATGCTGAACATTCACAATCGCAATACCTTGACCGAATTAATCCCTCACGCCAAGAATCTGGACGAAGGTCTGATTAAAGAAGTGGTCGTCCCCCACAACTTAGGCTTCCATGTCTTGCTTGGGCCGAGCAATTTGCAAGCCGGGCAAGGGGTGCGCGCAGACGATCTGTACAGCGTGTTGAACAGTATGCAAAAAGCCTACGATATGGTGGTGATTGATACGGGCAACAATTTGAGTGAAAACACAGTGACATTTATGGACGCGGCTGATCGGATTTTGTTGGTGGCGACCCCCGAACTGGCTTCGCTGCGCGACATTGGGCGTTTCTTGCAGCTCAGCCGCACCTTAGGCTATGCACCCGAAAAACTGCTTGTCGTGTTGAACCGCTCCGGGGCGTTAGGAGGGGTAAAAGATAAAGATGTGGAGGCTATGTTGAATCATCCCATCCTGGCCAAAGTTCCCGAAGATGGGGCCAATGTTATGCGCAGTATTAATCGTGGGATGCCAATCAATTATCGCTATTCTCACAGCGCATCCAGCCGCGCCATCAAACGCCTGGCAAAAAACCTGTTGAAAATCACCATCAAACAATCTCTGGCCGCCACGGCGGCGCCGCTGGATAAGACGCGCCACGATGCGTTATTGGCTTCCAGCCGGCTGGGCTAACGGAGCGGGATTCGCAGGAGAGCAAGCAGGAGAGCTATGTCGTTTCCCGTTTTGGTCTGGATTGTGGCGATCATTGTCTTAGCGGGGGGATTGACCCTGATCGGGTTAATTCGTCTACTCTCGGCCGGCGATGAAATTCAAAACCGGTTGAGCAATTACGCTGTTGCGCCTGATGAGCCATCACAACGCGACACTGGCCGCCGAAGGGCGCGCTTGTTCCGCTTGCGAGCGCGCATGAATACCACGATGTCTATGTTTGTTTCGGCCAAACTCGGCCTCCAGCTTTTGAGCGCCAACTGGCCGATCACCGAGACAGAATTTATCCTGATTCGCCTGGGAGCGACCCTGGTTGGTTTTTTTATCGGCTGGCTTTTGCTCGGTTCATTGATCTCTGGGGCAGGATTAGCCCTGCTTGCTTATATCATTCCGGGAGTTTCGCTGAACCGCAGCATTTACCAACGGCAGATCCTGTTTCAAAAACAACTGCCAGATGTGTTGGTTTTATTGAGTGGAGCGCTGCGCAGTGGATACAGTTTACAGCAAGCCCTGGAACTGGTCACGCGTGAAACCCGTCCCCCCGCCTCAGAGGAATTTATTCGTGTAGGGCGCGAGGTCAGCCTGGGCTTGCCTCTCAACCAGGCTTTGATCAACCTGACCGATCGCATGCACAATGATGATCTTTACCTGGTCGTCACTGCCATCAATATCAACAGCAAAGTGGGCGGCAATATGGTTGTGATGTTAGAGGCTGTGACTAAGACCATCCGAGAAAGGATTCGCCTTTTTGGCGAACTGCGGGCGCTGACTTCGCAGCAGCGTTTCAACAGTTATATTTTGACCTTATTGCCGATTGGTTTTGGGGCGTTGATGTTCGTCCTCAACCCCAAGTACATTTCCCGCTTATTTGAACCGGGGATCTGGTTGTGCATCCCGATCGGCGCACTGGTAACCACCATTCTTGGCAATATTGTGATTCAAAAATTGGTTAAAATTGACGTATAACGATGGCTGAACCTGGCGACAACCAGAATATGATGGGAGAAGCAGCATGGACTTAACACAAGTGGTGATAACAAGCATTGGCATCGGGGGGATAGGATTAATGGTATTGCTGATAGGTTTTGCGCTGCTCAACGAAGAAAGTTATGTCGATCGGATGGGCTCGTTTATGGCGGAACAACCGGCCAATATGATGGCGGAAACGCCAATGTCGGCGCTCCGCTCGGAAGAAGTGGCCGGCTCGTTGGCCTCGCGCGTCCTGGCGCCAGCCATGATGCGGATGATCCAATGGTTGGGAAGACTGACGCCGGTGAGTCAGCTTGAAAATATGGATCACCAAATGATTATGGCCGGCAGCCCATTCGGCCTGGGCGCCAGAGAATTCTATGGTTTCCGCCTGTTGTTTGTGCTTTTGGGAGGCTGGCTCGGCTACATGATCGCCAGTAGTCGTAGTTTTGAACGGACGAATGTCATCCTCGGTTCTGCAGCATTTCTCATCAGCATGTTTTTACCCAATCTCTGGCTGCGATCCAGAATCAGCGCCCGCCAGAATGAAATCCGCCGTGAGCTGCCCGATGCGCTGGATATGTTGAGTGTCTGCACTACTGCCGGCCTGGCATTCGACCAGGCGCTCCAACGGGTGAGTGAGTATTGGGATACTCCTCTAGGCTCTGAACTGGGGCGTGTGACGCTTGAAATGGAGATGGGAATTTCACGCCGCGACGCGCTGCGCAATCTCTCCAACCGGCTTGGGGTAGGCGAAGTCTCAAGCTTTGTCTCTTTTCTCATCCAATCGGACCAACTGGGAATGAGCATCACCGAGACGCTGTATGCCCAGGCTGACCAGATGCGGGCCGAACGCCGTTACCGCGCTCAGGAACAAGCGCAGCAAGTGCCCACCAAGATGTTATTTCCAATGGTGTTTTTGATCTTCCCGGCCATCTTAGCAATCATTATTGGGCCGGCGGTGCCGATGTTTGCTGAATTTTACATGGGTTTCTAAGTGGAGTTGCATTATGACTAGTTCTCAACCGGGCGCTTATCTAAAGTCTGACCTCTTTCACTCCACAAATCAACTGCTGCAACAAGGCGACGTCAAAGCAGCGCTCGAAAACCTCGAGCGACTGGTGCAAATGTATCCTTATGAAACCGATTTACAAACCTTGCAGCAAACCGCCAAAATTCAGGCGCGCATGGATCGATATGAGAGCGTCGAAAAGCAGATTCTCGCTTTGCGCTGGCTGCTTGTCTTTCTCGTGCGCCTGGCTGTCGCGGCGGCAATCATTGTGGTCTTGCTCTGGGGAATGAGCAGTTCGCTGGCCTGGATCAATGCGCAAGGCAGCAGCGCCATGGATAAGATGCAAGAGAATCTGCAAGCGCTGAAAATCGCAAGCCTATTCCAGGATGCTTATAATTTCTTGCAGGCCGAGCAGCCGGAAAAAGCGAAAACCCTGTTTCTGGAGCTCAAAGAATTAGAGCCAGACTACCCAAACCTGGAGACATACATTACTGAAGCGGATAGTTTAATTGAGTTGGATGTCAAATATCAGCAAGCGCTGCAGTTCATGGAGAATGGGGACGCCTCCACAGCTTACGCGCTTTGGACAGAAATTGCATCCGTCCGACCGCTCTATCGGGATGTCAAACAGCGGATTGCAGATATCGAGAAAAGTTCGCTGCTGACAAGCCTTTACGCACAGGCCGCGGCGGCTTTTGAGGCCGGCAAATGGGTTGATGCAATTGACGCCTATGAGACCCTGCGCTCAGTGGCGCCCCAATTTGAATCTGCCGCAGTGGAAAAAGGGCTGTTTACCAGCTATATCAATCGTGGCAAAGAAATTCTCGATGACCCTCTGGCTACCGAGGAAAGCCTGGCGCAAGCGGATGATTACTTCCGCAAAGCCCTGTCGCTGCGCCCACGCGATAAGGCTGTGGATGTCGCGCGAGGCACGTCTTCGGTCAGCGCCCGTCGTCGTATGGCCGACCAATATATGGAGCAAGCGCGCCAGGTCATTGCTGAACAACCCGAATCGGTTGATGCAATTCAGGCGGCGGAGGACCTCTACAATAAAGCGCTCTTCTTGCTGCCCGAGGATGAGATCATCCTGCTGCAACGGAACTTAGCCAAGCAATATATCCTGGCGTTGGATAGTTTTAACAAAATGGCCTGGAATGAGGCGGTTATCAGTCTCGAATTCATTTACAGCAACGATCCCAAATATGCCGGCGGCACCGCTTTACAACTGCTCTACGACGCCAACCTGGCGCGCGGCAAAGAACAACTTGCCAGCAGCAATTATTCCGCTGCGCTGACCGATTTCCAGCGGGCGGCTGTGCTGGCCGAACAAAGCACTGACCCGAAGTCGCTGCTGCATGAAGCGCAGCTCCGCATCGCTTACACTCTGGGCATGTTCCGCAGTTATGAAGATGCCGTGCTCACCTATTTGACTGTCGTGGACGCGTTGGATCCCGCCTCGCTCACAAAGCCTGAGTTCGTCGCGGCCCTGGATAAAGCCAAGGACTACGCCGATAAGAAAGATTATGTCAACGCTTACCTGAATTATCGCGAAATCTTCCGCACGCAAGAAGATGTATACGACCTGGCAGTGCATGTCGTCAAGAAAGGCGACTACCTGGGCGTGATCGCCCGCAAATACAACACTACGGTGGCGGCGATCTTGCAAGTCAATCACATTGTCAATCCAAATGATATTTACCTGGGACAGGAATTGTTAATTCCAACCCTGCCATAAAAGCGCGGAGTCAATTATGTTTACCAACCGTCCTGCGATCAACAATCGCGCTCGTCCAGCGCAGCAACCTGCCCCAAATGAGGCCAGCGCCGGAGAGAGTGGGGGCGCGCTCTCCAGCGATGCTTATCTCATTCGTGACCGCGTCCAGCATAAGCTGCTTACCGAAGCGAGCGACGCGGTCAATCCCAGCCAGGTGGCGCAAATGCGCCAAACGATCGAAGCAAATTTCAACCAGGTTTTGGCGGATGAAAACTTGTTATACACGCGCGCCCACCGGGCGCGCTTGCTGGAATGGGTGATTGCAGATATTTTGGGCTATGGGCCTTTGGAGCCTTTGCTGCAAGACCCTACCATCAACGAAGTCATGGTCAATGGCGCAAAAACGGTCTATGTGGAGCGGCGCGGCAAGCTCGAAAAAGTGGATGTCGCCTTTGAGAACGACGAACACTTGATGCGCATCATTGACCGGATTGTAGCGCCGGTAGGGCGGCGCGTTGACGAGGCCTCGCCCATGGTAGACGCCCGCCTGCCAAACGGCTACCGTGTGAACGCGACCATCCCGCCGCTTTCCCTGGATGGCCCCCTGCTGACGATCCGTAAATTTGCCCAAACCCCCTATACTGTCCCCGATTTGATCGCCAATGGCACGCTGACCGAGTCTCTGGTGGTTTTTCTGAAAGCCTGCGTGGAGGCGCGCATCAACATTGTGGTTTCGGGAGGCACCGGCACTGGTAAGACGACTTTGCTGAATGTCATCTCGACTTTTATTCCCCCCAGCGAGCGCATCATTACCATTGAAGATACCGCCGAATTGCAATTGAAGCAAGAACATCTGATCCGTGTGGAAAAGCGTCCACCCAACGTCGAAGGGAAAGGGGAGGTTACCATCCGCCAACTGGTAATCAACGCTTTGCGTATGCGTCCCGACCGGATTGTGGTAGGCGAGTGCCGCGGCGGGGAAGCGCTGGACATGCTGCAAGCTATGAACACTGGTCACAGCGGTTCTATGACTACCGTCCACGCCAACACGGCGCGCGACACTCTGCGCCGCATTGAGACGATGGTCTTGATGGCCGGCATGGATCTGCCACTGCGCGCCATTCGAGAGCAGGTTTCATCGGCCATCGAGTTGATCATCCAGATGGAAAGAATGCGTGATGGCACGCGGCGTGTGGTGCAGGTGAGTGAAGTCCAGGGAATGGAAGGCGACACGATCTTGATGCAAGACCTGTTCACATTCCAGCAAACCGGCATGCAAAACGGTCGCTTTACCGGGGTACTCAGATCCAGCGGTTTGCGGCCAAAATTTGCTTCGAAATTCGCGTTGTACAATATTGAACTGCCGGCTTCGATTTTCAGCGCTGGCGAAAATCTATAAGTTCGTTCCTGGAGCGAATGCAAAACAGGTTCAGCCGGAGGTCGTTTTTAAAACTGGCCGGCGCTTTTTTGCCGGCGTTGGCGCTGCCACGCCAGGGGGTTCATCAGCAGCGGCAGACCGCGCAGTGGCCAGAACTAAGGATGGATCGCCTGCCGCAATGGGTGCAAGCCGTTCTGCGCCAGTCGCCTACGCTCGCCATCAATTCGGGCGGTTATCTTGAATATTTCAGTCCAGGTCAGGCAGAGGGTCAGCAAGTGATCCTGGCGCAAACGCAGTGGAATCAAGAAACCAGCATTCCCCAAAACGTGCTATCGTCTGAACGATCGTGGGGCATTGTCTTGCACTGGTATGGCGATGGAGACAGTTTCGACCGGAGCCTGGCCGGTTATTTGCGCGGCTTCGACGAACTGCGTGATGTCGGGGGGTATATCACTCGCACTAGCGCCCATTTCCTGGTAGGTTGGGGCGTGGTGGAAGCCAACTCCGCCCGGCCGTCTCTGCCGTTGGGTATTGTCCAGACTCAAGCGCCAGATGAAAACGGGGTTCCCTACGCCGCCTCCCATTTGATGATTCCACTGGATTACGCCGCCCATCGTGAGAAGAAACAGTATTTTGTGCGGGCTTTATACGAGTTGGGCTACCGGCAGCCGGCCGGGCGCTCCATCTTGCAAGATTTTTTTGATGGCCCGCCGGGCGACCCCAACCTGCAAACGCTCGCGATTGAGATCGCCGGCCACGATTTCGATCAACCAGCGTACTTTCCGCCAGATCAGCAAATTGCCAATCTATTGAGCCTGCTGGCAGCGTTAATGAAGCGCTACGGCGTCACGGCGAACAATTTGCTCGGTCATCACGAGGTTGATTTACGCAAGGGCGACCCCGGCAAACGCTTTATGACGGTGATGCGCTATTTGCTCGGAGTGAAGGCGTTATTAGATAAAGATGCAGCTTTGTGCGCCTGTGTCTTTGGCCCATTCTGGGCGGAAGGGATGCCGCTGACAGCCGCCGCGCAGGCGTATTTTCAATGGGTGCGCGCGTACCTGGTTCTGGTAGGGCTGCCATTTCAAGTCTACCTGTGGGAGGCGGCGACGGGTTTCTGGTCTATCGCCGATCAATTGAGCGCCGCGCCCGTGGCTTTTCCAGTCGCCGAATGCTTTGACTGGCCCTGCGCCAGCGCGCAAAACGCAGCCGATGGTGGATTGGCTGCCTCGCCAGGCCAGGCAGGGATTGATCTTTACCCTGCGGCGCTGCAAGAGGGAGG
>CAIQJJ010000002.1 GCA_903872065.1 uncultured Anaerolineales bacterium | reverse complement strand
TCTATTCCACCGCCGGGCAGTCCGATCCCATTCCTGGTCCGCTGGATTCTTTCTCTTTAGATAATAAGGTGCGTTTTGTCGGCGACCGTGTGGCCTTTGTCGCTGCGGAGACCCCTGAAATCGCCGAACGGGCGCTGCACTTGATCCAGGTCGAGTATGAACTGCTCGAACCCTTGCTTGACCCCGCCCAGGCGCAGTCGGCCGGCGCGCCGTGCATTCACGATGAGCCGGAATATGTCAATTTTGCCGCCTCGAACCCGCACAAGAACCTGGCCGCCGAAATTCGCATTGATATTGGCAGTGTGGAAAAGGGTTTTGCAGAAGCTGACCATATTTTCGAGGCCGAGTATGCCGTCCCCAAAGTGCAGCAGGCTCATATTGAGCCGCACGTCGCCTTGACCTATTGGG
The DNA here is from genome assembly GCA_903872065.1 of uncultured Anaerolineales bacterium. Taxonomy (GTDB): domain Bacteria; phylum Chloroflexota; class Anaerolineae; order Anaerolineales; family UBA4823; genus CAIQJJ01. The sequence continues at coordinate 1,226 of CAIQJJ010000002.1, read as the reverse complement.
ATGAAGACGATCGCCTGGTCATTCGCACCTCCACCCAGGTGCCCTTTCACGCCCGCCGCATCCTGGCCCCGGTGCTAGGACTGCCCATCAAGCGCATCCGCGTGATTAAACCGCGCATTGGCGGCGGCTTTGGCGGCAAACAGGAAATCTTGATCGAAGACGTCGCCGCCCATTTGACGATCGCCACCCGGCGCCCGGTCTTGTATGAATACACCCGTGAAGAAGAATTTATTGCCGCCCGCTCACGCCATCCCATGCGCTTGTGGATGAAGACCGGCGTCAAGTCCGACGGTACCATCACTGCCAACGAAATGCGCGTCCTTTCAGATACTGGGGCTTATGGCTGCCATGCCCTCACCGTCACCGGCAACACCGGCCATAAATCCATGCCCTTATATGTTGGGGACGGCCCCTATCGCCTCGCTCCCAATATCCGTTTTTATGCCGATGTGGTTTATACCAACCATCCCCCGTCTGGGGCTTATCGCGGCTACGGCGTCCCCCAGGGATATTGGGCGGTTGAGCGTCATCTGGAAAAGATCGCCCATGCCTTGCATCTGGATCCGCTCGAATTTCGCCTGAAAAACGCTTTGCGCGCCGGCGAATACCATCCTTTCAGCACCGCCTGGAGCGAGGGGCGTGAGCCGCACCCCGAGGTGATTGAAACCTGCGGCCTGGCAGACTGTGTGCAGCGCGGGCGCGCCGCCATTGGTTGGGATGAAAAATATGGCAATGCCGCCTGGCGGATGGCCTCTGCGAATCGGCGCAAAGGGATTGGCGTTGCCCTGGTGATGCAAGGCACTGCCATTCCTTACCTGGATATGGGCAGCGCCTCAATTAAGATGAATGACGATGGTTCGTTTAATCTGTTGGTGGGCGCCACCGACCTGGGAACAGGTTCGGATACCGTTCTGGCCCAAATGGCGGCTGAGGTCCTGGGCGTTCCGTTGGAAGACATGATTGTCTATTCCTCCGATACCGATTTTACTCCTTTCGATAAGGGCGCTTACGCCTCCAGCACCACCTACATTTCCGGCGCGGCGGCGGTGAAAGCTGCTGAACAGGCCGCCGGGCGCATTAAGCTGCGCGCTGTTCGCCTGCTGGCTGATCCTGCACTGACCCCCGCCGATATCCGCCTCGCCAACCGCCTGGCCCTGGCGCCGGATGGCCGCTCAGTTTCGCTGGCCGAGATCGCCCTGGATGCGCTGCACCACAATGATCAGGAG
>CAIQJJ010000001.1 GCA_903872065.1 uncultured Anaerolineales bacterium | reverse complement strand
TTTCAACGGTGGCGTCCAGCGCCTCGGCAATGCGTTCCAGAAAGGAAAGGCTGGGCACGCTGCTGCCGTTTTCCAGGCGCGCGATGGATGGCTGGCGGGTTCCCACCATGTCGGCCAACTGCGCCTGGGTCAGCCCGCGCAGCAGGCGAAGGCGCGCGATCTGGTAGCCTGCTTCCAACTCCAGGCTTTCAGCTACAAATTCAGCATCCTGGTGTTGCTGATCCTGCCAGTCTTTGAAAGTCGTTTTTGAAACGGGGCTCATTTTTCCTCCAGCAATTCCTGCATCCTGCGCAGGGCGGTGGCGATTTCTTTTTCAGGCGCTTTCATGCTTTGCTTGCGGTAGCCGTGTAAGATGATAAATTTGCGATCCAATTGCAAAAAGTAGAACAGACGGTTGTCGCCAGGACGCAGTTCCCACAACCGGCCTTCGATGCGGCGCGCATGGGGCATGGTCAGGTTTGTTCCAAATTCTTCCAGCAGGCGCAGCGCGTTATTGGCTTTAGCGCGATCCCGGGCGGGCAGGCTGTCCAGGAACTCCAGCACAGGGTTCTTGCCGCGATGATCTTCGTAAAAGAAGATTTGCCACATTGAATGACACTCCTATTATAACAAATTTGTTATAAATATCAACTCATACAAAACAGAACACGCGTTCTGTTTTTATTATATAGGTTGCACCACACTCTGAAAAGGGCAAAGCGGCGGGTATACTTACAGCGATGGATACCCTGTCTGGCTCGGTTGAGCGCATCACCTACTACAATCCGGAAAACGGGTATACCGTGCTGCGCCTGCGCCCGGAAGTCTCACGTGGCCAGCGTATTCCCGGCCTGAGTTACGATGGCTTGACCACTGTGGTGGGCAACCTGCCGGAGCTTTCGCCTGGCGAACATCTGCGACTGCAAGGTCTGTGGGATTCCCATCCCAAACACGGCACACAGTTCAAGGCGGAGGTTTGCGAACAGGCCCTGCCCGCCACGGTTGCCGGCATGGAGAGCTATTTGGGTTCCGGCATGATCAAGGGGATTGGGCCGAAGATGGCTGAGCGCATTGTCGGGCGATTCAAGGAAGAGACCTTTGATGTGATCGAGCGCCAGCCCGAACGGTTGCTGGAAGTGCCCGGCATCGGGCCAGACCGCACCGGGAAGATCATTGCCGCCTGGCAGGAACAAAAGCAGGTCAAGGAGATCATGCTTTTCCTGCACAGCCACGGCGTCAGCACGAACCTGGCCGTCAAGATTTACAAAACTTATGGGGACAAGGCGCTTGAAACCGTCCAGAAAAACCCGTACCAGCTCGAACGTGACATTTACGGCGTGGGCTTTAAAACCGCCGACCGCATTGCCCAGGCCCTGGGCCTGCCGCCGGAACATCCCTCGCGCATCGAAGCCGGGATTGTGTTCGCTCTGAATGAAATGATCAACGATGGTCACGTCTACGCTCCCCGCGAAATGCTGGGCGCGCGCGCCATCGAGCTTCTGGGCGTTGCCCCGGAATTGATCCCGCCGGCCCTGGAAAGATTGGTGCGGGAAGAGCGCATACGCACCGAAATGCTCCCGTCATCCAGTGAGTCAGAGAAAAATGGGCTGCCGGTCATCTACCTGACACCGCTTTATTTTGGCGAAAAAGGGGTGGCGGAACGCTTGAAAGCCCTTGCCGGCGCGCCGACCTCGACTCACCAAATCTCCTTCCCCGACCAAACCTTGTCTGCGGAGCAGCAATCCGCTGTCCAGGTGGCCTTGAATTCAGCCGTCAGCATCCTGACCGGCGGCCCCGGCACGGGCAAGACCACCTGCCTGAAGGCGCTGATTGCCGCCCTCGAAGCGCAGCATAAAAACTTTGCACTTGTATCCCCCACCGGGCGCGCGGCCAAGCGGCTCTCCGAAGCCACCGGGCATCCCGCCAGCACCATTCACCGCCTGCTCGAACCCAATCCCACACTTGGTTTCAAGCGCAACGAAGACAATCCTCTCGAGGTGGATTTCCTGGTGGTGGATGAAGCCTCGATGCTCGACCTGCTCCTGACCAACCACTTGCTCAAAGCCCTCCGGCCTGGCACGCATGTGTTGTTTGTGGGAGATGTGGATCAACTGCCATCGGTTGGCGCGGGGGATGTGCTGCGCGACATCATCGCCAGCGGCGTTGTAGCGGTCACCCGGCTGACAACCATCTTCCGCCAGGCGGCTGGCTCCCAGATCATTACCAACGCCCACCTGATCAACCAGGGAAAAATGCCGGCAATTTCAAAAGACAGCCAGGATTTCTTCCTGTTCCCCGCCGAAGATGCTGCTCAGGCTGCTGATTGGGTGGTACAGGTGGTGGCCGAGAGAATCCCCCAGAAATTCAACCTGGATGCCTTGCGCGATATCCAGGTATTGGCGCCGGTCTACCGCGGGCCGGCAGGCGTGACGGTGCTCAATGAGCGCTTGCAGGAAAAACTCAACCCCGCCTCGCCGAACAAACCCGA